>CBHTTJ010000061.1:0-27239 GCA_966095605.1 uncultured bacterium | reverse complement strand
GGGCAGCTGAAGAATCGCAGTCACTCTTTGACGGCAAAACGTTGAAGGGCTGGCACAAGCCGCCGCATAAAATCGGGCACGGAACCGGCGGTCAGTGGACTGTTGAAAATGGCATGTTGGTGGGCCAACAGGATCCTCCGGGATCCGGGAACGGCGGAATTCTTCTGACAGACCAGAAATTTGGCGATTTCGAACTGACGCTGGCGATGCGACCTGACTGGGGTCCGGATAGTGGTGTATTTTTCCGATGCAACGACCTGGGGCATGGTTTGCAGATGTACGTCGATTATCACACGTCAGGCAACGTGGGACATCTTCGCGGCGAAATGCCAGGAGATTTCGCGATGAAGCCATTCCAGATCTTCGCGAAAGATGTTGATACTGACGGCAATCCCACGGGTTGGAAAACTGAAACGGACCCGCGTGCAGCGAAATGGCCGGACGGTGTTTATGAATATAGCTGCACGCCGGAGGAATGGATCAAGGCGTGGAAACTGAAGGATTGGAACACCGCAAAGATTCGGTGTGTAGGAAAGTATCCGCAAATCACGACGTGGATCAATGGCGTGAAAGTCTGTCATTGGAGCGGCGAGACATCTCCATTGCCTGCCTATAAAAAAGAAAAGGTGGCGGAAATTTTGGGACGTGAAGGTTCCATCGGCTTGCAAGTGCACGGTGGTAAGGGATGGCCGACCGGGAAAGTTTGCCGTTGGCGGAGTATTCGAATCAAGGTGCTCTGAGTCGGCTGATTCCGGCAGGGGCAAAGCCGGGCCTTTAACCGTCATCTGGCTATTTTGCTACGCGATGCAGCGTGTTCGAAGGGCTGGTTAGTAAGTTTGTGTCGGTCACGTCGTTCTCCGTCGGTCTTACTCCTGCCGCGCGGCCCGCATCTCCGTAGCTTCCCGAAACAGGATGGCTGTCGGATTCTTCTGTTCCCGTGTTCTTTCCACAACCCACAACCATCAAAATTGCACCACCCAGAAGTAGAAACAGTTTCATGAGTTAACGTCCCTTGTCTCCGCCGGGAGTCAATCGGGGATCGTTGTTCCGAAGAGGTCAATCCTCGTGTTATCAGGGGTACCCCGAACCCACGTTTAAGGTTTGAGGCGCCGGCATCACTTGTTAGAACAGTCACGATGAAAAAACTATTCCGCACCGTTCTTATGGGCAGCTTCTGCAGCATGTTAATCACCGCACAAGCTCAATTAACCACCGTCTTTTCCGATGATATGGAAAGTGGGACCAATGGCTGGACTGTCAGCGGTTCTACTGACGGAGTAACAAACGATGGAGGCTTCTGGCACCTGAGCCAGCGCTGGTCTTCGGTAACCACCAATACGTCTTGGTATTACGGAGATGAAGCCACGGGATCAACTGGCCCGAAAGGGACAGATAGCTACGGTTATCTCGTGTCACCGCAAATCAATCTCAGCGGTTTGACCAACATTACCCTTTCATTCAATCACCTTCCCCGTGGTGAAAGCGACTGGTGGATCGATGACGACCAAGTTTATATCGATATTTCGACAAACAACTTTGCGACCTTCGACAATGCCGCTGTCGGCCTCATCGTGGGATACGAAATGTGGGGTGGCTTCACGACTCCGGAAATGTCCGTCGATCTTTCCCAATATGCGGGGCAAACCATTCGCGTTCGCTTCAGCGTTTATATCACCGGCGCTTGCGGTGAACATTATGACACCGAAATGTGCCCTGTGACCGAGGGATGGTATGTCGACGATGTGACCGTCACCGGACAATAATTCGTCCTTTTGATCCATTGCCAGGCCGCTTGCGAGTGATCGTGGGCGGCTCTTCTTGTTTCCCCCCGTGCGTCCGCGGTCACAGGCCTCAAACCTCTTGCCAGATTTCACAGGATGAGGGCGTAATTGCTCTCGATGAGCAACCAAACGGGGAACAACCAATGGCGCAGGCTTTTTCGATCTGCGATATATGGAGTAACAATCTTTCTGGCAGCGCAAATTGGCCTTGCGCAAAAAGGTCCCAAAGGATCGGATCCCCTAAAAAGACCGGCTTTTCATCCCCACCGTCTTCTCGTCAAACCGAACCCGGACGTCGCCGGCGCAAAAGGAAAGATCGCCGCACTGCATTCGGCACATGGTGGAAAAATATTGAAGTCCTTCAAGAATATAGGCGACCTACAGGTGATCGAATTTCCACCAGGTGTCGAAATTGAGCGGATGGAAGATATCTATTCGCACGATCCTTCAGTTCAATACGCCGAACTGGATTACGAAGTCCATGTTTCAGCCACACCAAACGATCCGCAATATCTGAACGGGGCGCTTTGGGGTTGGAACAATACCGGTCAAAGCGGTGGTATTGCTAACGCCGATATTGATGCCCCCGAAGGTTGGAGTCTCCGGACGCAGGCGACCAACGTCATCGTGGCGGTCATTGATACAGGGGTTCGCTACACTCACCAGGATCTCGAGGCAAACATGTGGACCAACCCGCTGGAGATTCCCAGCAACGGAATTGACGACGATGGCAACGGCATCATTGACGATATCCGCGGATTTAACGCCATCACCATGACAGGCGATCCAATGGATGATCACGGACATGGAACCCACGTTGCGGGGACCATTGGTGCCGTGGGAAATAATGGCATTGGCGTCGTCGGCGTCGCATGGAATGCAAAAATTATGGCGTGCAAATTCCTGAACTCATTTGGTTCTGGTTGGGATTCGGATGCCGTCAGTTGCGTTAATTATGCCACCGAGCACGGCGCCACCGTCATGAACAACAGCTGGGGTGGTGGCGGATACGTCCAGGCTTTGTCCGACGCGATTGAAGTTGCTCGCCAGCATAATGTGATCTTTGTCGCAGCCGCAGGGAACAATTCCTCCGACAACGATATCTCCACGTTTTATCCCAGCAGTTATAACCGAGATAATATTGTCGTCGTTGCGGCGACAACACGGACCGATGACCTCGCTTACTTCTCGAACTTTGGACAAGGATCGGTGGACGTCGCCGCGCCAGGTTTATCAATCATCTCTACGTGGAACACTTCCGATAGCGATTACAACACCATCAGCGGAACATCTATGGCGACCCCGGCAGTGAGCGGTCTTGTAGCTTTGATGAAAGCGCAATTTCCGAACGACAATTATCAACAGACCTTAAATCGCATTTATTCCTCCACCGATCCGTTGACTGTTTTAAGCAACAAATGCCGGACTGGCGGGAGAATCAATCTTGCCAAGTCATTGGGTTCCACTTCCAGTGCTCCGGGAAATGATTCGTTTACAAACCGTCGATCGCTCTCTGGTGCGTCATGGACAATTAAAGGAATCAATGTTGACGCAAGCAAACAAACCGGAGAGCCCAATCACGCTGGAAATGCGGGCGGTCATTCCATCTGGTGGTCGTGGCGTCCCATTTCTGCCGCCGTCGCCACCATCCAGACCCGCAACAACAATTTCGACACCTTGTTAGGAGTTTACACCGGCTCATCCGTTTCGAACCTGACCTTGCTCGCCAGCAATGACAATGATCCAGCGGGCGGAAATTCCAGCATAGTGACATTGAATGTGGAGGCAGGGACTGACTATCAAATCGCTGTCGACGGAGCCAGTGGCGCAACAGGGAGCACGACGGTGAACGTCTCCACAATGTTACGGCCTCCAAATGACCTCTTTGCAAATCGGATCTCGATTACAGGCAGCCTCACAACAGTAACTGGATCCAACAACCTCGCCACGGCCGAAACTGGAGAACCAACCCATGCCAATTTATTGGGCGGACACTCTGTCTGGTGGACCTGGACCGCGACCTTTTCCCAAACGGTGGCAATGTCAACCTTGGGCAGTTCGTTCGACACGACGCTGGCAGTTTACACCGGCAGCTCCGTTTCAGACCTGACGCCAATTGCGAGCAATGACAACGATCCGGCCGGCGGGACAAGTTCTATGGTTCTATTCAATGCGGTTGCAGGAACGACATATCAAATCGCCGTCGATGGGAGAAATGGAGCGACTGGCAACGTCACACTCCAGGCCCCCCTCTGAACGATCATTTTGCAAACCGGATTTCTCTCTCAGGCGCCAGCGTCTCCGCAAAAGCTTTCAGCACGCTGGCCAGCAAAGAAGAGTTCGAACCAAATCATGCGGCAAACATTGGTGGGAAATCATTGTGGTGGAGCTGGACCGCTCCGAGTTCGGCGTCGGTTACAATCAATACCCTTGGCAGCACATTTAATACATTGCTCGCCGTTTATAGCGGAACCTCTCTCGAAGGCCTTTCGCCGATCATATCAAACGACAACGGTCCTTACGATCTTAGCAGCCTCGTGACGTTCAATGTCGTAGCAGGAAACACTTATCAAATCGCAGTCGACGGCGCGAACGGGGCTGGCGGAACAGTGCAACTTTCCATCGGAAACAACGGTTATACCCTGGCCGACATGGGAAATATGGCGGGTTTTCCAAACAGCGGTGCTTATAGCATCAATCTTTCCGGGGTCGTGGCGGGAGACTTCATGTCATCGTCGCCATCTTATACAAAGCACGCTTGCATTTGGACCAGCGCGGGCGGCATCCAACCATTATTCATCGGTGAAATCGAAAGCCATGCCAATGCGATCAACGATAACAATCAAGTGGTCGGCTATCTCCGAAAAGCCGGTTTATCCAGCACACCGATCCTTTGGCAAAATGGTGTTGTCACCGAACTGGGCGGAATCGGAACCACGGCATGGGGAGCGGCTACAGCAATCGACAACGCTGGCCGCGTGATTGGCTGGCTTTATGCACCCAACGGATCTTTTCACGCCTTTTATTGGTACAACGGTGTGATGAAAGACTTGGGGGCGTTCGGGACGGACCGCACTACGGCGTATGCGTTAAACGGTCCGAACCTGATCGTCGGTGGCTCTGGAACTTACAGCGCAGGCCCAGGACCAGCGGTGATGTGGAACAATTTTTCGCTCGGTAATTTAGACATTTTTGGCTCAACCAATTCAGGCTGCCTGGGTGTCAACTCGCTGTCGCAGGTCGTCGGAAACTACTACGGCCCGAATTTCCAACATGCATTTCTCTGGGAAAATGGTGTCGCTCGAGACCTCGGCTCCTACAGCTCTTTTGCGTCAAGCCACGCCAACGCGATTAACAATCTTGGCCAGATTGTTGGGGATGAGGGCTACAACTACGCCATGATCTGGGAAAACGGATCATGGCAAAAACTCGAGACCTTACTGCCAGCCGGTTCTGGCTGGAGCAGCCTCTTCTTGTGCTATGACATCAACGATCGAGGCCAAATTGCCGGCGCCGGTACGATCAATGGCCAAACGCATGGTTTCATCCTGACGCCAGTCAAACCCGTCACACCGCGCCCGTTCGTGCAAAACCCAACAAATCAACAGCATTTCATTGTTGGGCAGGAAATCCCGGTAACGATCAACCTTCTTCCCGATGCAACGACAGTGCAAAAAGTCGAGCTTTTCCAGAACGCAACGCTCGTCGCTACGAGCGGCAATGCCCCGTATAATTTTACGTGGGTGCCTGGTAATCGGGGATCGTATTTGCTTTCCGCTCGCGTCACCAGCATCAGCGGAGGAACCGCTTTTTCTCCGGCGGTCTTTGTTTCAGTCGCAAACTCGGCATCGTTCAACATCGAAAAGTCAGCCGAGGGAATTTCTTTGTCGTGGCCCGTCGAAGGTTCGACCGAGTATGAAATCGAGACGACAACCAATCTGAGACCGCCGATTACTTGGGAGCCTGTCACGAATGCCGTGATCGTTTCAGAAGGGATCGGCAGCACTACCTTTTCCACCACCAATGAAGGCCGATTTTTCCGTTTGAAAACCACTCCGTAAAGTGTGGCGTCAATCGTGTGGAAATGAACTTGTGACGACTCACCTAAAAACGAAAGGTCGTCTAAGCAAAAGAGCTAACTAAGCCAACCTTATTGAGCCAGAATCCATTCGCCAACGGCTTTGATTTCGGCAGCGGACAATTGGTCAAACGGAGGCATCGGTACCGTCCCCCATTGCCCCGAACCGCCATGCGTGATTTGATATGCGACCTTGGAGGCACCCTCTGCATTACCCTTATATTTCGCTGCTACATCCTTGTACGGTGGGCCGATCAACTTCTTGTCGACAGCGTGACAGTTCAGACAACCGAACCTGGTTGCCACCGCCTCGCCATCAACCGATCCAGTCGGACGAGGAATCACTTGAGTAACAACAACGTGACTTGGCGTGTTCGTTTCCGTACCGTAATTTCGCGAAAAATACTCCACCAGCGCGTCGACCTGGTTCGTCGGAATCGGCGCAGCATATTTCCCGATCATTTTGTCGATCGCGCCTTTCCAAAATTTCGCCGGCATGGGTGGTTGCATCAAAACGTAATCCGCCGAATGACAGCTGAGACATTGCGCATTCGCGAGATCAGCGCCAGCGCCCGTTCTAAAAACACCGGTTTCGACCGGTAGTTCGATTTTCAAGACTTCGGCGTTGACCGCGACACCAGCGAGATACAATGCAGCTAAAAGAAAAAAGGATTTCATGTCGAGTTAGGCGGAAATGATGTTGACGGTCTCAACGACGTTACGCATGTAGCCCGGCGGATTCCAAAGAGGATTCATTGGCTGCGTCTCCCCTACCCGATTAATAGCGCGCACCTTGATTTCAACTTTGCCAGGACGACTTGGGGTAAAAACCGCCTCCCACTGGCGGAAAGAGTATTTTCCGAGATCATCGCTAAGTTTAGCCGGAAACCAATTGCGTCCACCGTCGATGGACAGAAGCACCTCGCTGATGCCATAACCTCCATCGAATGCGATGCCTTTGAGCGGCACAGGCTTGCCCGTATTAACCATGGCGTCATTTGAAAGATTGGTAACAAACGAACGGACGTTATAGCGCTTGATCGGGACAGTTTTTGCTGGGGTAGTGCCGGGCTCCACGAAACCGCAGCCATTATCCGGAATTCTATAAGCAGGATTCATCCAGAAATTTTCCAGTGGCTGGTCGATGACTGTGATTTCATTCACATGCTTGACCCAATAGGTTCCATAGTGACCGGGAACGATCAGTCGGAGCGGAAAACCATTCAGCATTGGCAGCGGCTCCCCATTCATCTCATAAGCAAGCATCACTTCACCATCGAGGGCGTGATCAACATCAAGAGCTTTGACAAAGTCCGGGGTTTTTTCCACGACCGCCTTGTCCAAGCCATTGAAAGTGACTTGTTTTGATGTCGGCTTCAGCTTGGCTTTTTCCAGAACGTCTTTGAGTCGGACACCTTTCCACTTCGCGTTGCCCATGGCGCCGTTGGCGAGCTGCCCCCCACCCACTCGAGGCTGAGAATATCCACGGCTGTTGCCGGAACATTGCAGGACCGCAATGATCTCCATTGGCTCCATCTTTTTCAAATCAGCCATAGACAAATTCAGCGGAGTTTCAACAGAACCTTTAACCTCGACACGGAACGCGTCGGAATCAATTTCCAAAGGAATTCCCGCCAGATGATAACGAACGAAGAAAGCGTCGTTTGGCGTAATGACGTTCTCATTGAAAACAGCAAAAGGTGTTTCCAATTGTGGAGGACGTGTCGTGAGCCGAATTAATGGCCGTTTCTGGGGATACTTCACCAACTGGCGCTGGCCATGGGCAAAAGGCAAAGTCAGGTTTTCAGCGGCAAAAACATGCGGCGCCCGAACGGCAGCGGCCGCGATTAAACCAGCGGAACGTAGAAAGCTTCGTCGATTAATGTTTGTCGAAGAACGCGGCGCTTTGGGCATTCGAAGAAACTAAGAAAAGGACTTTAGTGCTGCAACGACAACATTTTGGGAGCCGTAACAATGACAGCTCAGGAAAATTCAATCATGTTGGACGAGTTGAAATTTCTCTTCCGCAATAGGAGCGGTGCGCTTTGGACCGTTCGGAACCTCTGAAACCGCGCCCGGCAGATCGAGCCAAAACGTGCTCCCCTTTCCAAGAATGGAAAGCAAGCCGACTTTGCCGCCCATACGTTCCGCTGCCTTCTTGACGATCGGCAAGCCGATCCCGGTTCCTTCGTAGCCGCGATGCAATTGCTGAAAAATACCAAAGATGCGTTCGAATTGATTAGCGGCAATCCCGATTCCATTATCCCGGACATAAAGGCGGACGAAGTTTGCCAATGAGTCGTCTCGCAAAATGTCACCATCTGGGATCGGCCCAGCCCAAATGAGAATGCGGGGCTTGGTATCGGGCGCTACAAACTTGACAGCGTTGCCCAGCAGATTGGAAATACATTGAGTAAGAGCAGCAGGATTTCCAGTTACGAATGGTAATTTTCCTTCAACGGTGATTTCCGCGTGAGGGGGTTGCACATTGGGATAGCATTCAAGAATGCCGCGCACCAATCGATCCAAATTCACCGGCTCCAGCCGCAAATCTGATCGGGAGATACGACTGAAAGTAAGAACATCTTGGATTAATTGGTCCATTCGTTCACCGGCTGCTGCGATGCGACGGAGATAATCAAGCGTCTCCTCGGCCAAAAGTCCTTCACAGTCTTTCATGACGATCTCCGAAAAACAACGCATCGCCCTCAGAGGAGCACGCATATCGTGAGAGATACTGTAAGAAAACGCTTCGAGTTCCGCGATCGTCTCATGCAAGGCAGCTGTACGTTGAGCGACGGTCTTCTCCAACACCTCGGCATTTTTCTTCCGCGCCGTAACATCAATACACACACCCAATATCGTTTGCGTGCGTTCCGCCACGCAGCGTCCAATCGTGGAAAGCCATCGGGTTTCGCCACTCGGAACAATAATACGAAATTCCGCAGTGTGATCTTTTCCCCCCGAAAGATTTCCGCGAAATCCATTGATGACAGCGGAACGATCATCCGGGTGAATCAATTCAAACAGACGATCAAAGGTCAGCGAATCTAATGGGGAGAGGCCAAATTGAACTTTCACTTCATCAGACGCGGTGAATTCCTTGCTCACAAGGTTCAACTCCCAGACGCCGAGGTGCGCGATCGCAACCGCCATGCTCAACTTTGTTTGATGAGCACGAAGGGCAGATTCAATTCGATCACGTTCGTCTACCGAAAAAGTCATGAAATCACCGGCCTTGCAAAAACACAGCAACTCTCCGCGGAGTTCAGAAACGAGGGGAGTGCCCGGGCAAGCGAACAAACTAGAGAACGGACTTTTATTTTCAATCGGGGGATGGCCGAATTCCAAATCATCAAAACGAGGAAGAACGTTTCGGCTTTAAAAAAACAAGAGCCGCCGGTTGGTAGACTCGGCGGCTCAAGTTTTGTGTGGAATGAGAGTTCTATGGCATCGACGTTCGCGTCGGTGCTGGTGTGGTCTCTGGAATCAGTCCCAGAGCAATGGAAACAATGGCGATCGCCACGTGAAGCCATGCGTCGGCAATGTTGTTGGCGATGAAGCCGAGCACCGGACTATTGCCAGCGACAAAACCGAGAATGGCTACGAGACCATAAACCGCGCCGAAAATGAGAAAATACATTTTCGAGGCGTGAATACCCTGATAGCCGCAAACAAGAGCAACTATCCCCGTCAAAAGGTGCACAAAATTGTGCGGTCCATTGACATCAAAAATTCCCAGCAGATGCCCGCTCGGCGCCGCTGCGGGAATGAAACCTAAAAGGCCCACGATCAGAAAAATGAAACCCCAAACTTTGGCTATTGTTGTCAACATAAGCGCCTCCTTTCTTGGAAGGTAAATTTGAAGCCAGTATTTTCTGACTCAAGCACTGGCTCAAAATTTCTCCCACGTTTCTTCTCGTGCTTCCGACCGCAAGGCTTTCTCCGCTTTTACCGCCGCCTCGGATGTCGAAGAGATATCGTGGGCGTTGGCTTTTTCGAAGATGTCCTTGGCGCGTTTGGCTTCATCGTGGTTTTCCGTATGCACGGAAATCAGGATGTTGCCCTCTTTGATTTTGCCTTCGTAGCGTTTCGCTTCGTATTCGGGAATTCCCATTCCCACGAGAGCGCCGGTAATGCCTCCAACGGCAGCCCCGACTGCGGCACCGCTCAATGCCGCCATAATTGGCCCGGCGGCAATAAACGGGCCAGCACCGGGTATGGCTAATGCACCGATGCCCGCGAGCCATCCGAGCGCGCCACCCAAGACACCGAGCGTACCAGCTCCAGTGACCGCACCCTCCGGTGCTTTTGTGTGTTGCTCATGAGCGAAGTCTTTTGTGCCGGTTTTGTCAGGAAATAACACTGAAATGTCATTGTCTGAAAATCCTGCAACTTTGAGTTCGTTCACGATGGATTCAGCCTGGAACTCGCTCGTGGCGATACAAAAGACGGCTTTGGCCATAATTCCTCCTTTTCGGCCTAATAATTATTTATCGTTGTCACTGCTGTTATCACTCGGATTCGAGTCACTGCTGGCAGTCACCTTGAGTTGGTCATCGACTTTAGTTTCACCTGCAATGGCACGCACTTTTTCAAGAATGCGATTTTTTTCGTCCTCGCTTTTCACGGTACCTTTAACGGTCAGCTTGCTTTCATTCATACTGAACTGAACGTTCTGAGCTGATCCGGAAAGGGAAGCGTCATTCTTCAATGCCATTTGCACCTTGTCGGGCAGAGACCCGACGGCGGCTCCCGCCGCCTCGTTAGCAGTTGCAGCCGCCTGAGTACTTAACGCACCCGATTGCGGCTCGCTTTTTAAACTCGAACTACTCGATGTATCGGTCGAGGAACGAGAACTAGCATCTGTGCTGGATTTGGCACCGGAACTAGATGAACTTTGGGTTCCACCCGAGTAAGCTCCAGTGGGTGTAGAAGGCTGAGCCCCAGCAGCTTCTTTGGAAACGTCAGCGGAAGCGGATTTTTCAGGCTCAGATTTCTGCAAATCGCTTTGTCGGCTGGATTCAGAGCTCGCAGAAGACGAACTCGCGTCATTCCGGCTTTGGTCCTGATCCTGTCGGTTTTGCTTTTCCTGGCGATCCTGTTTTTCTGAATCGTGATGGTATTGTAAATCTTTTTTCTGGCTCCCGGCAGGTTCATTGGCTTCATAGCTTTCCACGCCATAAAAACTATAAACGTTGCCAATATAATCTTGCTGATAAGCAGCGTTCCAGTTGTGTTTGTCGATGGTAGGAGCAGTGCTTAGTTTTTCTTTATCGATGTTCCATGTCAGGTTTTTTTCTGTTCCTGTCCGGGAAAACAGAGTGGGAGGCACCGCAAGCCATTTGTCGCCGATTCCTGCTATACCGCCAGCAGAAACAACAGTGTAGGCCACCCTTCCCGACTTCAGATCAACCACCACATCTTTGACTTCCCCGATTTTTTCACCCTGTTCATTCTTAATATTCATTCCGATAAGATCGCTGGCTTTGACCGTGGTGCCCGAGCTCAACATGGCCGCCGGCTCCGACGAACTGGGTGTGCTTTCGGTTGTAGAATAACGGCGTGTCGTCGTGCTGCTCGTTGAGCTTTCCCGCTCCGCCGCTGCGGGTTCGTTAAAGCTGGAGGAATAACTCTGTTGCTGTTGTAACTCCCCTAAATGATTGGGCGGATAAGCAGCAGAGCTTTCAAATGTTGTTGCTCCTGGAAGCACAACGATTGGATTCGGCTTTATCTGGCGATCCAACGACTCCGCCGCATGGCGTCCTCGTTGATACATGTGCATGATTCGGTCGCCTTCGGTATCAGGATCCAGCGAAGTATTACTTTCGTAGGTCTGGGTTCCATAGGAAGTGCCATAGGCAGGTCCCGTTTCGATTCGAGTTGAATAGGTCCTTTCTGCTCCCGAGGGTTCGTTAATCACTTCCTTTTGAGAAGTAGTACTTTCCTGTCGAACTTCCAGGGACTCAGCAGCACGCGCCACTGAAACCGTCCAAAAAAGCGCTCCCGCCGAGGCAAAGAGCACGGGTAAACGAAGAGTCTTTGTTTTCA
Source organism: uncultured bacterium (assembly GCA_966095605.1). Taxonomy (GTDB): domain Bacteria; phylum Verrucomicrobiota; class Verrucomicrobiia; order Limisphaerales; family JACDHS01; genus CBHWET01. The sequence continues at coordinate 15,329 of CBHTTJ010000061.1, read as the reverse complement.
TAAGGAAACCTAGGTCTCGCGAAAACAACCGACAATACGGACAGAGACCGTTTATAAGATGGAAAGAAGTTGCACGGCAAATTTACCAATTTCCCCGAGGCGATGCGGCGGTTCGCTGAGAGCAGCCAAGTCACGCTGGGTGCAAGTCTGTGGCTGGAGCAAACGCGCAGTAATGGGTATTTCCGGCAATAAGAATTTTACCAGATGCAACGTGGTGGGAAGAAAAACTCGCCGCAGACTCAGGGAATGGCCGGTGTTTCAAGCACGCGGCTAGCTCTTCGCTCACGTAGACTCCTCCATCGCGGACACAACGAATCGCCAACAACGCCTTGTCCGTGGCTTCATCCTTCGTCAAATAGCCTGAAGCACCGGCAACAAAAGCACGCCGGGCAAAAATACTTTCGTCGTGCATGGAGAGGATCAAGACTTTCACCTCGGGATGTGAATCCCGAAGTTGTTTCAGCAAGTCAATTCCGCTATCCCCCTTTAACGATATATCTAAAACGGCAATGTCAGGATTCGCGATATTGATCAGTTGAAGAGCCCCAGCAGCGTTCTCGGCCTCACCACAAACTTCCATGTCATGTTCGTTATTGATGAGCTGCGCAATGCCTTGCCGAAGTAGCGGATGATCGTCAACTACGAAAACTCTCGTTTTCATACGTTTATGAGGCGCATCCTTTTCACGCGCCTCCATTTGACGTCGAAAGGAAAAAAGTCTCAATCAGGCAACCGACGGAATCTAACGTTAAAGGAAGGTTGGAGCGGCCTTTCAGATTTTCCCTAGTACCAGAGTAAAGGCAGTCGGTCCGAACTATTCTCCGCGCATTTGAATTGCACGATGAACCAGTTCAGTCGCGTTCTTCAAATTAAGCTTCTCCTTAATGTGAGCCCGATGCGATTCAACGGTTTTGACGCTCAGGTGTAATTGCTCGGCAATCTGACGGGTTCCGCGGCCCTGGCCAATTAGCCCGAAGATTTCCAACTCACGGTCACTGAGACGTTCCAGCAAAGAACCGGCAGTTGGCTTCCCGCCCACAAGCTGGTGCATCAATTTGCTGCTCATTGGCTCGCTCAGGTAAATTTCTCCACCTAACACGCGACGCAACGCCACAAGGACTTGTTCAGTCGCTTCTTGTTTCATGATATAACCTGAGGCACCGGCGCGAAGAGCGCGCTCCGCATACAAAGACTCATCGTGCATTGACAACACAAGAACCAACAATTGCGGGAAACGAACTTTGATGTTCTTCAGAAGTTCAATGCCGCTGGCTCCTTTGAGGGAAATATCGATAATTGCTGCATCGGGCTTTAAAGCCTCAATGGAATCCAAGGCCTTTGCAGCCTCTTCGAATTCACCGCAAACCATCAGGTCCTTTTGCTCGTTAATCAAACGGGCCAATCCCTGCCTCAAAATAGGGTGATCATCCACCAGGAGAACGCGGAATTTCGTTTTCTTCAACGACGGTTCACTCTTTTTCTGGACTGGTGTCTTCACAGGCTAAAAAGAATCATCATCCTGCAAATAATCGCAAGGATATTTCCAAAACGTTTAAAGGCACGGAAGTCAGCGGGATTTCGAAAGCGTAAAAAAAAGCCCCACGGCCGCAGCAACACCCCCTCCTATAAGGAACCACATTGAGCGATCAGTTGGTGAGTTATTAAAAACTCGGGAGACACTCGAACTTAAAGACTGGGATTCGTTGTAACCAAAAACCAACAAAATGGCACCTATAACCAATAGGGCAACTCCAAGCGCTTTGTTCATATTGATTAATATAAGTCGAAACCAACAGGAAATCCAAGGCCTTAACCTTTTTTATCCCAACCTTCTACCCGAGCGGGTCTCTCACCAGGTTGATAGGCATGTTCTCTCGGAACACCTGATTCACTACTGCTTGATATATCCTCAGCTCCAGCGATTTGAAAAATATCTTTAACACGGACCGCTTGCTCGTGATTGTCCGTATGCACGGATATTAAAATGTTTCCTGCAGTGATTTTACCTTCGTAACGCTTTGCTTCGTACTCCGGAATTCCCATTCCAATCAAGGCACCCGTAATTCCGCCAATCGCTGCTCCCACAGCAGCTCCACCCAAAGCAGCCATAATAGGCCCGGCAGCAATAAATGGCCCCACTCCCGGAATTGCTAGGGCACCGATGCCCGCCAGCCAACCCAATGCTCCGCCTAGGACGCCGCCTGCGCCTGCCCCAGTGGCCGCGCCTTCCGGGGCTTTGGTATGTTGCTCGTGTGCAAAATCACGCGTTCCGGTCTTGTCGGGAAACAGGACGGAAATATCGTTATCGTTGAATCCTGCTACCCGCAAATCATTAACGATCGATTCCGCCTGAAATTCACTTGTTGCGATGCAAAATACTGCTTTAGCCATAGGATCATGGAGTTGCTTGTTTTTGAATAGGAGGTGAATCAGGGCCAATGCGCACCTCCAACGCATCCTCAACTTTGTTGTCTCCGACAACCTGTCGGGCTTTCTCCAGAATAGCTGATTTCTGGGCCATCGTCTCAACAGTCCCCTTCAAGACGGTCTTTCCATTCCGTTCAATGATTTGGATGTGTGGAGAAACTATTGTCAGTGCAGGGTCAGCATCGAAAACAGACTTCAGACGCACAGTATTCCCGGAATCGAAAACAGCCTTGTTTGCTCCGGCTGCCTCTGCAATTTGCAAATTTGTCCCTTGGCCCCCGATGATTTCCGATTCATTAAAAGCCCGTGGCTGGTTCACCCGCAAAGTGTCGTTCGTGGAAGAAATGGCGGCACTGGAGTTGATGGGCTGGTCTGCCGGACTACTGGTTCGTTGGGAACATCCCAACAACATCGACCCAACCATCACGCCCACCACTTGCATCATCATAGGCTTCACAAGGGAAATCCTTTCCAGCTAGCGTCAGACTCAATGTAAGCCCTCCGGAATTTTCAAACATCAGGTCGGCCCCCGTATTTGATAAACGAAAATATCCGGCCGGCCCTTAGGCAAAGATTTTAGCTCGAGAATTTATGGAAAAATTTACCTCTTCTCTCTCCAACGGCCATTGCCATGTAGCAAGCTCGAAATCTTGCCCCGAAACAGCCACCGCCCCAAAATACCCTGCAGCTGGCCGCAGTGGCACGATGCTTCCGTTAAATCTCCTCTTCAGCCTTTGACGATATTCTGGCTCCGCCATCCCTTTTCCACACCATTTCAGCAATGCTTCTCCTCGAGTCCAGAATTCGAAAAACCGATTTTCTTTTTTTTCTCCTTCCAACCTCAACAGTTCCAAGAGTTCCTCGTCGAAGAAAAACCTCTCCGCCACGGCGTCCAAATCCGGAATTGAACAAAATCGTTCAACATCGATTCCAATACGACGGTTAAGTGACAGCGCGTAAACCACCAGGTCTCCTGCATGAGAGACACTAAATTGAAGCGATGACGCGGAATTCAACCGAGGCTTCCCATATTTTCCATAAAGCAAGCCGACCGAACGCGGTGCTAGATTTAAACACTTACCCAAAACCTTGCGCAAAACTCCCCGGGCAACGATGAATTCCACCTGATTCGCTTCAAAACGAAACTTCAGTGCGCGGTCTCGTTCTTCCTGGGACAAGAAAGAAAACAATTCCGAAAGCATTGCGGAATGTTCTCGAATTGAGATCGCAAGAACGCAAACGGACTTGGAAGAAATCCGCCAATTGCCAGGTGAAATTGGCCAGTGGAATTGCGTTTCCATGAATCCTCATCTAGACCGCAGTTGCCGTCGATTGCAGACAGGACCTCACTTCTTCAGCGAGACGATGAACAAAAGGTGCATGCAGAATCGTCTCATGCTTCCCGGGAAGGATTCGAACGTCGACACCTCCGCGAGCGAGTTTTCTCCAGCTCACTTCCGGGTCAAGCGTCAACAATCGGGGCTGTCGTGTTCGAAAGAGGGTCACTTTTCCCGCGAAAGGTTGCGGAACATATTTCGAAAACGCATCCCAATGAATCTCCGCGTAACGGCGGAATTCTTTCGGATAATTCGACATATCAATAAAGGTGTTCAAATCTGGCACCGAAGCTGTCTTGACGTTCGCTTGATTATTTCCCCAAAGTTTACGCTTCAACTTCTTTGCTTTTGCAGAAAGTCGCTCAACCAACTCTGTCCGATTGGATGCGGTATGAGCGATCCAGGCGGGAAGAGTCTTCAGCATGTGGTGAAGAGAAATTGCGCTCCAGGGAGAAGCCGTTTCCAGCTGCGGAGGCATGCTTTCAATCAACGCTATCAAAGCCAGTTTCTCGCCGTTTCCCGCCAGTTGTCTGGCCATCTCATAGGCGATTACACCACCAAAACAATACCCTCCGAGATAGTAAGGTCCCTTTGGTTGAATCCCTTTGAGCTCCTTGATATAATGAGACGCCATTGTTTCGATGTTTGCATGCGGCTCGGTGGGCGCAACAAATCCGAATGACGGCTGGTCGGGTCCGAGCAAGTTGGCAAGTTGCTGGTAGGTAAACAAACCACCTCCACCGCCGCCTCCGAGCGTATGGAGCCAAAAAATGGGAGGCTTCTCTCCTCCATTCTTAATTTCAACGAGAGACGAGCCGGCCGGAGACCAGCCCTTTTCTCGCATGATTTTCGCAAGCTGCTCGATCGTTGGAGCCTGAAAGAGAATCTGTAGGGGAACTCGATGTCCGAGCTGCTTTTCGACTTGTGCAAATAGCTTTACCGCTAACAACGAATGCCCACCCAGTTCGAAAAAATTCTCGTCCACTCCCACAGATTTTCTTTCAAGAACGTCTGCCCAAATCCGTTTTAATTGATTTTCCAGAAAACTACGGGGCGGTTCCACTTCTACGGTTGTCGACTTGTTCTCGGGCTTTGGCAAACTACGGCGATCGATCTTCCCGTTTGGCGTAAGCGGAAATGCCTCCATGACGACAACCGTGGAAGGGACCATGTAGGCGGGCACCTTTTCGGCCAATATTTTTCGAAGTTGTTCAGGAGTGGTGGCGCCGGCTTGCGGCGTTGCCACGTAAGCAACAAGGCGCTTATCTCCCGGCGAATCTTCTCGAACCAGAACCACCGCGTCGCGCACCAACGATTGTTGTTTCAAGATCGATTCAATTTCTTCAGGCTCAATGCGAAATCCACGGATCTTGACCTGACAATCAATTCTTCCAGAAAAATCTATGATCCCCTCAGGCAACCATCGAACCCGGTCTCCAGTCTTATAAAGACGACCACCAGGATCTGGACTGAACGGATTTTTAATGAATTTAGAGGCGGTCAATTCAGGCCGATTGAAGTAACCCCTTGCCAGACCGTCCCCACCAATATGCAACTCGCCCCACACCCCGACTGGGACCGGTTGCAAATTTTTGTCGAGGACATAGTACATCGTGTTGGAATTCGGACGCCCGATGGAAATCGATTTAGCCTCAGGATGAACCGACCTTACCTCATAACAGGAGGAAAAAGTCGTGCTTTCAGTGGGGCCGTAACCATTGATCAAGTGTTGAGGAGCGCCTTTTTCAAGAACGGTTCGCACCGCCTTGGCATCCGCAGCATCCCCACCAAAAAGAACGTTCTTTATCCCGCGAAAAGCGTCGGGAACTTCAGCGACAATCTGGTTGAAAAGTGCAACCGTAAGAAACATTCCCGTAATTTTCTCCTCGTGAATGAATTGAGCGAATGCTTTCGGAGACAGGAAAATATCCTTCTCAACCCCAACCAACTGCCCGCCGTGTAACAACGATCCCCAGACTTCAAAAGTTGCCGCATCAAAAGAGCTGTTCGAAATCTGCGCCAACCGGTCGTCGGAATCGAATTGGATATAATTCGTATTAAAAACCAGCCGGACAATTCCGCGGTGCGGCACCGCAGCGCCTTTTGGTCGCCCAGTAGAACCCGACGTGTAAATGATATACGCCAGATTCTCCGCTCCGACGTCCACCAAAGGCGAGGTATTAGGCTCCTGGGAAATGCTTCTCCAATCTGAATCGATGCAAATGGTCCTCGTTTCTTTGGAGAACTGATGCAACAGCGCCTTTTGGGTCAGGATCACGGGCATCTTCGTATCCTCGATCATGAAGGCCAGTCGTTCTTGAGGGTATTCAGGATCGAGAGGAACATAGGCTGCTCCGGCCTTCAGGATCCCCAACCACCCGACAATCATCTGAGTTGACCGTTCCATCGAGACGCCTATGGGAACATCTGGGCCTGCCCCAAGTTTCCTCAAGAAATTAGCCACCCGATTTGCTCGATCATTCAATTGCGCGTAGGTAAGTTGGTCGGATCCGTAGCGCACAGCGATTGCATCCGGGTTCTTACAAACAGCCTTCTCAAATAATTTGTGAACCGTTGCCTCTCGCGGATAAACCGTAGAGGTTTGATTCCAATCGACCAATATCTGCACGTGTTCAGCAGGTGTAAGTAAAGGAAGCTTCGATATTTTTTGTTCCGGATTAGAGACAGCACTTTCGAGAACTACTTCCAAATGCCCGAGTAGTCGTTCGATGGTGCCTGGGGAAAAGAGGTCGGTACTGAATTCGGCCACTGCCCCCAACGACTCTCCGCCATCCTGCATGGCAAGAGTCAGGTCAAATTTAGAGGTGCCATTTTCAATTTCGATTTGTTCGAAGACCAAACCTGGGAGTTCCCATTTGTTGTGGGGTGCGTTCTGTAGCGAAAACATCACGTTGAAAAACGGATTTCGCGCGCTGGTTCTCTCGGGCTGAAGTGTTTCGACAATTTTTTCGAAAGGCACATCCTGTCTCGAAAAAGCATTCAGACACGTATTGCGTTCCCGCAGTAAAAGTTCTCGGAAGGTAAGGTCCCCCGTAAAATCGGTTCGGATCGGGAGCGTGTTTACAAAAAAGCCGATCAGATCTTCTGTTTCTACACGATTTCGTCCGGAAACAGGCGTCCCAACAGTAATCTCATCCTGCCCCGTATACCTGTGCAGCAGCACATTAAACGCGGAAAAGAGAAGCATGTAAGGGGTCACACATTCTTTCCGACACAAGGATCGCACAGAATGGACCAGGCCTCGCGAAAACACCCTCGAGGAGGTTGCACCCAAAAGGCTGCGTTCCTGCGGTTCCGACCGATCTGATGGTAAATCGGTGAGCTGCACGTTCGTCCCCAGATGTTCCTTCCAATACTTGAGCTGATCAATCCATGCATGATGATGCAACGGATCGCGCTGCCACGAAGCGAAATCCGCGTATTGAATTGGCAGCGGTCGTAAACCAGGATCCGCCTTTTCACAAAAAGCGCGATAACAATGGAGTAGTTCACGAAAGAAGATCTTTTGAGACCACTCGTCAAAGGCGATATGATGTACGTTCAGGAACAAGACATGTTCTTTCAGCGTCAGGCGAAATAACGCCACGCGGAGCATCAGGTCACTTTTCAGGTTAAACGCTTTTGCCGCTTCTTCGCGTAATCGACGGCGTAATATCTCACGGCGCGCAATTTCTTCTTCTCCGCTCAAATCAAAAATTGGCAGGGAAACACAAAATCTATCCTGTACCACCTGAACGGGCGATTCGACGCTGGCGTAAGTCGTGCGTAATATCTCGTGGCGTTCGACTATCGTCTCCAGGCTGTTCTTCAACGCCTCGATGTTCAGAAACCCTGTGATTCGTAGAGCCATCGGCACATTGTAGACAGAACTGTTGGGTTGAAGTTGATCCAGAAACCACAATCGCTGCTGAGCAAACGAAAGTGGGTTTTCGTTAGCGGTCTCTTGTTCTAGCCAATGTGAAAGCAACGCCCTTTTTTGCTCCACCGAAAGTGCTTCTTGAACTTGCGTATTCATGAACTTTTTTGTCGGGAGGCTTGAAACAAGTTTTCTACCTGGGAATCAGAAAGTTGGTCGAGGCGAGTAGCGGAGAGACGAGCACGCTTTCGAATCGGGCTCAAATCAGCAACCGGTTCGCCTCGATAATGGGAAATCGCTTCAGAAAAAGAGCTGACACTCGGGTTTTCGAACAACAAGCGTAATGGCAGTTCCAAACCAAATGCCGCGCCAGCCCTGGAAATAATCTGCGTAGCAATTAGGGAATGTCCACCGAGTTCAAAAAAGTTGTCTGTCGTGCTGATCGCTTCCCGTCCGAGGACAGCGGTCCATATATCCATGATGACTTTCTCACGGTCACTCTTCGGCGCGACGACCTCTGCTTTGTCTCGAGAATTCAGGCCCGGCAAAGGCAAACGGTGACGGTCAACTTTCCCATTTACATTCAGCGGGAGTGCTTCCAGGACAACAAAGTGCGCGGGAACCATATAGTGCGGAAGTCGATCTCGCACAAACGATCGAAGTTCTCCCGCATTCACCTCCGACCGCGGCACCACATAGCCTATCAATTCCTTTCCGTTGTTGTGCTCTCGCACTGTGACGACTGCTTCTTTTATTTTCGGGTGTTGGGCGATGATGGTTTCAATTTCCCCTGGCTCTACCCGGAATCCCCGCACTTTCACCTGGTTGTCTAACCGTCCCAGAAATTCGATCGTTCCGTCGTCGGTCCACCGTGCGCGGTCACCGGTTTTGTACATTCGTCCCCCCAACGGCGAATAGGGATCGGGCAAAAATCGCTTTTGATTCAACTCCGGCGCGTTTAGGTACTCACGAGCCAGACCGTCGCCGGCAATGTAAAGTTCACCAACCACTCCAACAGGTGTTGGCTGCAGCAAAGAATCCAATATGTAAACCTTCGTATTGCTGATGGGTAATCCAATCGGCAATGAGTGCCCCTCCCAATCCCGGGGAACAGTATAGCAACAGGTGAAGGTTGTATTTTCGGTTGGACCGTAACCATTGATGATCCGGCAACCGGGCAATTCACTTATTGCTTTTTTAATGTGCGGAACCGACAGCACATCCCCTCCGGCCAGTAGTTGTTTTACGCCTCTTAATTTTTCCAGATGTTGATCCACCATTTGATGGAACAAACCTGCGGTCAGCCAAACGGTTGTTATTTCTTCGGAGAGAATGAATTCGCCCAATTCATTCAGTGAGTTCATCGTGGGAGGATAAATCGCCAGCCTGGCTCCATTTAAAAGCGGTCCCCAAATCTCAAGTGTGGAAGCATCGAAAGAAATCGGCGCGAACTGCAGGAAAATATCGTTGCTGCTGAATTGAATGTAATTCGTTTCTTTTACCAAACGAACGACTCCCCGATGCGGGATCAAGACGCCTTTAGCTTTCCCCGTCGATCCTGACGTATACATGATGTACGCCAGATTTTCCGGTGTAGTCGTCGCAGATGGATTAGTGGCAGGCTGGTTTTTCAGCAGTTCAGGATCATCAAGCAGAATTCTATGCGGTAACGCGCAACCTAGTTTTTCATTTTTCCCGGTCGTCACCAACACAGATGTCGCAGTGTCCTTAATGATATAATCCAGGCGTTCGAGTGGGTAGCCGGGATCCAATGGCACGTAAGCACCGCCCGCTTTTAGAATCCCAAGTAGCCCGAAAACCATTTCAAACGACCGATCAACAGCTATAGCCACAGGAACGTCCGGGCCTACCCCAACAGCTCGCAAATAATGCGCCAGTTGATTAGCCCGCGCATTTAGATCGCGATAACTCAAAGTCTTTCCCTGAAACTTCAAAGCAACGTTTTCAGGAGTCCGGGCCACCTGTTCTTCAAACAATTCATGAACACTCGCATGACGAGGGTATTTCGTTTCGGTCTCGTTCCAGGTTATTAGAAGCTGACGCTCTTCCACTTCACTCAAGAGAGGAATACGCCTGGTTTTCTCGTCCGCCGCCGAGACGACCTTTGTTAAGAAACGTTCGTAGTGCGAAGAGAACCGTTTGATCGTCTCTGCCTTGAACAAGTCCGTGTTGTATTCAATCTCACCGCAAAGCCCTGCATTTGTTTCGATGAAGGTGAAGGTAAGATCAAACTTCGCGGTTTCTGTATGAATCGGGATAGTTTCAGTCGCAACTCCCTTTAACTCCGGAACTGGCAATGCCGGCAGGAATTGAAAGACAACCTGAAACAGAGGGTTTTTATCCGAATCGCGGGGGAGCTGAAGTGCTTCCACAATTTTTTCGAAGGGTACCTCGTGGTGGCCAATCGTATCCATTACCGCCGTCTTTGTTCTCTGCATTACTTCACGAAACGTGTCATCCTCAGAGACCTGCAGGCGCAAGGGGAGAGTATTGACGAAGTAACCAATCAATTTGTCAGCCTGTCGAGTATCTCGCTGATCAATGGGAGAACCAATGATCAGATCTTTTTGACCTGTGTACCGATGCAAAAGAACAGAAAAGGCACTGAGCAACGTTAGATAGAGGGTGCAGCCGTCTCTTTGTCCAACTTCCTTTAGAGCGCTGGTGATGTTGCGAGGTATACGGATCAAATGACAAGCGCCGCGATAAGCTTGCCTCGCGGGTCGACGATAATCAGCGGGAAAATCGAGAACCGGCAGTTCGCCCCCAAGCTTCTCCTTCCAATGCGCCGTTTTCTTCTTCAGCAAATCTTCCGACAGCCGCTTTTTCTGTTCTGCCGCCCAAGTCGCAAACTGGATCTGAATCTCCGGGAGGCTTGCATCCTCCGCGTCAACAAAGCTTTGATAGCACTCCTTCAATTCCTGGTACAAAACAACGAGAGAAGAAAAGTCTGCGACGATATGATGAACCACCATCAATAAAACATATTCCTGTTCTGCAAGACGGTATACGGTCGCTCGGATCAACGATTCTGACTCCAGACGGAATGGTCGCTTCGCTTCGGATTTGAGCAACTGCTGCATTTCGGATTCGGGACTGTCCGCGGCACGCAGATCTTTCCTGCCCAACCGAAACAAACTTTCATCCTGGACGAAAGCGACCGGCTTCCCGTCCGCTTCCCGAAAATTTGTGCGAAGAATGGAATGACGTTGAATGACGCTGACGAAGGATTTCTCAAGCGCCGCCTGATCGACGGGGCCCGTGAGACGAAAGGCTTGAGGAATATTGTATACAGCGTTATTCGGTTCGAGCCGATCGAAAAACCAAAGCGCCTCCTGGGCAAAAGAGACTGCACTCTCCATCTGCTCTGTGGTCGCGGGCGACGACGTTGGCTTCCGTTGTATCCCGCCAAGCTTCCCCAGCAAACGCATTTCCAATGCATTTCTACTTTCAGTCGAAAGACCCGCGATATGCTCTGGTAAAGTATTCATTTCTTAACGATCAGTTGGTTCCCACAACCCGCCACGCCGGAACCACGCGGCCATGGGCGTTTGCACTCACAAAGTTCGTATTGCTCATGTTCCAGACCGCCATGATTCCACCACCATTCTGGAGCAGGAGATCAGGTTGCCCATCCCCACTGAAATCCTTGACCACGCGAACCCCGTACCCAGCGGCAAGCTTCTTCTTAAGAACGATTGAGTCGCTAACGTTCGTCGCGTTCAGATGGGACACGGCCAAATATCCGGCAAGATGTTGCCAAACAAGATCCTGCTGGCCGTCGTTATTAAAGTCTCCCGCACCCACGACTCGCCATGCCGCCGCCATCGGCCTTGTGATCGTGACGGTATGATCGACGTTCGTTCCGTTGAGGAACCAGAAGTTGAGATTCACTCCCTTCTGGAGAACGAGATCGTTTTCACCGTCCCCGTTGAAATCCGCGCTCGCCGCCACACGCCAGCCCCGCGCGGAGGGTTGACCATTTAGAGTCGCCGTCTGCAAGACATTCGTCCCGTTCATGAACCATATCCAAACCGCTCCGGTAACATTTTGTTGCCAAACAAAATCACCTTTACCGTCGTGGTTAAAATCGTTGATGACCGCGATGTGATTACGCGGATTCAGGGCCTTTCCGGAATTCAACAGGGTTCTCGTGAAACTGCTGCTTCCTTTAAGAACAGCTGTTCGGGAATCTGGAGTTTGTGTGATGAGCGTTAAAGGTGGTGTCGTGTCGACCTCTGAGGAATTCCCGAATCGAGAAATTCCCTTGCGTGAAACACCGTTGACTGATGAAAACCCACCGGTCGCAAGAATTTTTCCGTCGCTTTGCAACGCCACCGTCCAGACGAAATTATCCGTCTGAGGAGCGAAGCTGTCGTCCAGGGACCCATCAGAATTCAACCGCGCCAGATTCCATCGAGGTGTTCCATTGACCGCGGAAAAATAGCCACCCATGACAATCTTGCCGTCCGGCTGAACACGAATCGACTCCACCTTCTCGTTCGCATAACCAAGAAAGCTCTTATCAAAACTTCCGTCTGGATTTAATCTCGCCATTTCCCTTCCCCAATAACCCGGATTGTTTGTGTTCGCGGAATGACCCGCGACAATGTATTTGCCTGCGTCCACCTGGGCAACAGTGTAGACCGCAGTTAGATCCCCGAAATCGGGGTTAAACAAAGGGTCAGCTGAACCATCCGGGTTCAAGAGTACCATGCGGGAGTGGTTTTGATTGTTATAACTGGTGAACCAACCGGTCACCATGATCTTGCCGTCGGGTTGCACCAACAGTGAACGCACCCAACTGTTGACGCCGGCACCCACATTGAACGTGGTATCAAGACTCCCGTTGCTGTTTACCCGCACAATCCCCGTGTTGGTCACACCATTATAAGTAACGAAATTTCCGCCAATGATTATTTTTCCATCTGGCTGCACGGCGACCGCAAAGACGAAAGGCTCCCATGGATCCGGTGGAACAATCTTAAATCGGCAACCTGTTCCGGGATTGAACGTCGTATCCAACGACCCGTTGGCATTCAGCCGGGCAATGCGATTTCGCGGCACTCCCTGCACATCCGTAAAGAATCCGCCAATGACGATTTTGCCGTCGCTCTGCAAAGCCATGTGTCGAACCCAGTAGCCAACATCCGCACGAAACGATTCATCAATCGTCCCATCCGGATGCAGCCGCGCAATGTACGCATGCGAAGTATTGTTGAAGGAGGAGAAGTTTCCGCAGATCAGAATCTTTCCATCCGGTTGCACGACGGTCGATTCCACCAATCCGTTCGCGCCGGTTCCAGGATCAAAGCCTTGATCCAGGACAACGTCAGCGACCGCTGGAAGACTGCTACACATTATGGTAACGAGCGCGAAACAGAGGGTTAAGCCTGCTTTCATATGTTGTTTTCTAATGAGGTTTTGACTGCTAACCGTTATAAAAGCCCCGTATGCGTGGAACAATCCGGTCACGCGACGAACGGCCATTAGGTGTGCGCCCGTTCGCAGGAAATGAATTCCCTGAACTCGGGTTGCGAGAAGTAGCGCCTTGAGGAAGGGGACTGCTCGGAGGGTTTACTTCTTTTTAAGGATTTTTATTCCAAAATCCACCGTGCGAAGAGGTTCGGCACCGATCACTTTTACCGGGGCGTAATTGGCATCAATCCATTGCAACATTTCCAGTCCGTAACCCTTTTTCTTTCCGAAGAAATCCAGGCCGTATTCACCGGTTTCGCGATGGACAAGCAAAAGATAATCCGGCGGCGTCGCCCGATAAGGTGCCGCCATGGTTTCTTCCCCGAAGGCGTAAATCTCCGACATGAAAACGATGTAAGGCGTGGGATTTCGACGGCGTGTTAAATAATTAATCATCGCTCCCTCCGGCAGCGCGGCCACCGTCGCGTTCGCCGGAGTGTTTTTTTCAATCCATGAAACTGCTTGGCCTACAGCTTCGCCCGCAAGCGACTCCTTGGTGTTGTACGTCAATATAAGATCGCTCCCCTTCCCTATCGGCACGGTTTTGTCTTTGTAAAAAAGTGCGGAGTGAATACCGAGACGGGCCAAACCTATCGCCAGCAATATCGTCATGACCAACCGGAACGCTCGAGGATCAACGTTCTCGCCAAGAAACGATGGAAGAAAAGATAAGAAAAAATAGATTGCTGCAATAAAAGCCGGCATCGCGAGAAAAACGCCGTAATGAAAGATACGGGGGTAAACACCCATCTTGAGCAAAAGCAAAAGCGCAAAGACTACCCACAATAACGGCACTAAAAGTCGCATCCGTTCTTCTCCGCCGACTTTTCGCCAACGCAAAACACTCATCACGACCATACAGCCGAGAATTAAAGGCAGCGCTCGACCGCTATGGGTCCAATCGAAATTCACGGCGAGCCCAGCGAGGACGCAGGTCAGGACGATCCTTTCCATGCGATTCTGTTGCGCACGGAATCGCCACGCGCAGGTTCCGACGACTGCGGCCAAAACCGCAAAATGCTGCAACATCCAACGCAAATGAAACAAGGGAACATCCATTCCCATGCCGGTTTTAAAAAACGGTCCACTCGCCATCTTCGTCGTGACCAAAGGGACCCATGCCCAGCAGACTCCGCGCAGGCTATCGGCTGCGTTCTCTCGGAAAAAAAAGACCAAAAACATTCCCACCAACGGAAGAGCGCTGGCAAAAACAAATGCCACCAGGCTTTTCCACAACCCCTGCCCTTTAATCTCTTCTCCATCTTCGGCTGGCAAACCAGGAAGAGTCCGAAAAAGAAATCCGAGGAAAACAATCCCCGTCGCAGCAACAAAATTTTCGGGTTTGGTAAGAAAAATAGTCCCGTAACAAAGCCCTCCCAGGAATAGCCATTTCGTTTCCGTTAATTTCAACCAGTTCACCACACATCCGACCAGCATCAGTGACAACACAATTGCATGCCAGATCTCATGAGAATACGGACAAATATAATTGTAATTTCCAACGTCGAGGTACTGCGCAAAGCCAAATCCAATAACCACAGCCAGCGCCATCATTCCCGCCGTCAACCGGTCCGAGCATTTGAGAAACATGCGATACACCAGCAGCACAAATCCGAGGAGAATGGCGAAATTCGATACGAGAATGGTCGTCAGCGAGACGCCAAACAGTTTGAACAACAGCGCGTGGTAATATTGCGAAACCGGTCCCGGCAGATACATCACATCCCGGTACAGCACGCTGCCGGTTGAAAGTTGCCAGGGAATGTAAAGCTGCCCGCCGAAGTCGATGATCGGATCAGGCCACTTCCGCCAGGAAAGAACCGCCATCCCGATAAACGCCGCCAGCGCAGGGATCAGCCCTACAATCTCATACCGTTTCCATGAACCACCGTTGGCGCTGTTCCGCGGCACGCAGCACATCAAAGCCGATTACAGGCCAAAATCAATTGCCAGTTTTTCATTCAACCGGAAAAGCCTGCTAATGATGTCCGCCTTCGTTGCTCCCGAGCGCTGTAGACGGTGTTGGAACTGGAAAAAGAGCCAAGAATTGATAACTTCCTGGTTTCCAACCCCTAAAAATCGGTACAACGCGTTGTACTCGAATTTCCAGGTCTTGGAAACGGCGTACAAAGCCATTTTCCCTTCTTCTGACGCCTCAAAATTGGAGTAGAACCGTTTTTCTCCATTCC
>CBHTTJ010000060.1:0-27517 GCA_966095605.1 uncultured bacterium | reverse complement strand
TCGCAAAAGGTGGCGCGAAGACCGGTTTCGAACTCAAAAGCAACGTTGGTCGTCAACTCGGCACGGCACTCAAGCAACTGGCTATTTTATGCAAGGCGGGAATGGTCATTAAACTGCCGAACCCGAAAGATGGCCGTCAGCCGTTGTATCAATTGGCGCCCAACATCACTGTCATCAACACGGCCAAAGGACCGGAAATTGATTTTGGTTCCGGGGTGGTAAGGGCGTAGGAGTTGCTCTGCGAATCGAACCGCCGGTTACATGAACACATTTTTCAAGATCGTTTTTGCCTTTTGTGCTGCCTTCAACTGCATAGGGAATGCTGGCGACCCGCCAAAGGGTAGCGCTAAAGATATTCCGGTTCAGTGGGGAGAAACTTATGACGGTTTTGCATTGGGAATAGGGATGGACAGACGGGTTTACAAAACCAATGAAAATTGTGAAGTGACAATTCATCTTAAGAATCGAAGCCAGTTGGAACGTTCCGTAATGCGATCAGATTCTTTGCTTTTTCTTGAGTTTGACTTGCGGGATGAAGAGGGGAATGCGATTTCGCGCAAACATCCCATCGTGTCTGGATATATCATCGAATCCCATTCTTGGGTTACTTCAATTTCCCTTAAGCCTGAAAAGATTTTCCGTGAAGAACGGATTCTAAACCAAAATTTCAATCTGAAACCCGGGCGCTACCAAATGACATTGAAGCGTTGGATTCCTCCCCAGAATCCTGAGATGGCAGATCCTAAAAGTCCAACAGGGCATTATATCGGAGTAAAATCGAACAAACTAGAATTCGAATTGATGGACAACTAATAAGTTCATTGTTGCTCGAAGGTTTGTGTGTAGTGTCTGTCGCTATAACTGCTCGTTTTCCAACGACGCCAAAACCTCTGGATCACGTACATCCACCCAGCGGCCCTGAATCTCGAGGCCAGCGATGCGATGCTTGGCGTTGATCATGGCGATGATTGCGTCTGTCAGTTCGTATTCGCCTCGGGGGGATTTCTCCAGCTTCGCCGTAAAATCAAACACGAGTGATTTGAAAATATAAATGCCGGCGTTATACCAGGCGATCGTGCCGGGTTTCAGCCAGCCGTCGCGACGCAACTCTTCAATCTGACTCGGGTTTGGCTTCTCCACGAGTTTGACCAGACAAAAATCTTTATCGAAAAAGTTTAAGCCGCCTTTCGTGACATCCTCGCTGCCCGTGGCGGTGACGACCGCGGAAAAGTTGCCGGCCGCAAAACGTTTCAACATCTGCTGGTATGTTTCCGGTTTGACGAGAATGTCGCCGTAGGTCAGGACAAAATCGTCCGAACCCACGAAGCTTTTTGCCAATTCGGGCGCCTTGCCCGTGCCGTCCTGGACGACCTGACGACCGTAGGAAATCTTCGCGCCGAACTTCGATCCATCACCAAAATAACTTTCGATCGTTTCCGCCTTGTAACCGGTGACGATAAAGAACTCGTGAATCCCCGCGCTTTTCAAACCTTCAATGATGTGTTGCAGGATCGGTTTGCCATGCACTTTGAGCATCGGCTTCGGGACATCGGTAGTCAGTTCGCGCATACGCGTACCTTTACCAGCGGCGAGAATTACGGCTTTCATTTCGGGGGTAAAGATGAACACAGAGAGAAAGCAGGATGCAAAGAAAAATTGCGGGCAGAAAACCAAAAACGGATCGCGGCTCTGTGAGCCGCAGCAATGCCCGAACCTGGACCGGCGTCATTCTCCTTGTGGCAATCGCTCGAGAATTAATCGCCTATTCATCTCGATTAGTTCTGAAATTTAAGACCTGCTGTGCAATCTATGTTGCTGCGGCTCATAGAGCCGCGGTCCGGGCCGTTCTTCCGGCCTGCCCCCAACGGTCTATTTTCATCCTCTTGTCCATCTGTATCGTTGTCCGCTGAATGTTCGGCCTTGTCGAATGCGTTAAAACAGTATTTCGTCTTCATAATTCCAGAATGAAAAAATTGATCGTTGGCTTTGTCTCTCTCGTTGCGGTGGGGTTACAGGTTTTTGCCGCTGGAAAACAGCTCACGGGGCAACATGCCCCGGCAACTTCACCGGCCCTGACCCCGGACGAAGCGCAAAAACAATTTGTCGTTCCGACCGGTTTTGAAGTCCGCCTTTTCGCCGCGGAGCCGGACGTGATCAATCCGGTTGCCATGACCTGGGATGATCGAGGTCGTCTGTGGGTGCTTGAACTTTATGAATATCCGCTGGGCGCACCGGAAGGAAAGAAAGGCCGTGACCGGATCAAAATTTTGGAAGACACGAACAACGATGGCCGCGCGGATAAGGTAACGATTTTCGCCGACGGCTTGAACCTCGCGACGGGATTGTTGATTGGGAATGGCGGTGTCTACGTGGGCCAGGCACCGGATCTTCTTTTTCTCCAGGATACCAATCACGACGACAAGGCGGATACGCGGGAAACGTTGCTGACCGGTTTCGCGACGAACGACCGGCACGAATTGCTGAATGGATTCACCTGGGGACCCGATGGCTGTCTCTACATGACCCACGGTGTTTTCAACGGTTCCAAGGTCAAAATTCCCGAAGCGACCACGCCCGGTGTGCAAATGACGGCTGCGGTTGCGCGATTTAATCCGCAGACGAGGAGATTTGAGATTTACGCAGATGGAACCAGCAATCCGTGGGGAGTTGATTTTGATAAAGATGGGAACGCTTTCGTCAGTGCGTGCGTGATCGATCACCTCTTTCACATGGCGCCGGGCGGAATTTATCAACGACAAGGTGGTATCCCCGAGAATCCTTACGCCTATGAATTATTGCCTTCCATCGTGGAACACAAACATCACATGGCGGCGTATTGTGGCATTTGTATTTACCAGGGAAATATGTTTCCGGAGGAATATCAGGGTCGCGTTTTCATGGGGAACATTCACCAAAGCGCGATTAATCACGATCGATTGATTCCGAATGGCTCCAGTTTCAAAGCGGTCGCAGAAAAAGACTTTCTCACGACCAGCGATGGCTGGTTCCGTCCGATCAGCGAACAAGTCGGGCCCGATGGAGCTCTTTGGATTGGAGATTGGTACGACCGATATCCGTGTTACCAAAACGCGCAGGCCGATCCGGAAGGCGTCGATCGCGAGAAGGGGAGAATCTGGCGGGTGGTTTATACCGGAAAAAATCCGGGGAAGAAGGTGCCGAGTCGGCCGGAGGCGAAAATGGATTTGGGGAAACTTAAAACAGATCAGCTGGTAAAACTTCTCCAACATCCAAACATTTGGCAGAAGAGGACGGCCTATAAGTTGTTATTGGAAAAAGAACGCTCGGCAAAAATCGCTCTGGCACGTCTTCCCGACAACTTTTTCGGTAATGCCTTTGCGTTCTATGGTGGAGTGCAGTCGCCATCGGATTATTTGGCTGATGCGGCACATCAGTCTGACGAGAAATCCATTCTGTTTGCACATTTTGTCGGAGATCAGCGGATTTCCTCTCCAGAGGTCCTCGCCGGTCTGGAAAAGATGGCTTCCAGCTCGAATCCACGTGTGCGCCTGGCCGTGGCGACAGCGCTTCGTCAAATAGTTTCCAGTTCGCTCACCATTGATACAGACATCGATACGCAAACACCCGTCGGCAAAGTGTTGGTCAAATTGGTCGAGTCTTCTGCCGACGCGAAAGACCCACTCATTCCGTTCCTGATTTGGTCTGCAAGCGAACCGTTGGCAGCAAAGAATCCTAAAGCCGGCTTGAATTGGCTGGCGGAACATGGGGGAGACAATATGCCTCTCGCGGGCATTCTCGCACGCAAAGCGATGCGTCGTTTGTGTGACACGAGTGAACCCGTGAAGATGGATCAGGCGGCGGAATTCCTCGCTGCTGTTGCCGACAAGCAGGCCCTGGCCCTCGCGGCGTTGGACGGTCTGATCGAAGGGCAACGCGCAAAGCCTCTTCCGCCAACGACCGACACGTCAGCGCTTCTGGCGAAGTTGCGCGGAAGCAGTAATGAGAAAATGAAAGAAAAAGCGCAACAACTTGGAACTCTTTGGGGAGATGCTGCTGCGGCGGAGAAAACTCTTTCCATTATCAACGACCCGAAAAACACGGTCGAAGAACGAATCAAAGCGATTCAATCAGCGAAGCAAATGAAGACCGGCGCCACCCGTGATGTGTTGATCAAAGCGATTTCGAGCGAGAACCCCGAGGTGATTGTTGTTGAGGCGTTGCAAAGCCTTGCGGCAGTAGGCGATGAAGCCTCGGCTTCCGCGATCGTTAATAATTGGAAAAAGTTTTCGCAGAAGATTCGACGCATCGCTGCCGAAATGTTGATCTCGCGTTCTCAATGGACCCGTCGACTCCTGGATGGATTGGAGAATAAGGAAATCGCACCGTCGGATATTTCCGCAACCGTGGCGCGTGCTTTGTTTGCGTCGAAGAATCCGAACTTTGTTTCTCGCGCGGAACGGGTGCTCGGCAAATTCCGAGAGTCCGATGCCGATAAATTGAAACTCATTGCCGAAAAGCGAAAAGCTGTTCTGCAAGGAGAACCGAATATTGAGCACGGTCATGAGGTTGCGAAAAAAACCTGCTTCGTTTGCCACAAGCTGCACGGCGAAGGCGCAGAAGTGGGGCCAGACCTGACAGGTGTGGGGCGATCAACGCTGGATGCCTTGCTCGCCAACGTCATCGATCCGAATCAAATTATCGGCAAAGGATATGAGCTTGTCGAAGTTGAAACAAAAGACGATCGGTCCATCAGTGGCCGCGTGGTGGAGGAAAGTGATGCCAGTATCAAACTGATTTCTGCGGGTCCAACGGAAAACATCGTTGCGAAGTCAGATATCGCTTCGAAGAGAGTCAGCCAGCTTTCCGTGATGCCTGAAGGTTTGGAGCAAATGCCGGAGAATGATTTCCGCGACCTGATTTGGTTTATTCTTTCACCGCCGCAAGAAGGGCCGCTGACCCCAGAGAAGAAACAAGGCCTATCTGGCAAATAGCAAACAGCTACTCGACATTCTCTTCATTAAATTGATGGGGCAACGCCGGGTCGCCCTGGTAATAAGGATCGCGATACGGCGGCAGGCGTTCCGCGCCGGCGGGTTCGTTCACATTGATATTCAAAGCGGCGAGTCTCGTGATATTTTCTGCGATCCGGAGGTGTTCCTCCAAAACGGGAAGGATTCTGCCCGCGTATTCGCGTAAATCGGTGTTTCGCGAGTTGCGTGCTGCGAAACGAAAATGTTTTATTTCTTCACGCGTCGATTGCATCAACTGACGAACATACATTTGGTCAAATTTGTCCCCGGTGAGACTTCGAAAAGCATAAAGATCGTCGGTGTAGCTGCTCGGCGGTGCTGTCGGGATTTCCTGGTTTCGTGCAATTAAACGGAGATCCGCGTTGGCATTCGCGCGATCATCCACGATGCGCTGCGCCAGGAGTTTCACGTCAATGTTATGAGTCCGTCCGACACTCAATCGTCCCATCTCCACTTGTTTCCCCCCGTCAGTTAATGCCGCCCGGACAAACAAGCTGTCCTGCAGGCCGGGTTCATCCGGGTTCAGACCGATCACGGTGGAAGCCATTCCGCGCTCATCATAACTTTCGCAGCCTGTAACTGCGACGAGAGTCAAACCGAGTAAAAAGACGAACAGTGCCATTTTCTTCATAACGCTCCTTAGCCTCAAAAATGATTAAGAAACGTTACCGCGAAAGAAAGAGTTCCTCCAAGCAGGGGGAATCACACGCTGTGCCTAATGGCTTCGTGTGATTCGAATGTGAGAGTTCGTGCTAACCCCGCGCTATTTCGAAACGGCGCCGAGGAGATTTACTAAAGATTTTTCTCGTTGTTCAGGGGTGAAGAAATCCAGCGCACGGAAGAAACGGGCGCGTTCATTTTGAGGGGTGCTCGGATGAGCAATCATTTTGGTCAAATATTCCGGTGTTTTGCTGGAGCGGGAACGCCATAGGATGTCGCGCCCAGCGGGGGTATTCCAATTATCGCCCACCTTGCTTAACCAGGCTTCGAGAAACTGATCCCATTGTCCATCCGCTCCAATGCCAAGCGCCTCCAAATACCAGCGATCTCTTCCGTCGTACTGTTGGGCCAGTCGCCGCCAGAGCCGAGCCGCGTCCGGAGATGTCTGGTGTTGCAAAGCAATGGCGCATTCCCGACGAACCTGTGCGTTTGGGCTATCCGCGAGTTTTGAAACAAACGACGTGACATCCAGTTTAAGTGCTCGTGCGATTCTGAGGCCTTCGATCTGAATGTCAGGATTCTTATCTTCGATGGCTTTTTTTAGATACTTCGGTTGTTTTCCTTCAATTCGTGCAAGCAATTGCAAAGCGCGTGCGCGCATACGTTGATCTTTCCCGCGCCAGACCGAGACCAGGGACGGCTCGGCTTTATCCTGCATTGCGTGCAATTGAGTCCAGGCGCGATAACGGGCCGAATTATTTGGAGACTGAAGGGCATCGATGCATCCTTCGAGTGTTTCGAAATCGTAAGCGGGTTTGATCCAATGATGACCTTTTGGAGCGATCCTATAAATGCGTCCCGTCATTTTAGCGGCATCTCGGTCGACCATGTTATGGCCGCCGACAACCCCGTCGCACCAATCCGAAACGAGCAGGGAACCATCGGGAGCAACGCAGACATCCGAGGGGCGAAACCAGGAATCATTGCTCGTGAGGATATCAACGATCTCGGCTTTATAGCCTGCACCCTCAGGATGGACGGGGTAGCTGCGCACGATTCTTGGGCCCGCATCGCAATGAATCATTTGATTTTGAAAAACGGCTGGAAGGAGTTTGCCTTCATAAATGGTAATACCGGTCGGTGCGCCTGCGCCGGTGATTAAAAGATTAGGGACAACTCCCGGATCATCCTGGTGCCAATGGCGACGCGACGTTTCTTCCTCGATGTTCGTTCTTTTCTGTGTCCACGCGGCTCCCGTCATTTCATCTGAATACCCGAACTGACCATGTTCCATGACGTAATTGATGCGAACACTGCGATTCCCATCGTCATCATTGTCGGATTGCCAGACGGTGCCGAAGGAATCGACGGCAACTTCATAGTTATTGCGGAAATTATGGGCGAGCACTTCCACTTCGCTGCCGTCCAGGCTACAACGAAAGACCATGCCATTGCGGAAGGGCTTTCCTTTTCCAGAGATTTCTCGTCCTTCAATATCGACAACAGGTGAACCATCAGCGCGTTTCAAGTGCTCGCCCGCGTTGCCAAAGTTGAAATAAAGCTTTCCATCCGGACCGAAGACGAATGCGTGAACTCCATGATCGTGGTCCACCCCCGCAATGCCAGTGAAGAGGGTTTCCTTTTTATCGGCTTTGCCATCTCCGTCTGTATCCGTAAAAACAAAAACATCTGGAGACCGCGAAACGATGACTTTGTTGCCGAGAACACAGATGCCGAGGGCGGAATTAATTTCGGGACCCTGATAAAAGACTTTTTGCTTGTCTGCCAGGCCGTCACCATTTGTGTCTTCGAGGGTGACGATGCGATCGCCTCCTGGATCCAAAGTTCCCCATGGCTGAAACGTACTGCGATAATTCACGCCCTCGCAAATCCAGACCCTGCCTCGCTCATCGATATCCATATCGGTTGGATTGCGTAATAATGGTTCCGCGGCGAAAACCGAAACTTCGAGACCGTCGGCGACAGTGAAATTCTGAAGAGATTCTTTTGCGGCGGTCATTCCGATAGTGCGTTCCGCCGCTGGACTGCTTTGCAAGACATCGGGACCGGGTTCCTCAGTGTAAATTTTGAATTCGACCTGCGGATCGCCGTTCTGTTCTGTGCCGCCATTGTCGATACAGACCTTCGTTTGAAATCGAGCAAAGTCTTCAGGCAGCTCGTATTCAATGATCGAAGGGGCGTGGGTTCCGATCCCGCTGGTATATGTTTTCTTCCCAAACTTCAGGGGAGTGCCGCCGCAATTCTTATTGAGATTAATTTTTCCCCATCCCGAAGTGGCATTTCGCCACGTTACCTTGGTGAGATCGAGCGCAGACCCGTCTGCGCGGATCAACTTGGGTTCCAGCCAGTCAGACCAATCGCAAGAATAGGTATTTCCGCCGTCAGTAACGACCAGCCACAGCTTCTTTGCACCCGAGATATCGACATCTGCATTAACCCGGCTCGTTGTGACCAGGCCGCTTTTAAATTTCGGCTTTGAGGAAGAGGCCGACGGGGCGGGGGATGGCTTAGTTATTTTTTCTTTTTTTTTTCGCCACCTTTAGGATCGAGGTTCTTGGAAAGATCCTCCTCCGTCACCTGGCATTCGACGCCCTTTTCGGGAACTTCAGCTTTTGCGATCCAAAGAATCGCGTTCAGGACCGCTTTCCTGACATTTTCATTACCCCAATTGTTATGAACGTGCCCGCCGGTAAAGCCAAAGCCGCGTCCACCATCGTCGCGCTGGCAAGCCCACATGACGTGTTGAATTTCGTGATTTTTAACAGCTTCGCGAACCGCTGGGTTGCCTTCGTGCGGGCCGTCTTTCCGGCTCATCGTGTCATCCGTCGGGACGGCAGAGAGAATCGGAGTGACACCCCTCATTCCTTCGCGGAAACGCATGTGGAAATACCATTCATCGTTGATCTTGAAAGGTTGTACGCCGCGGGTAATGGGATGATTAGGAAGTGTCTTAAAATCAGCGTCCCAATGGGGGTTCACAGACCAGTTCGCTTCAAAAGCACCGCCAATCCAGTTCAGAAATTCGGTTTCTCCTTTTTCTTTAGTCGGTTCTACGGCGTAATGAATGCAACCGAGCCCAACGCCCTTTTGCATGCGTGCGCCTAACTTTTCGAGCCGGTCGTTTTGTAAGGCGGGATGATTTTCGCCGCCGTCCATATAAAGAACAATGGCGTCTGCACCATCGAAAAATTTATCGTCCGCCGGCCAACCGTTCAACTGAACTTCGGCTTTGATGCCAGGAACTGTTTCGAGGCATTTCTTCAACAACTGAACGCCGGCATTATGTTCGTGAGCACCTGGACCATGGCTGGGCTTTCCAGCAACGAGAACGATTTTTTTGTCGGCTGCCGATGCGGAGAAAAGCCCGGCAAAAATCAATGCGGCACAAAAAGTAAAGATACGTTTCATGGTCATGTCTGAGACGCTGTTGATGTTGGGAGAATTCATCGAGGGAGGAAAGCTTTGATTTGCATCCCGACGCAAATTGGCAAAACTCGTGTCATGTCCATACGCTGCATCTGGTTGAGCTTTTGCATGGGGCTCCTTCCTTGGCTGATGCCTTTTGAGGCGAGATCCGCCGGTTTTCCAACGTGGAAAGAAGCGATTGAATCGTCCACGGATGTTTGGGGCGAGGCGGCTTTAAAGGAAACCAATGGGCCGAGTTACGAGTTTTTCGAGAAACTTTTGCCACCGCCGCGTTACGTCAACGCGGATTTCAAGTATTATCCAATCGTATTGAGTGTGCCGAATGGGAAGTTGAAGGCGCGACTGGTCTCCAATGGCAGTGGCGTAAATTTGCGAGGCGGCTCCCGCAGTTGGCATGATGCAGGAACTCCATATACATTTCGCGTCGGTCCCGACGATTTCCGGTTTGGAGAAATTTCGAAGCGATTGAAACATCCGCGGCTCGAAGAGGGATACCTGCCTATTTACCAAATTGAGTACGAACACCCGACCCAGAAACACGATTCAGCCAAGACAGCCGCGTCGAATACGGTTGAAGAACCTGAAGTTTACGAACAGGAGACGTTTCTCAGCATGGAGCCAACGCTCATCGATCATGGTGTGGTATTCGTGAACTTTAAATTAAACGCAGGCACCAGCGGCTTCGTTGCGGTTTGTCCCGAAGTCAACCCTCTTCGCTTCGGCAACGGGAGACTCACGAATGAGACCGGTGAAGTGATGGCTCTTTTTGACAAATCATGGGCGGTTGAGCGTGGAGCAATTCACGCAAAGATCAGCACCAATAAATCCGCATGGCTCGCTATTTTCACGAAACCGATGGATTTGGAAAGTGTCACCAACAGTCTGCATCCGTTCCACGAATTTAAGTCGACCTATGAGTGGCAACGACATCGTTGCATTCAGTCCTGGAAAGATCTTTTGAGCCGTTCTATCGAGATTCAAACCCCGGAGCCGATCGTAAACAACGCCTGGCGCAATCTTATCATCCAGGATTTTTCCATCTGCACTGATAACCGTTTAAACTACAGCCATGGTAATCAGTATCAAAAGATGTACGCAGCCGAAACCAGTGATGCCGCGGTTCCGTTGATGGCATTTGGTTTTGATGCCGACATGCGGCGTTTTCTGCCCGTCATTTTAGATTTAAATGATCCGCGGCTCACAAATCATTTCGCTTCGCACAAATTGGACACGGTGTGCCGATTCTACTGGCAAACTCGCGATATCGAGTATGTGAAGGAAATGCGAACGCGCTGGCAGAAACAATTGGATTGGATTCTGGACCATCGTGGTGAAAACGGTTTGTTGCCCAAAGACAACTACTGCACGGATATTGAGCAACCCGTTTATTCATTTAGTTCCAACGCGAAATGCTGGGCGGCATTGAGAGATATTATTCCGGTTCTGGAAGCTATTGGAGATCAGGCAACGGCCAGGCGCGTGGCAGAAATTGCGCCCAAATATAAGCAGTATATTTTAGATGCCGCCGAAAAAAGTATTCGGCATGAGACAAAGCCACCATTTGTTCCTTGTGCGTTGTTTGGAGCAGAAGACATTCACGATCCAATTACAGAGACTCGAATCGGCAGCTATTGGGACCTCGTGGCTAATTATGTGATTGGCTCTGGGATTTTTGCCGGGAGCGAAAGCGAGACATGGATCCCCAAGTACTTTGAAACACACGGTGGGCTGTTTATGGGGTTAACCCGATCTGCCGCCGCCGGTCACACTTTCTGGATGGGAAAACATCGTACCAATCCCCTTTATGGAATGCGTTATGTGAATGATTGTTTAAAGCGAGACGATGTTGATAGAGCGCTTATCAACTTCTACGGGATGCTCGCTCATGGCATGACTCGCAATACCTTCATCGGTGCTGAAGGATGTGCGATCGAACCATTGGACGAAGGTGGGAGGCAATTCTATTGTCCGCCGAATACGGCGAGTAATGGTGAGTGGCTCTGGACGTTGCGAAATCTCTTGGTGCAGGATTTCGATCTAAATAATGACGGTCGACCGGAAACGCTGCGTTTGGCGTTTGCTACTCCTCGACGGTGGTTGGAGGACGGCAAGGAAATTGGTGTCCAGAGAGCCCCAACGCCATTTGGAGAACTCTCATTTCGGATGGTCTCGCATTTGCAGGGAAACGAGATCACTGCCACGCTGTCGTTGCCTCAGAGGAATCCACCGCAGAAGATTTATTTAAGAGCCAGGCCTCCGATCGGCTGGAAGATTGTCTGGGCACAAACGGCAAACAAGCCGCTTGGAGTGGATGAAAAGGGAACGGTTGATCTCTCCGGACTGTCAGGAGACCAGGTCGTTCGGTTTGGGGTGGAAAGGAATTAACGAAGAAGTAGTTCTTCGCGGAAGGTACGACTACTTTGAAGATGAATCGGCGTCTATTGGCAACTCCTTGAACTCAAACCGAGGTTCTTTGTTTGGAAAAATTGTCACTGACGTCCAGCCTGGAGATTGCTTTCCACCCGGTAATCCAAAAGAAACGGGTATTCCGCTGAGGTAAAGAATTTCCTCGTGCCGATTTACGGCCGGACGATGTAAATGACCGGTTAACATCGCTTTCACTCCGCCGCTTTTTAATAAAGCAAGTAAACGCTTTCTTGGGGTCGGTTCGATGTTCCAGTAGATTCCGCCTGGTTCATCATAGGTTTTTATAAATGGTGGATAATGGCAGAAGAGAATGGTGGGCACCGAACTGGGATTCGCCAATTCATGTTCGAGAAAGGTCCACATTTCTTCTTCTCGCGGCAGACCGCTTCCAAACAACGAGCCGGTGACGCCAATGATACGCAGGCCTCCATAGGTTTTACTAAAGAATGCTGGCCCCAGCTGTTTTTCGAAAGCCTCGATTCTTTGCGGTGTAACGGCCGCAGGACCTTTTTCAAAGACCTTTGCTCCAACGTCGTGATTTCCTGCAACAAAGAGGACGGGTGGCCTGAAGTCGTTGATTTCCTTCCTGAATGCTCTGATCTGCTCTCCCTTTCCGCCTTCAGTCAAATCGCCGGCAATAATTACAACGTCCATTTTGGCTGCATTAACCTGGGCGATCACCTCCTTGAGATGCGCTGCAAATAATTGTCCCCTTTTAGATTCAGGAGCCGTGTGCGTATCGGATACCAGGGCAACACGAATTCCATTATCATGATTGTTTCTTTGGGGTGTTCTGCAGCCAAGCAACACCAGAGCAAGCAGGAGCCAAAAACAGCGGTTCATAGCCGAAAAATTTTGAGTTAGTACAGCAAATATTTCTTTCTCAGTTTTCGAAATTCCTCTTCGCCTTTTTTCCATGATTCGACAATATCCTTTGCGTTCGTTCCGTCCTGGAGAGCTTTACGCGTCGCATCGGTGCCGTTGACTTTGTCGAACATGCTAAAACTTTTGTTTTGTTTGACCGCTTCCGCAAAAAGGTCGCGCCCGGCTGATTTTTTGAAAGCCTCTAAAATATAAAAATTCAGGGCAACCAAAGGCGCTTTCCGAGGTTCGGTGAAATAAACCTGAACACCCGTGATGTTCGTTCCTTTATAGAATGAATAGAAGGGCGTGTAACTCACGGGTTTGAAACGGATTCCCGGCAACTCATATTCTCTCAAAGTCCTCGCCAACTTATGTTGGTCGATACCAGGCGCGGCGGCGCATTGAAAAGGAAGTGTGTAGCCGACGCCAATGCTGGCGGCTGTTCCCAATTCGCCAATTAAACCTGTCGAGGCGTAAAACATCGGCGAGTTGCCGTGGGGAATATGGGGAGAAGTGGGAACCCAGGGCAGCCCCGTTTCCTCCCAGGTCATGGATCGTTTCCATCCCTTGAGTGGTACAACCGTAAGTTTGCACTTCTTCTTCATCCAACCTTCTCCGTTGATCATCAAAGCCAGTTCGCCTGCGGTCATCCCATAAACATAGGGAACGTTATATTTGCTGACGGTGGAGCGAAACTTTTCGTCGGACAGCATCGGGCCTTCAACTCGTTCTCCTCCCAAAGGGTTGGGGCGGTCGAGTACGATAAATTCGACATTGTTTTCGGCACACGCCTCCATGGCGATACCCATTGTGGTTATAAAAGTATAAGAACGACATCCGATGTCTTGAAGGTCGTAAACGATGGCGTCCAGGCCTTTAAGCATCTCCGGCGTTGGCTTGTGTGTTTTACCATAAAGTGAATGCACCGGCAGGCCCGTATGAACATCTGTGCGAGATTCCACCTTATCACCCGCAGGGACGTCGCCGTAAATACCATGTTCAGGACCAAAGAGGGCGACCAGTTGAACTCCCGATGCTTGACGAAGAATTTCCACGGTCGTTTCGAGTTCTCGATTAACGCCGGAAGGATTGGTGATCAAGCCGACACGCTTACCTTTTAAAATCTGAAAATGCTGTTCTACTAGAACCTCATTTCCCAGTTTAACCTTGGCGGGAGCAGAAATAGCGACCGCAATCATAAATGCGGCGAGAATGGATTTCATGACTGCGAACCTAACCAGCGAGGCAGCTCAGGAAAAGAGAAATTCTAGTTCGAAATGAATTTGCTAACGAAGTGTTTCTCCTTTGATTAACTCAGGCATGAGTAACACTTCCCTCGGGGAAATTTGGCCTTCTGCGGCCAGTTGTAGCGCGATTCTCGAAACACGCCGGGCAAAATTCGCCGGATTACAGGAGTAACGAGTTATCTGGGGAACAACGAAGTCGAGGAAAGCATCGCTGTCGCGAGAGATAAAGGAGAGCTGATTTGGGATATCGAATTTACGTCGTTGTAACGAAGTGAAAGCGGTCAAGGCATGCGCCGAGCGAGCTACGATCAGGCCAGTCACTGGAGAAGCACCGCGAGTGATGGCTTCAACCTTACGGCAAACGCCACTGATTGTTCCGTCGTGGCGGAGAACCGTTGCCCGCACATTCGTGGATCCCTTTGCGCCTTCAAGAAAACCCTCTTCGCTGGCTTGGTCCCCCGCGGTTCCTCCCTCCGGTAATAACAAAGCAATATGGCGGTGCTTCTTTGCCAGGAACAATCCCGCTGCGTGTCGACAAATGGCTCGTGAATCGATATCAACAGATGGAAGGCTTACATGGGGAAAACGGGAACCGGCAACGACGCACGGTAATCCCTTCTCAATAAACCACCGTTGCATTGGTTCGTTGGAAAGAAATAAAACCCATGCCGCGGCCGGAACTTCTGCTACGATTCGCTCGAGTTGCTTTTCGGGCTTTTGTTGATGCGCGACCGGACTGACGTGCATTTCCAGATCGAACCCTTCATCGGCCAAATGTTGTCGCAGTTCATCAACCCAAAACATGACAAAAGGGGGAAGCCGATGTGGAGGTAACGGGCTGAGTAGAGCAACTCGCTTTGGAACAGCAACCACCCGCCGTTTCGTGGGGCAAACGCGTCGCTTGCGTCCATGTGAGACATCTACCGTGCCTTCTCGACGAAGCAGTTCCAATGCGGCGCGTAGAGTAGGCCGGCTGACCAGGAGGCGCCCTGACAGTTCACGTTCTCCGGGTAAGACGTCGTGCCACACGCCAGCATTAATTTGCTCGCGCAAGACATCCGCGGTCTCGCAAACCAACGAACGACGCTGCGGTAAGGAATGCATTGTTCCGGGATTGTAAAACTGGTAAGCTAAACTAACCAGCAGGAAGCTCTTGTGCCAACTCTTTACGGTTTTAATCTGGATTTCATCAAGCGCATCTCTCTCAATCAAATTTGGTCAAGAATGACCATCTCGCTGCCGATGCTGCTTGTTTCAACCATGACAACGCTAGCTTCCAGTCCTGCTTTTGCCGCCGAAACCAATGAAATGATTCAATGGGAATCGCTTCGCCCTATCCGGGATCGAGAGGGATTTGCCGGGTCTTTTGCTGGAGTACACAACGGCGCGCTTATTGTGGCGGGCGGTGCAAATTTTCCTGATAAACGTCCCTGGGAAGGTGGAACGAAAACCTGGTATGATTGTGTATTCGTTCTCGAAAAGCCGAATGCTCAATGGCGGAACGGCTTTAAATTGCCGCGTCCGCTGGGATATGGCGTTTCGATTGAACACGAGAGTGGTGTTATTTGCGTTGGTGGAAGTGACGCGCGCGAGCATCACACGAATGTTTTTTCTCTTTCCTGGATTGATGGTGGCATTCAAATGAGAGCCTGGCCTAGTTTGCCGAGACCGTGTGCGAACATGTGCGGTACTTTACTTGGCCACACTATCTATATTGCGGGCGGTTTAGAAAAACCAGACTCCACGAATACTTTGAAAACGTTTTGGGCACTTGATCTCAGGAAACCGCAGAACCGATGGCAAGAGCTTGAACCTTGGGATGGATCAGGTCGGATGTTGGCAACGGCGGCGGCATATGATGGAAATTTTTATCTTTTTGGGGGTGCTGCTTTGAAAAGTGGTGAAGATGGTAAACCAGTTCGAGAGTGGCTGTCGGATGCTTATTGTTTTACTCCCGGCAAAGGTTGGAAGCGTATCGCAGATCTGCCACACGCCGTTGTCGCCGCGCCAACCCCAGCTCCAGTCTCTGGAGGTTCGATTCTTATTCTTGGAGGTGATGATGGCACTCAAGTCAAAACACCACCAACTGCTCACAAAGGTTTTCCGCGTAACATTCTGGCTTACGATCCTGATTCGGATTCATGGAGTGAAAAAGGGAAAATGCCCTTCGGACTCGTGACTACCTCGACGGCGCACTGGAATGGAAAAATAGTTGTTCCGGGCGGCGAACAGAAGCCGGGCGTCCGATCTACAGAGGTGTGGGGCGGTGAGTTGAAGTAGTAAAATCTTCTTTGTGAAGCAGGATTCAAAACTGACACGTTACGCGTGGATTGTCGTTGCCCTTCTTTGGGTGGTGGCAGTTCTGAATTATCTGGATCGTCTGATGCTTACGACGATGCGGGACCCCATCAAGGCGTCGATCCAGATGGATGATGCTCATTTTGGACTTCTGACGTCGATTTTTCTTTGGGTTTATGGAGTATTGAGTCCATTCGGCGGCTTTTTGGCCGACCGGTTTAGCCGACGGATCGTCATCATGGTCAGTCTGTTTGTGTGGTCCGCCGTGACATGGTGGACGGGGCACGTGCAGACCTTCGGCGAATTGATGGCAGCGCGTGCTTTGATGGGAGTAAGCGAGGCCTGTTATATTCCTGCTGCTTTAGCACTGATCGCGGATTATCATCGCGGATCAACCCGGTCACTGGCAACGGGGCTTCATATGAGCGGAGTCTATGCTGGTGCGGCGCTCGGAGGTGTTGGAGGCTATATCGCCCAGCATCAGGGTTGGCGAATTGGCTTCACAATTTTTGGTGCGATAGGAGTTGTTTATGCGCTCGTTCTGATCTTCACGTTAAAGGATTCGCCTAAGGTCGATGACAGGAAGGGCGGGGTGCCATCCCAAAGCGACATTCATGTGATGCGAGTCTTAAGGGAGTTGTTTACGCAGTCCGGCTTCTGGCTGCTCATCATTTTAAATTGCATGGTGGGAAGCGCGAATTGGAGCATCAATGGATGGCTTCCTACCTACTTAAAAGAGCATTTTGATCTCAGTCTGGGTAAGGCAGGGCTTTCGGCCACCGGCTACATCCAGCTCGCATCTTTTGCCGGGGTTCTTATAGGAGGTGCATGGGCTGATCGATGGAGTAAAAGCAACGCCCGGGGTCGTTCTCTTGTGCCTGCATTCGGCTATATGCTTGCGGGCCCCTGTTTGCTCCTTAGCGCCGTAACCAATGAGTTTCCCATCGCTATTGCAGGCTTAGTGGTCTTCGGACTGGGACGCGGGTTTTTTGATGCGAATCATATGCCGATCTTGCGGCAGATTGCTAATGAACGTTACAGCGCGACCGGTTATGGCTTCATGAATTTCGTGAGCTGCGCTGCCGGTGGAATCATGATTTACGCTGGCGGTTGGTTGAAGGATCACGATGTACAAATCAGCAGAATCTTTCAGGCCTCCGCGCTTGGCCTCTTTATTGTTGGACTGATCCTTTTGGCCTTAAAGCCAGCTCAAAATCGGGCTCATGCAGCTTCATAAAAATATGAAATATACTCCACTCGAAGGTTTGATTGCCGCTCCATTTACCGCTTTCAATGAAGATCGCAGCCTAAATCTGCCCATGATTGAAACGCAGGCCACGTCGCTCGCCAACAATCGGGTGACTGGAGCATTTATTTGCGGCACGACGGGAGAGGGGTTATCTCTCACAATCGCCGAGCGCCAGCAAATTGCAGAACGCTGGCGCGCCTGTGCTCCTTCCAACCTCCGTGTCATTGTTCACGTGGGTCATGTCGGTCTCGAAGATTGCCGCGCGTTAGCAACCCACGCGCAGAAAATCGGAGCCGACGCCATTTCTTGTCTGGCGCCATGCTTTTTCAAGCCGGCTTCGGTGGAGGACCTGGTTCAGTATTGCGCAGAGGTGGCGAGCGCAGCTCCCACGTTGCCTTTCTACTATTATCAAATCCCTTCTATGACCGGAGTGAATTTTGCCGTCGCAGATTTCCTCCGGGCGGCGTCTGGAAAAATTCCAAATCTCGTTGGCGTGAAGTTCACTCACGAAAACCTAATGGACTTCCTCGAGTGTCAGCACCTTGAAAGCGGACGCTACGATATGGTCTTCGGTCGAGATGAAGTCATGCTGGGCGGCCTGGCGACGGGAGCTCGCGCCGCCATTGGAAGCACTTACAATTTCGCTGCGCCTGTATATCACCGTTTGATTGCGGCTTTTGCGAAGAACGATTTGGTAACAGCACGCAGAGAACAGCTTCGCTCCGTCGAGTTGATTCGCCTACTGGCAAGCTACGGTTTCATGGCCGCGGCCAAAGCAACTATGAAGATGATTGGAGTCAATGTTGGCCCAGCGAGGTTGCCAAACCGGACGTTGTCGAATGACCAGGCAGCCAAACTGCGGAAAGACCTGGAGCAGTTAGGCTTTTTTGAATGGCTGAAATAGACCCGTAGTCAGTCAGAAAGGGTTAAAGCATAAATGGTCGCGTTTTCCAAATGAATGCGGATTAGGCATCGTTGTTGTTGGATTTCTTCCAGTCGATGTTTTTTCCATGCTGCCACATGATGAAGCGAATCGCCTTGTATCGGAATCGCTTCATCCAAGCTGAACCCTCGTAGCCGCTTGCCGTGCTCGTCTAGAATTTCTATTCTGATTTTTCCGGCGGAGGCATCGGCATTGATTTCCATCTGTTTAATGCGTGTCCAATCCCAAGGCTTCAAGGTGATCTGCCCCACATTTGTTAGAGGTTTTTTCAATGTGGGCTGATCGCTGACAGAAACCGGTCGTACGCCAGCGAAGCGATCTTTGGGAAGGGTTGCGAGTCCGATTCCAGTTGTAAGTTTTTGGTCGTCGGATCCTGTCGCGCCTTGAGAATAGGCTCCGTAATAGAAGCGCATTTCATCGCCGACCAGAACAGGTTGAGCGCTGACGAAAAGTGAACCACTATCAAAATTTCCTTTAGGGGTTCTTGATAACCAAAATGAATTACGGAACGGCCGTTCCCAATGGAAGCCATCACGGCTTGTCGCCAATTCGATATCCACCACGCCGCCGCCAAGGCCACGATTTAAGATCTGTAGGGGTGAGATGAAACAATCGTTGTAGAAAAACACCGGCATCGTATGAAACTCGACCCAGGGCGGATCTTTTTCATCTGGCGCCGCAACTAATTGAGCAGGTGACCAGTGGATGAAGTCCTTGCTTTCGATTCGTCCTGCCGCATGTTTCCAATACATGCCGCCGTCTGGACCATCAATCCACATCTTTCCGTAAATTGCGTATACATGATGCAAAGGATCATAAAAGGCATCGAGGGCATCCGCCATCGATAGGGGCGTCGACCAGGGCCTGTTCGTTTCATCTGTAAAAGGGACGGGTTCTCCATGGTTGCCGTATGAAGCTGGCGATAAAGGTCCGTGCGGGTATTTTGCCCAGTGAATGCCATCTGAAGAAAAAGCGACGTTTAGTCCGGGAAATTCGCGCCCGTTTTCCTTTGTAAAATCGAAATAGGCCATTTTGTATCGGTGACTTTGGTCTGGCTCAGATTCGTCGACCACCACCGACACTCCGTAACGATCAGATTTGCCGCCGTTCGCAACGAGAACGATCGAAGTCTCCTTATTCCCATTAAAGTCGAACAATCCAAGGTTGGGTCTGGTGAAATGAATGCCGTCGTCGGATTCAGCATAGCTTACGACGCAGCGACGTGTCCTGTCCTTGGCTTCGTCACCTGCGTAAGCCTGATACCAAAGTTGATATTTGCCGGTCTTGGGATTTCGATAAACGCTGGTCCAGGCAATTGCCACTTCCCACGGTTTTTGCCGTCCAGCAATGATGGGGTTGCCGTCGTGCTTTTTAAGGGGGCGAAGGACTCGTTCGGTTCCTGAACGATAGAGAATATGATGATCGTCCAGAAACAAAAGCGTCCGACCGGCGGCGCTCCAGGTTAAAAGCAAGGAAAGCCAAATCGACGCGTTTCGAAATGGGCACATAGTTGGACTGTAGAAACTAATCCTCCTTTCGCGAGGCGAAAATTGGCCCTACCCAAATCAACTTGGAGAATCTTGAGAAATATCGAAGCCACCCGGTAGCTTCCGCGTCTCTATTTCATCCATGATTGATAGAAAACTCTTCTTCCTTGTTTTGTTTGCTACTCTTTTGGTTTCCGCAGCGGAGCTGCCCAAGCCATTCACACCAGTTACAGCCTCCAAAACAGAGTTCCGTTGCCTCGGGCGCAAAACGGAATTGGGCGAATTTCTTTTGCCTGTACAGATCTTTGCGCAGAAGACGGCTCTGTTAGCTGGGCCAATCCGGGTCGTTTCCACACCCAACATTTTCGCGTCCCTTAAGATCAATAGCAGGGGCGTAACTCGAAGCTCCGACTCCGCAAAATGGGAGTACAACGCAGAAAACAGTGATGTCTCCGTGTTGACAACAATGAAGGGCGACTGCGATGGCTTTTGTTGGTACGAGATTGAAATCACGCCACGACGACCCATAATGATCAAAAGTCTGGCCCTCGAAATTCCCAGGGTTGCTCAAACCGCTCGTTACCTGCACACCGCAAGCTATAACTGGTCAAATCTGTCCCAGGGACTTCCGGAACTGGGAGGTAAATGGGTGGGAGGATTCACGCCTTACATCTGGTTGGGTGACGAAGAGCGGGGATTGGCGTGGTGCGCAGAATCGAATGAAGGAGCAAAATTGCGAGATCCGTCCCGTGCTCTCGCGATTGAAACATTCAAGGACACGGTTTTATTTCGCAATACTTGGATTGATCATGACGAACTAATTACCGCTCCCATCATCTTGCGTTTCGGTCTGCAAGCGAGTCCGGTCAAGCCGGTTTCTTTCGAGTGGCGGGCGAAGGCTCGAATTTTACATGACATTCATTATGAATCGATGGTGCCTGGGGCCGATGGCCGTTGCGAGTTGGATCGACTGAGCGAAGGGGGAGCGAAAACGGTCGTTATTCATGATTCGTGGACAAAGTATTTCGGACAAATGGCTCCAGCTGATGCGAAGAAGTTTTGTGACTTGATTGCGGCGTGTCACCAGCGAAAACTGCGGTTGCTGGTTTACGTCGGATACGGAATTGCCCGCACCGCACCAGAGTTGCAAGGTAAACACGACGAGTGGTCTGTTGTGCCTCTCATTCCGTGGGATCCTAGTTACAAACCAGAGACCCGCGGATTCGACGCGACCTGTCCTCGCAGCGGTTGGGCAGACTGGCTGGTCGCTGGAACGGAAAAACTTTTTACCGACTATAAACTCGATGGGCTTTACTTCGATGGAACAAGTGAAGCCTGGATTTGTCACAACCAGGCGCATGGTTGTGGCTGGAAAGATGCGCAGGGAAACCTCCACGGAGCTCATCCAGTCCTATCAGCGAGATCTCTGATGCGCAGAATTGCCGACACAGTCCATCGCCACCGGTCGGATGCTATTTTGGACGCCCATATGTCTTCGAACTTTACGTTACCGACGCTTTCGTTTTGCGACAGCATTTGGAATGGGGAACAATTTGAAGGACATGCCGCGGCGGAGAAGTTTCAGGTTCCTTTACACGCCTTTCGAACGGAATTCATGGGCTGGGCACACGGTCTTGATGCCGAATTTTTGTGCTACGAGAACCGTCCGTTCACATTTGACGAAGCCATAACCCTTGCCTGGCTGCATGGTGTCGAGGTTCGTCCGTATCCACAAAATTTATCGAAGGTTACTCCAATCTGGCGCGCTATGGATCGCTTCGGGATCAAAACGGCCGACTGGCGTCCGTATTGGAAAAATCCAGTTGCGACGGCTGATTCTGAGACCGTGAAAGTTAGTGGGTGGAGCCGTCGTGGTAAAACGCTGCTTTTTGTGAGTCATCTGCAACGAACTCCTGAAAAAATTCGATTGCGGATTGATTCCGCCAAGACCGGTCTGAATAAAATAAAACTCAAAGATGCCCTCACGAATGAAGACCTGGGCTCAGTCGACAACGAAGTTGAATTGTCGTTCAGCGGAATGAATTATCGCCTGCTGGAAGTTACTCCACGATGATCAAAGCAGTTCCGTTTGTGCGGCCTGCGGTTTGGAAACGTTCATTTGTTTCTCACGCTCGATCAGAACTTGCATGAAGCGGAGGGCTGCATCCGGGGCAAAGCGGTGGCGGTTATTATTGAAGACGACTAGAATGGCTCGAACTCTGTCGGCAATACCGGTCACGCGTTTTGAAAAATTAATCAATTCAGTCAGCGTGTAATTGTAATCAAAACGTTCCTGGACGGTTCGACCTTTGACATAAGCCTCGGCGTTTCTTCCGTGCAGACGGAAGTAGGAGAGGTTCGGGTTGGTAACGAAATCAATGTTTGGCATCACTGTGAGGTGATCGCTTTCGGGAGCATCAACTGAAACCAGCGTCACCTTGCGTTGTTTAAAAAACTGGACGGTTGCTTCCGTTTGTTCGCCGTGCAGCCAGAAACGATTGCGAAGTTCCACCGCCAAACTGAAGTCGGCGAAGAGAGACAAAATATTATCCAATTCGACCAGTGAATTTGTTTTTGGTCGAAACGATGGGGAAAGCTGCAGGAGCAAGGTGAACAGTTTGCCCGAAGCCATCAAGGGTTCTAAACCTGCGATAAATTTCTTGGCCACGAGTTTTTCCATTTTTGCGGTCAGTTCCACATGACCATTTACGATTTCTGCTTTTGGTCGTAAATCTGCCGGAAGGAATTTGGCTTCGGTGGCATGACGGGAAAGAAGTCGATGGAGCTTCACACTGAATTTGAATTCCTTTGGAGTCTGCTTACACCATTCCGCCGTGGTTTTTGCCAGGGGAATTCCATAAAAGGTCCCGTTTACCTCCACAAAGTTGAAACGCTCGGAGTAGTAGGGGAGGAGCTTTGTTTTTGGCAGACCCTTGGGATACCAATACTCAATGAAATCGGGCTCCTGCCAACTGGCAGTGCCGACCAAAACCGTGGGCTTCTCCTGGGAAACCGCCGTCATGGCAGAAACTTAGAATGGTAAGGCTGAATATCCAATGGCTTTTCGCGAAATGGAGAAAAGGCGTCGGTGCGCGATTTTGTCCCGAAATTAGCCGGTTCGACCTGAAATCCGCCATATTCTATGGGTGAAGAGACATATTTAGCGATGTTCCCGAGGAATTCTTAGGGTTTTTCCTAACAACCGTTCTCACAACACGTTGGCCCGGCCCATGCTAAAGATGAATCGTTCGCGTGAAAACTTTGCTCGTTTCGATGTCGGTCAGCCTGCTAATTCTTGGCACGGCGGTGTATGCAAAAGATCGGCCGACAGCGACCGTGCATCAGAAGCCTATGCTTCTCTGTTACGCGGTGTCTCAGCGCAACGTAGACCGCGCTGAACCGGAGGCGACGACGCGCGATGAAGATTTTCCACAGGTCCACCATTACACGCGGCCAGAGCACCGTATCTCGGTTTCCTCAATCACAGAGTTTCGAACTGATAATGTCAGCGAGGTTTCGACGCAGACTGTTTTTCTAAAGAAAGCTTCGGACGAAATGATGGAACGAAAAGGTCGCGCGAAATTTTGTATGGGAAATCTTTTGGAAGGATCGTTGTACGATTTCAAAAAGAAGAACAATCTACATTTCGAAATAGCGAGTCCGACCTATCAGTTCAGGGAGAATTCCTCTCAATTGCGATTTGACCAGCTTTACGTGGCGTTCCTGTTTCGCTTCAAAATGTAATGTTTCTCTCTTCCCGTTGGGAAAAGAGAAACATATACAAAAACTTCCCGCTAATTCTTCGCAGATTCTTTCGCCTTGGGCGATTCCGACGCCGCCTCAGCTTTTTCGGCGGCTGGCTCCTTATCCGTAGCGGTCGCGGTAACAGTTCCACCCACAAGTGGCTTCGGCACGTGGTCGGTGACTTGCTCGTCGGCCTTGTGGAAGCGGACGCTGACCATTTTGCTGACGCCGTGTTCCTGCATCGTAACACCGTAGAGAACGTCGGCCATGCCGATCGTGCGCTTGTTGTGCGTGATGATGATGAACTGAGATTGCTCGATGAAACGTTTCAACACCTTCACGAAACGGTTTACGTTGGATTCGTCGAGCGGAGCGTCCAATTCGTCCAGCACGCAGAACGGACTCGGCTTCACCTGGTAAATCGAGAAGAGCAGGGCAACAGCAGTCATCGTCTGTTCACCACCGGAGAGCAATGAAATGCTCTGCAATTGTTTGCCCGGCGGACGCGCCATGATTTCGATCCCGCTTTCGAGTACATCACCATCGTTGGCGAGCATGAGGTCCGCTTTGCCGCCGCCAAAGATGTCGACGAACATCACGCGGAAGTTGTCGCGAATCTGATTGAACGTAGCGACGAACATTTCCTTCGTCTGCGTGTTGATGCGATTGATAACATCCATCAACTGCGTCTTGGCCTGGGTCAAATCTTCAAATTGCTTTGTGAGGAAGGTGTAACGTTGTTCTGTTTCTTCGTATTCTTCGATGGCAACGAGGTTTACCGGACCCATTTCGTCGATACGCTTTTGCAACGCGGCGACTTGTTCCGCCACAGCGTTCCAATCGGTTGCCATTCCCGACTTGGCCATTTCGTCTGGCGTAATCGTTTCGACTTTTGCTGCGCCTTCATCGGCGTAAGTAATCGTGAAACATTCGCTGCGAACGTCGTCGATGTTGATCTGGTATTTCTGTTGAACACGCTCCCGCAGGTTTTGCACGGCCATGTTCTTCTGGGCCAATTCGACTTCGACCGTGCCGCGTTGGGACTGCGTTTCGGTAAGACGACGACGCTGATCGCGCAACGCTTCTTCGCGCATGGAAACTTCGCTTTCCTGTGTTTCCTTTTGCGTGCACAAATCGGCAGCCTGGTTGTTTACCTGTTCGCGTTCGTGCTGCAGTGATTCAATCTTTTGCTGCGACTCGGCAATTTCCGATTCCGCCTGTGCTTTGCGGTTCAGGAAGCTGGCGATTTCGTTGCGACGCTGTTCGGCAACGTGCGTCAATTCACGAATGCGCTGCTCCAAAGGATTCTTTTGATTGCGATAGGAAGCACAGAGCTGCTCTTCGGTGGCGAGGGAAACCTTCGTCTCCGTTAACGTCGTATTCGCGGCGTCACGTGCCTGGCGCAATTCCTCGACGCCGGCGTTCAGTTCATTGACGAGTGTTTGCAGTTCGCGTTCGCGCAATTCGAGTTCACCGATCTGCGTCGCGAGGGCTTCACGCTTTTGCAATCCTTCCTGTTCCTGGGCAGCGAGGCTTTTAACTTCGTAAACAACCGTGTCGATCTTCTGGTGCAACACGCGTTGGGAATTCTGCAATGCATTGAACTCACCCTGGTGCGTGGCGATCGCAACTTCCTGCGTGCGCAATTCGCTCTGCGCCTGCTGCAAGCTCGCCTGCAATTCCGTTTGTTCGCTCAACAATGCGCCTTTGCAACGGCTGATTTCGTTAATCTGCTCCTGCAATTGAGCGATGATGCCTTGCAGTTCGGAAATCTGGTTTTTACGGCCGAGAATGGAGGAGGGTGCTTTGCCGTTTCCTGCACCGTTCAAATAGCCGCCGGTGAAAACGCCGTTGCGATTCAATAGTTCCCCGGTTTGGGTAACGAAATCACAGGCACCGTTCGTTTCGCGCCAACCAGCGGTCGCGGCCGGAAGATCCGGGACGATCAAGGTCTGACCCAACAATCGCTGCAACAGCGGCTGCACTGAAGGATCGGCTTCCACGATGCTGACGGCGGACGTTGCGTTCGGCAGTTCGTAATTCTTCAGGCTGAAATCGAG
Organism: uncultured bacterium; assembly: GCA_966095605.1. Classification (GTDB taxonomy): domain Bacteria; phylum Verrucomicrobiota; class Verrucomicrobiia; order Limisphaerales; family JACDHS01; genus CBHWET01. Next base: position 2,082 of record CBHTTJ010000060.1, on the reverse strand, counting down.
GCTTTGCAACGCAAGGGCCGCAATGCTGGCGCGACCTTTCTTGTTGTTGCGCAAATCATCGAGAATCTGTTGGGCGGATTCCGGCTGTTGCGTCAAAACCAACTGGAGGTTGTGACCAAGCGCCGTTTCAATCGCGACGACGTATTGATCGGGAACTTTGATTTTGTCAGCGAGCGAACCGAGCGCATTCTGCGCCGTCTTCAAAGCCGCCAAAGCACCGGCACTGAAACCTTCGTGGGAATCCTGCAATTGTTCCAACACGTTCAGGCGGGAACGTTTTTCCGCCTGTTGACGCAACTGCGCGTCGAGTTCCTGGGTAACGCGATTCAATTCCTGTTGGATATCGCGTAAGCGTTGCTGCCGTTGCTCGACTGTGCCCCGCTGGGTCTGCACGTTGAGCTTTTCCATTTCCACATTGGCGGCAAATTCCTGTAAACGCATTTCCAAACGGGTGCGTTCTTCTTCGAGTTGGATTTTTTCGGCGGAAAGTTTTTCGAGACGAACAACGTTGCCTTGCTTCTGCAAGTCCAGTGCGTTGATTTCGTTGCGAACACGCGACAACTGCTGCGCTGCCGCGAACAAATCCGATTGCGCCTTGCGAATGGATTCCTGTTTGCCGATTAATTCGCGTTCGACCGCCTGCAATGCTTCGCGTTTGGCTTCGAGATCTTTGCGTTTCTCAGCAAGACCCGCTTCGGCGTTCGCAAGATTTTCGGTCAGCGTTGCCAGTTCCTGTTCCGCAATTAAACGGCGTTCTTCCGCCTGGGTAATATCTGAAGTCGCTTTGCTGTTCTGCGATTCCAATTCCTGCAAGCGTTCCTGGTTGAAATGAATGCGGCTTTCGTGACGATCAATCTGGCCTTTCAACTCGAGGCCGAGTTGCTGCGTCGTGCTGATCTCCTGTTCGAGTTCAGACAAACGTTCACGCAACTGACCGATTTCGTTTTCCCCGCGAAGAACGCCTTCGGAACAAAGCTCGATTTCGAGGCGCATTTTTTCCACGGCTGTTTCGCGTTCACGAATTTCGCCCTGGAGAATGTCGAACTGATGACGCGCAAGTTGCGTATCGAGGTGCTGCAACTCGGTCGCGATTTGTTTATAGCGACGCGCCTTGCCGGCCTGGCGTTGGAGTGAACCGATCTGACGTTTCACTTCCTTGATCAAATCTTCGACACGGAGAAGGTTTTGATCGGTGGCTTCGAGTTTGCGGATTGCTTCTTTTTTCTGCGCTTTAAATTTGGTGATCCCGGCTGCTTCTTCGAATACCATGCGGCGATCATCGGGCTTGCTGGAAAGAATCTGGGTAATGTTACCCTGGGCCATGATCGAGTAACTGGTCTTGCCCATACCCGTGCCCATGAACAGTTGCTGAATGTCCTTCAGTCGGCACGGAGTCTTGTTGATAAAATATTCGCTGCCACCATCACGGAAGACGCGACGGGTAACCGTCACTTCGTTGTAGGAAATTTCGACTCCGGCCGCCTTGAGATGTTCCTCATCGACGCCACCGATCGTTAAAGACACTTCCGCCATGCCGAGCGGTTTACGGCCGTCGGTGCCGTTGAAGATCACATCTGCCATTTCCCCACCGCGCAGCGCTTTGGCCGATTGTTCGCCGAGAACCCAACGAATCGCATCGGAGACGTTGGATTTGCCGCAACCGTTGGGTCCGACAATGGCGGTAACGCCGGGTTGGAAGTTCAACGATGTTTTATCCGCGAAGGATTTAAAACCCAGCATCGTGAGGTTCTTCAAATACATGGGGGAAACGAAACGAAATTTAGCAAGAAATGTAAAGTCTAAACCACTATATGTAGTGGTATGAGTTATTCACAACCCTGAGACCCACAATCGGCAGTAGTGGGGTGAGAAATGGTGAAATTTGCCCGTCTTTTGACTGTTTTTGAGTCGAAAATGCGCATAAACGCCTATTTTACAGGGTTTTTCGACCGAAAATCAGCTGAAATCGTGAAAAATAGCCTGCTTTTTACACTTTTTGGATGTTTTAGCGCCAAAACGGCCCTTGGTGGGGCATTTTCTACGGGAAAGTCGAGGTCTGCGCGCCGACGTTTCTATTTGGTT
>CBHTTJ010000059.1:0-27682 GCA_966095605.1 uncultured bacterium | reverse complement strand
AGCGTAAGACGCGAATCCACGTAAGTCCTTGTGTCAGCGTCATTCCTACAATCTCCTCCGGGTCTATTGGCCCGCCTTTTGCTTTTTGCAGTTCCGTTCCGTAATTCGCAGTAAAATAAAAAACCTATTCCAGGGAAGGGCTTCTCCCCGCCCGTCCGGGAAATGTTGGATAACTCATCTATGAAAAAAATGGCTGTACTCTGTACGCTTGTGGCGAGCCTTTCCACAAGCCAGGCGGACGTAACCAATCTTCTCGGTTACGTCGTCAAAGAAAAAGGGGCTCATTATAGGAAATTGGAAAAAGTTCAATCGACGACAAATGCTGTCGGACAAACTCACGTGATCACCAATTCGTACTTCGAATTGGCCACGGGCATGCATCGATCGCAGAACGGACAACTCGTTGCCGCGAGCCCTTCGATTCAAGTGTTGCCGCTGCTCGGCGCGGTCGCACAAAATACCCGTCACCAGGTTTCATTTGCGTCGTTGGTTGGCGCGCTCACGGGGACTGTGCATATGCAAACTCCAGATGGAAAGCAGCTGGTCTCCAGTCCGCTTTGCATCTCTTACTACGACACCGTGAGTCAGCAATCGGTGACGATTGCGGATTTGAAACCATTGATTTCGGGCGTGTTGTTTCCACCGGATCGATTGGTGTATGCAAATTGTTTCACCGATTTCAAAGCGGACATCGAATATAAGAATCGGCTTTCCGGCCTGGAGCAGAATCTCGTCTTCCAGGAACAACCGCCCGCACCTTCAACATTTGGACTGAGCAACGCCACGACAATGATTGAGTTATGGACGGAATTTTTCGATCCACCAACGCCTACGAAACGTTCGATCGAGAAGGACGGACGAACCGACGATGTTATTGTCGATTTCGGCGAAATGAAAATCGTGCGTGGCAAAAGTTTCATGGCACACGACAACACGAAATCGGTTGTCGTCTCCAAACAATGGACCACGATCAATGGACGCGACTTTTTGATCGAACAAATTCCTTACGCAGCGATTAAACCGTTCCTCGATACGTTGCCGGTGCATCCCCAGGCAGGATTGCTGAATACCGATACTGTGCGTCACGTTGCGTCGACAGAACGGGTGGTGCCGAAGAGTCCCATGGCTGCGATGTCTCTCCTCGGCGATTCGGTGGAAGTCGCGACGGTGCCGCGCGGAAACGAAGGCTTTGTTCTCGACTACGAAATGGTGGGGATGAGTTCGGACGTTACCTTCAAAGGTGATTCGACGTATTACGTGAGTGACGCTGCGTATCTCTGGGGCACCAATATTCTGGAAGGTGGCGCAGTGATTAAATTCAATCCGGACAGCTACTCCCAAATCGTCGTTCTCGATGATTTGAAATGCCAAACCTCACCGTATCGTCCGGCGTTCTTTACTTCACGCAATGATAACAGCGTCGGTGAAATCATTCCCGGCAGCACGGGCAATCCATCGACGAATTATTATTATCCCGGACTGGGCTTCGCGAACTTCGATCACGTCGTAATCAACCTCGATTATTGCCGCTTCCGTTATTCCGGTTCGCCGCTGGAATTCGACAACTGGCCGACGATTAACAGAGTGCGTCATTGCCAGTTCCTCAACTGCACGCGCGCCGTTGGAATCGTGGGACTGTGGGATATCTATTTTCAAAACGTGTTGCTGGACCATGTGCAAACCGCGTTCGAAGGATCAGGCATGATCCAGGCGGATCACGTGACCATCGACAGCAGTGAATTTATTTCGAACACCGACGACATGACGCTTATTTTTAAAAACAGTTTGTTGGTTTCGGTGACGAATAGCGGAACGGTGAACATTAACGTGACCAACGATAACTTTGTCTGGCTCACGAATGATCCCGGAGTATTTCAGACGGTTGGGGCAGGGACACATTACCTCGCCACGAACAGCCCGTATCGTGACATCGGCACGAACGATATCAGTGCGCAGTTGTTGAGTGAATTGGCCGGAAAAACAACGTATCCGCCGACGGTTTTGACGAATGCGATTACGTCCAATACGACGCTCGGTATCAATGTGGAGCGCGATACCAATACGCTCGACCTCGGTTATCATTACGATGCCCTCGACTACGCAATGAACACGACAGTGACCAATGCAACGTTGACACTCACCAATGGCGTGGGCGTTGCTGTGTTCGGGACAAACTCACTGGCGTTGCAATCAGATTCTACGTTGGTGAGCGTCGGGACACCGACGACGTTGAATCATTTGGTACGTTACCAGTGCGTTCAGGAGCAGGCTGTCTTCTGGGAGGGCACGAACGTCTCGACGATCAAAGCCATTGTGGCCACGAATGAAGTTCCTCCGTCGTTGCAATTCCGCTTCACCGAACTCGTGATGCCGAGCCTGGAGAATGATTGGAGTTGGCTGTGCCTTGGCACCAATACGAGTCCTGCGAATGTGGAGTGTCGCAATAGTTTGATTTGGAACGGCAAACTGCAGCTCGACCAAACGTTCGATCGCGCTTGTTCCTACACTTTCGACAATGTGTTGCTTCATCGCTTGAAAGGAAGCTTCAACAGCTTGTCAGGAGCGACGACTGATTATGCACTGCATCTCGGCAACGATTTGTTCTACGGCGGAGCGTGGCAATTGTATAACGACAGCGGATCAACCAACTGGAGCATTCACAATAATGCCTTCGATGGAGTGACGCTGGATTCCGATGCGGCGACGCCCAACTCGCATAACGGTTACATCAATACGTCCGTGCTCAGCGGATCCAGTGGCAGCGACGTGTCGCTGAATAGTTTTGTCTATGCACAAGGAGCGCTCGGGTTCTTCTATCATGGACAAAGTGATTTTGCGGATGCCGGAAATGTGACGGCTGACCTCGTCGGTTTGTATCACTTCACGACGACTGCGGATCAGGCGAAAGAGACCAATTCGGTGGTGGATATTGGTTTCCATTATGTCGCGGTGGATGGCGGCGGAAATGCCGTCGATACTGAGAGCGACGGTTTAGCAGATTATTTCGAAGACACTAACGGCAACGGAGCCGCCGACGGTGGCGAGTCCGATTGGCAGAATTAGTCCATCGGCAGTAGTTCGACAATGGCGCCTGGCGTTTCGCGGGGGCGCCATTTTTCTTTTACGGGTATTTGATTCTGTGAGAATTACTTGTTCCAACGGGGCTTCGCTGAAGAGGGACCACGCAAGGAAGGTGGTTTCGATTATAAAACATTTGATGCAATTCCATTAATGCCCTTAATATCCGCGTTTTTGGAGGGAATCATTCCGCTATCCTATTTATGAGATTATTGTTCGTGGGAATTTTGCTGGTTGTTGGTTTCAGCAACCCGTTCACCGTTGCCGCTCAAACGGGGGGAGCTGGTTCGGCGTTGCAGTTCGATGGCAATAACGATTACGTGAGTCTTGCTCCGCTCGACGTCGTGACCGCGCCTGGGCTGAGCAATAGAATCACGATAGAAGTTTGGATCAAACCAACGAGCATTACCGCTCATCAGTATTACGAAATCATCCGACAGCAGTCGACGACGGGCGGTTCCGATCCAGATTGGCTGCTTTCATTTCAAGATTTTGGGACGGTCCTCGCGTTTGGCTTGTCGGGCGCTACTTTCTATTCGGAATTCGATGTGCCGATTACGGCCACGAATTTCACCGACGGGAATTGGCATCACATTGCCGCCGTTTACGACGCTACGGTTTCGGACCAGCGCCTTTATGTAGACGGCGTCCTCGCCGGTTCGACGAACAAATCCGGTTATCTCAACCCTGGCTCGGGACATCTTGCAGCCCTTGGCGCCACCTACGCCGGGACGGGTGAGTTCTTCCAGGGACAGATTGATGAACTTCGAATTTGGAGCGACGTGCGCGGTAGCTTTGAAATCCGGACCAATCGGTTTCGCCGTCTCGTCGGAAATGAAGCCGGGCTGGAAGCTTATTATCGTTTCGACGAAGGCACCAGCACCTCGACAGTCGATGCTACCGGTAACGGTCACAGTGGGACGCTGAAAAATGGCGTGACGTGGATTAATTCCTCCGCGCCACTTGGCTCTCTCGCCAGCGCCACGACCAGTATACCAACATTGGGCCCCACGAATGCCACCTTGCTCGCAACGATCAATCCAAACGGCCTGACTAATCAAACCTGGTTCGAATGGGGTTTAACCGCGAGCTATGGCAACACGACTGCGAAGCAAACGAATAGTCCCGGCACGAACGATATTGTCATCAGTCAACTCATCTCGAATTTGCCGGTCAATACCGTTCATCACTTCCGCGTGATCTCTTCGAACGTGCTAGGCCTGACGATCGGTTCGGATGTGGCTTTTAGTCCGGCCGATTTGCCGACCGTCACGACAACCAGTCCCTCGCTTGGGAATTCGAATGCTGTTTTAAGTGCGACCGTGAACCCGAACGGGCTGACGAATTACACCTGGTTCCAATGGGGCCTCACCACTAACTACGACAATACGACGCCCGCGAAAACCAATAACCCAGGCATTAACAACATCGGGGTCACACAGTTGATCAGTAACTTGTTGCCCAATACCGTTTATAACTTCCGCGCTGTTTCAAGTAATAGCCTCGGGACGAATGTCGGCGCCAATGTCGCCTTTTCCAGCGTGGTTCCTCCGGGGGCGACGACTTTGACGGCAACGAATATCAGCGCCAACGCCGCGACTCTGAACGGCTCGGCGTCGGCAAATGGCGGTGCGATTGCGGTTTGGTTTGAGTGGGGAATTTCTACCGCCTACGGGAACATCACGGCATCGCAGAATTTTGGCGCGTCGACGAATCCAATTTCTGTATCCCAGGTAATTGGCGGCTTAATTGGAGTGACTGGCTATCACTACCGGATAGCCGTTAGTAATATAGCGGGAATAACCCTTGGAAACGATCAATCATTCACTACCACAACCGGTGCGCCGTCCGTTGTGACGATTGCCGCCTCGAGTATCGGAGGAACGGACGCCACGGTTGCGGGAAACGTCATGCCTAATGGTCTCGTCACGAAGGCATGGTTCGAATGGGGACCAGACAACTCGCTCGGTTTCACCACAGTTGCCAATGCCCAGACACTGCCGTTTACGAACGCCCTCAACATCGCGAGCGCAACGTTGTTCAATCTCGTGGGCGCAAAGACCTATTACTACCGCGTCTGCGCAAGTAACGCGCTCGCCATCTCACTCGGTAATATTTTAACCTTTACCACGTTGCCGGCTCCGGCCGTCAGCACCGGGGTTGCTACCGATTTGAATGACGGCCGGGTCGTCCTCAACGGCCAGGTCAACGCCAACGGAAATAGCACTGTCGCGTGGTTTGAATACGGCTCGACGGCAGCTTATGGAAATGTCACGCAGAATCAAAATGTCGGTAACGGCGGAATCAACGTTCCCGTCACCGATTTGAGAACGGATGTCGTGGTGTCTAATTCCTATCACTTTCGACTGGTCGCGAGTAATAGCTTCGGCGTCGTTTACGGCGTCGATCGCAGTTTCACCGTTGGTGGAGCGTCTCCTTCGGTTTTAACCGTGGCGGCAATCAATGTCGGAACAACGACCGCGACACTCACGGGAGCCGTCAATCCAAACGCCCTGAGCACCGTCGCGGTCTTCGAGCTGGGACCGACTACCAATTACGGGATGACGTTGTTCGCTGGCCCTCAAGGCTCTGGAACCAACATGCTCTTTGTCTCGTACGATGTGCCATACTTGGTTCCCGGAACGACCTATCATTACCGAATCAAAGCGATCAATGCTTCGGCCACCAGTGTTGGTTCCGATGCGGCGTTCACTACTTTGGGTGGACCGCCTCTGGTCACGACCTTGACTGCTTCTCCAGTGACGGCCAACAGCGCTACGCTCCGGGCGAGCGTTAACCCTAACCTGGTCGCGACTTCCTGTGAGTTTCAGTGGGGACTAAATACGAACTACGGCAATTTTACCGCGACGCAGTTTCTCGGAGGCAGTAACAGTCCGGCGTCTATTTCAGAATCTCTCCTCAATTTGAATGGGGGCACCACATATCATTTCCGTGTTGTTGCACACAACCTCGCTGACACCGTCTTTGGCGCAGACCAATCTTTCACCACGCCAACGGCATCACCCTTCGTCATAACACAACCTCCGACCGACGTCAGCACGTCTTCCGCGACGATGAATGGATTGGTATTCCCAAATGGTCAATCCACCCGGGCGTGGTTCGAATGGGGCACAAATGCCTCTCTGGGCCGCATCGTTCCCTTGCAGGCTGCCACCGCCATCTTGTTCGGCTCCTACTCCCGCCAATCGATCTCGATTCCAGCGATCAATCTTACAGGCAGTTCCAACCTGACTTTGGAAGCCTGGATCAAGCCATCAGACATCACGTTCTATCCTAATTCCCCACTCATTCGACAACAGCCCGCCAACTATGCGCTGCCGCCGGACTGGTTGTTCGCGTTTCAGGATGAAGGCCACACACTTTCGTTTGGCGTCCACACAGCGAGTCAGTATCAGGAGCTCGACGTGCCAATTCCGCCCGGCTATTTCACAGATGGAAATTGGCATCATATCGCCGCGGTTTACACGGGGACAAACCAATTGCTCTACATCGACCATGCTCTTGCGGGCTCAACCAATTTATCAGGACCACTTGTTTTCAACGGGGTCGACCATTCACTTGGTGCAGATCCGTACATGGAGGAATACTTCACAGGAGCCATCGACGACGTCCGGATCTGGAGCAGCGCTTTGAATGCGGCCACTCTCGACACGTGGATGGATAAACCGGTGAACAATTCTCACCCAGCCTATGCCAATCTCGAAGGCAACTGGAGTTTTGAAGAATTCTCGGGACGGTACGCTTACGACTCCAGCACTCACGGGCGAGACGGACAATATGACAGAGACCCTGTCCGAGTGCAGGGTGTCGCGGGAAGCACGTTCTTTACGCAACCGACTCAGTTCAGCAGTCTCCTGACCGGCTTAAACCCTGGCGCCACTTATTACTATCGCATGGTGGGCAGCAACTCATTGGGCGTGATTAACGGATTCATCACAAACTTTACCACCTCGCCCGGCTTGCTCATTTCGTCCGCTGCCTTCACCGGAGCCGGCCAGCAGCAGTTCCAGATTGGATTCAGCACTCAATCGAACCAAACGTTTTCGATCCTCGGCTCGACTAATTTGGTAACCTGGACGAACCTCGGTCCCGCGCTCGAGGCATCTCCCGGGCATTATCAATTTATCGACTCTAATTCCTTCCTTTACCAGCAACGTTTCTACCAGTTGCAAAGCCCCTGACTTCTAGGCGAAAAGTTCGTCCTTTAAAGGAAGAGAGCGCCGATTCAATACGGGCTGCGCCGATGTTGTCGATGGCAGTGTCGGAAAACGCTGAATTGTGGCTTTGACCGGAGCATGAAATTTTTTTATGCTCGAAATGGATTTTTCAAACCCACGTTATGATCAAAACAATACGCGCCCTGGTCGTTTGCTTCCTCTGTTTGCAGATCGGCTTCGGCCCGGTTCTCGCCCAGGTGATTCAGCCGAGCCTTCGGCCGATGACGGGCAACAGCATTAACAACGTTCGCGTAATTAGCCAATCTGCGGACGGGACGGAAGTGGTTTTGGGAATGGATTATATGTTCGATGGGTTCGGCGGTCAGACGGCGTTGCTCGTTCCGGTATTTGAAAAGAAAAACCAGAAAGGGGTTAGCGCGTGGTTCGGAGCCGATCCGGTAACCATCGGCATTGGTCGTGGGCCGGTGTCCATCAAAGTTAAATATTTCAACGACGAACCCGGTGTTCCTGCGGAATTAATGACCGATCGGATTCGCATGCTCATTTTGAATGCCTCCGCCACTGCGATCATCAGTGGAAGTCCGGTTTTGAAGACCATCAAGTGGGGAAGTCCGGATGCAAAACCGGCTGTCGCTCCACCACCGCCACAAATCCAGATCGAAGATGCGGCCGAAGCCCAGGAAATCGCGAAGCGCGCTGCCGAAGCAGAAGCCAGGGCAAAGGAAGAAGCAAAACTTCGGGCTGCGGCGGAAGCCAAAGCCCAGGCGGAAGCCGAAGAACGCGAACAGGCACGATTGAAAGCCGAAGCCGAAGCGAAGCGGTTGGCCGAAGAAACGGCACGCGCTGAAGCCGAAGCAAAACGTCTCGCCGCCCAAAAGGCCAAAGAAGAAGCAGAAGCCAAAGCGCGCGAAGAAGCGCGATTGAAAGCGGAGGCCGAAGCAAAACGATTGGCGGAAGAGAAACAATTGGCGGAGGAACGCGCCGCCACTGAAGCCAAGGCACGTGAGGAAGCGCGTCGCCAGGCCGAGGCCGAAGCCAAGGCCCGTGAAGAAGCCCGTTTGAAAGCGGAAGCGGAAGCCAAGGCGCGTGAAGAGGCGCGATTGAAGGCGGAGGAAGAAGCAAAGCGACTCGCGGAAGAACGACGAATTGCTGAGGAAAAAGCGACGGCGGAAGCGAAGCGTCTCGCGGAACAAAAGGCGAAAGAAGAAGCCGAACGCCAGGCTCGTGCCGAAGCTCAACGCAAAGCTGAGGAAGAAGCGAAGCGCCTCGCGGAAGAAAAACGAATTGCCGAAGAAAAGGCCGCCGCGGAAGCCAAACGTGTGGCCGAACAAAAGGCGAAGCAGGAAGCCGAAGCCAAAGCCCGTGCCGAAGCCCAGCGGAAGGCCGAAGAAGAAGCCAAGCGTCTCGCGGAAGAAAAACGAATTGCCGAAGAAAAAGCTTTAGCCGAAGCCAAAGCTCGCGAGGAAGCGCGTCTGAAAGCGGAAGCGGAAGAAAAGGCCCGCCGCGAAGCAGAAGCCAAAGCAGTGGCCGAAGCCAAAGCTCGTGAGGAAGCCCGTTTGAAAGCCGAAGCCGAAGCGAAGCGTCTGGCGGAAGAACAACGAATTGCCGAAGAAAAGGCCCGCACCGAAGCCGAAGCCCAGTTAAAAGCGAAACTCGAAGCTGAAGCCAAAGCCCGCGAAGAGGCCCAACGCAAAGCTGCGGCGGAGGCCCAACGCCTCGCTGAAGAACGTCAGAAGGCCGAAGAAAAAGCGCGCGCCGAGGCTAAAGCTCGTGAAGAAGCCCGCAAGAAAGCGGAGGCGGAAGCCAAGGCCCGCGAAGAAGCCCGCATGAAAGCTGAAGCCGAAGCCAAAGCTCGTGAGGAAGCCCGTTTAAAAGCTGAGGCCGAAGCAAAACGTCTCGCCCAGGAAAAACGATTGGCCGAAGAGCGCGCGGCTGCGGAAGCGAAAGCCCGTGAAGAAGCTCGCCTGAAGGCCGAAGCCGAAGCCAAAGCGCGCGAAGAGGCCCGCTTGAAAGCGGAAGCTGAAGCGAAACGTCTTGCTGAGGAAAAGCGTGTGGCAGAACAGCGTGCGGCTGCGGAAGCGAAGGCCCGTGAGGAAGCCCGTATGAAGGCCGAAGCCGAAGCGAAGGCTCGCGAGGAAGCCCGTCTGAAGGCCGAAGCGGAAGCGAAGCGCTTGGCCGAAGAAAAACGTTTGGCCGAAGAACGCGCCTTGGCGGAAGCGAAAGCCCGGGAAGCCGCTCGTTTGAAAGCGGAAGCAGAAGAAAAAGCCCGTCGTGAAGCCGAAGCCAAGGCCATCGCGGAAGCAAAGGCCCGCGAAGAGGCTCGTATCAAAGCAGAAGCGGAGGCGAAACGTCTGGCGGAGGAACGTCGCGTGGCCGAGGAACGCGCAGCTGCAGAAGCGAAAGCGCGTGAAGAAGCTCGCATTAAGGCGGAGGCTGAAGCCAAGCGCCTCGCTGAAGAACAACGTCTCGCGGAAGAACGCGCCACGAAAGAAGCTGAGGCCAAGTTACAGGCCGAGGAGCGCGCGAAAGCCGAGGCGGCAGCGCGTGCCAAAGCAGAAGAGGAAGCCAAAGCGAAAAGTGCCGCTCGCATTGCGGCGGAACAACAGGCCACTCGTCCCGCCACCAGCAGCGCGCCCACCATGGCTAACCTGAAGACAAAGATCAAAGGGGTCGACATCGTCAACCGCAGTTTGGACCGGAGCCAAATGACCATCGGCGTGGAATACGATTACAACGATAATTTGGAAAAACCGTATATCGGTGCCGAAGTCACCCGCATTGGTGATCGTCAGGGCAGCAGCTATTTCAATTCACCGTTGTTGCCGATTACGAAAACCCACCTGGCATTGTTCCCGGTGAAATTCACGCCGCCGGATTCATCTTACGGTTCTTATTCCACGGATCGCGTGTTGATTTATTTGCAGGATGCCTTGTCGCAGCGCTTCAATGTTTTCGCTGCTGGTATGTTGTTGATGTGGAAAGCGCCCGGATCCGTCGTGCCTTTGCAAAGCAGCAGCCTGCAATTGGATGACTTCAAACAGAGTGATGTGTTCAGTGGGTACATTTCCGTTAAATACACTTTGGCGGCGAGCGGCGGCAAAATGCGCGTGCGCGTTTTTGATTCGAGGAATCCGCGCAGTTCCGAATGGTTCGCCACTGACCAGGTGAATGTAAAAACCGGCAACGGATTCCAATTGCTGCGATTCTCGGTGAAGCCGAACGCTTCCAGTCCAACCGACATCTTCAAAGCAGATACGGTCGAAGTCGAAATGCTCGACGACGACGGCAAAGTAGTTGCGAATTTAAAGAAAGAAGGGCAACTCACCTGGGCGAAGCCGAAGTGACGTTAATCATGGAACGGATCGTCCTTCTAACCGTTATTGCTGAACATTACCTGCAAGGCGTTGATATCGTGACGTTTCGTGAAATCCTGGAACTTTTCGCCGTTCTGCCGATGCCCTAAATACCCTTTCAGCATCTGTTCGAGGGTCGGCTTCAGCTGTTCAAAGGAAATGCCGGTGAAAACCTGCCGACCGATAGCTCGATTTTGACCGAATCCGCCCCCGACAAAGACGTGATAGCCTTCGACGCTTTCGCCCGAGACCTTTACCTTCGCCCCGAGCAGGCCGATGTCGCCGATATAATGCTGTGCACAGGAATTCGGGCAGCCGGTGAGGTGAATGTTGATGGGGTGGTCGAGGGAAAGCTTTTTCTCCAGATACGTTGCCAGTTCCAGAGCGTGGCCTTTGGTATTTGCGGAAGCAAACTTGCAATAGGAGTTTCCGGTGCACGCCACGATCCCGGTGCGGATGTTCGATTGCTGCCAATGCAGTCCTATTTTGACTAGTGCCTTTTTGACAGTTTCGACAAATGCATCCGGCACATTTGGAATGAGGAAGTTTTGCCAGACCGTCAGTCGCACCTCACCCGAACCATAATTGTCGGCGATCTCGGCGATTCGGAGCATCTGTTTCGGAGTGATCTGACCGACTGGCAAAGCGACGCCGATGTAATTCAAGCCAGACTGTTTTTGCGGAAACACGCCGATGTGTGAGTGCGGCACCGCGGGAATATCACGCTGTTCCTCGAGTTCGGAAATTCCATCGACATTCAACGGAGATCGCAGGAGTTTTTGCCCAAGGAGCTTTTCTGTTTCAGTTAGATATTTTTCGAGAGACCACGTTTCGAGAAGATGTTTCAGCCGTGCCTTGTTACGATCGTTGCGATTTCCATGGGCAATGTAAACCCGGGTGAGCGCGGCGATGACTTTGATGATCTCGGACGGAGGGACGAGAACTCCCAGATCATTGGCAAAAACTTTATGACCGGTGGCCCCGCCCAAGGCGATTCGAAAATAAATGCCAGGCTTGATGTCGCCGAGTTCCTTAACAACTTTCACCGCAGTGGCTCCGATGTCGTTCGTGTCTTCCACGGTGTTAATCAGTCCACCGCCTTCGAAAGCAATATTGAATTTGCGTGGCAGATTATAGAACTCGCGATTGTTGATGATTAGCTGGCCGAGTTGATGACAATACGGACCAACATCGATCAGTTCATTCCGATCAATCCCGGCGGTGGCGCTCGCGGTCAGGTTGCGAATATTATCAGCTCCCGAACCACGCGTATGCAGGCCAACGCTCTGGATTCGTCGCAGAAATTCAGGAGCATCTTTGGCTGCGATCAAACGAATTTGCAGGTTGGCCCTGGTTGTGATCTGGACGTAGCCCGTGGTGAGGTCTTTTGCAATATGGGCGAGTTCCCTGAGTTGAAAACTTTTGAGTTGTCCGGCGGGAATTCGCAGACGAGCCATGAACGCCTCTCGCGCGGGCGTGAGAAAAAACAAGCCGTTCCATTTAAAGCGAAAAATATTTTCTCGTTCAGGGGATTTGTTGGCAGAAGCGTGCTCCAGTAAAAGCGGATAAGCATCCAGGGGATGCAGTTCCTTTTTGACGCGCTCTTCAAAAATAAGGTCAATCGCCTCCGCATGATTGGAACCGACGGTGTCTTTGGGATTGGGTTCTACGTCGCGAAAGGCGAGTCCCCGGAGACTTTGTCCGGCGAATAAGCCTTCGAGATACTCTTTTTGTTCGCGTGTAAAACCGGTCATGGGTGAGGAATCGATGGAGCTCATAATTAATAAACGTCGCGTTGATAACGTTTGGTTTTGCGAAGGTCATCGATGAAGGCCTTCGCGTTGTCGGGAGAAAGTTGCCCTTCCTGTTCGGCGATTTTATGCAGAGCGGCATCGACGTCTTTCGCCATGCGGGACGCATCGCCGCAGACGTAGAAGTGCGCGCCGTCGTTTAGCCAACGCCATAACTCCGCGGCATTTTCCAACATGCGATTTTGGACGTAGATCTTTTCTTTTTGATCCCGGGAAAATGCGGTGTCCAGACGGGTGAGAACTCCCTTTTTCTGGCAGGCTTCAAGTTCTTCGCGATAGAAGAAATCGGTGGCTGCATGCTGATGGCCGAAGAAAAGCCAATTGCGTCCGCGTCCGCCTCCCGCGGCGCGGTCCTGGAGGAAGGCTCGAAACGGAGCAATCCCGGTGCCGGGACCAACCATGATGGCTGGCAGTTCCGTGTTCTGAGGTGGACGAAAGTGCGGAGTGCTCTGAAGAAAAATCGGGACAGAAGTTTTCTCGGAAACGCGCTCGGCGAGAAACGTCGAGCAAACTCCTTTGTGAACGCGATTGCTAAACTCGCGTCGCACAATCGCGATCGTCAAATGTATTTCGTGGCGATGTGCTTTCGGACTGGAGGCAATGGAATAAAGACGCGGCGTTAATTTTCTAAGAGCTGCGACGAATTCCGCAGGGGATAACTTCAATGCAAAATCATTAATCAGATCCAGCAGGTCGCGTCCGGAAAGATACTCATCCAGCTTCGCCTTGTTTTCGGGTGCTAACAGAATCTTGATTTGATCATTGGAATGAGCGGCTGCTTCCAGGAGGGATCTCGGAATTTTGTGGATCTCGCAATCACGCTGCATGGCTACGCGGAGGGAAGTTTTTGCGCCGCCAGGGGTGACCACTTCCTCTTCGCCGTCCCAACCTAGCCTCTGGACGATCTGTGAAACCAATTCCGGGCAGTTGGTGGGAAAAACTCCCAGAGCATCGCCGGCTTCGTAATTCAGTCCGGATCCTTCGATGGATATCTCAAAATGTCTCGTTTCCTTATCGCCTTCGTTCAATTTGCGATTGGCAACGAGGCGAGCTGGAAAAGGGTTATTGCGATTGAATCCAACGCTCGCCGGTTTTTCAGGAGCAGCTTGAGGAGCGGTCGTGATGGTCATGCCGCCGATCTCTTTGGAATTATCGGCCGTCTTTTGCAGGGCCGGCCAGAGACCTTCAATCCAGGAGTTGGCCGCAACATCATAATCTTTGTCACAATCGATGCGTGGATGGATGCGCGTGGCGCCGAGCTTCTCGAGTTGCGCATCGATCTTTTTGCCGGCACCGCAGAAATCCGAATAACTGCTGTCACCGAGAGCTAGAACCGAGAACGACAGTTGCTTTAGTTCCGGGGCTTCGGGAGAGCATAAAAAATTCCAGAAACCCACGGCATTATCTGGCGGATCACCATCTCCCCAGGTACTGGTGATGATGAGAGTGCGTTGTTCCTTGGCCAGATTGTGATTGCCGAAATCATTCAAAGGAAGAATGCGCGGAGCGAACCCGCGCTTTTCAGCTTCGCGCCCAATTTTTTTTGCGAGTTGCTCGGCGGTGCCGGTTTGGCTCCCAAAGAGAACCGTCAGGGGAACCTTTGGTGCTGCAGGTGTCGTTGTTGGCGGTTGATTCAACTGCGGTGCCGCAAAGAGCCCTGCGAGAAAACCATTCAGCCAGGCGCGTTGCTCCGCAGTAAATGGGGCTGTTTCAGGAATAAATGGGACTGGGTTCATAATGGCGTTTTGCTTTGGCGGCCTGATTTGGATACCGACACGGCACAGGCTTTGTAAGAGGGCTGACGGGAATAGGGATCGAATGCAGGAAATGTAAGACGATTTACCGCCGGGTAATGCATCGGAATAAAGGCCTGTCCTCGCTTGATCGTGTAAGTGATAAAAGCGGTGGCTTCGACCCGGCCTCGACGTGACGAAATCTCCACTCGATCATTGGGCTGAATCTGCAGCCGCTCTGCATCATCGGGATTCAGTTCAACGTAAATATTTTTTGGATACAGACGTCGAAGAATTTCAGATTTGGCCGTGCGGGTTTGCGTGTGCCATTGCGCGGATGTTCCTCGGCCGGTGAGAAGGACGAACGGGAACTTTTCACAAGGTCGCTCAGGCATTGGGCGAGGAGGTTCGAAGAGAAAGCGTGCCTTGCCATCTGCATGAAAAAATTTCCCGTCTTCGAACAATCTTCGTTCCGCAGGTAATGCGGCGGGTTCGGGCACTGGCCATTGCATGCCGCCTGCTTCGTCCAAAGCACGGTAATCTTTAATGCCGCTGAAATCGCAGGGTTGACCCCGCGACAAGTCTTTCAGGATTTGGAAAACCCGTTCCGGCGACGTCCAGTCGGTGAACAAATGAGCGCAACCCCAGTAATGTCCAATCAGTTTAAAAATATTGAAATCAGACAAAGCCTGACCGGGTGCTTTGGAGACTTTTTTGACAAGGCCGATACGACGTTCGGAATTGATAAAAGTGCCTTCCTTTTCACCCCAGCCGGCCGCGGGCAAAACCAGGTGGGCTTGCCTTGCGGTTTCAGTGTTGTGGTACAGGTCTTGAACCACAAGGAAGTCCAGTCTCTTCAGGAGATTATTAAAGCCAGATTGGTGAATCCACGAATGAGATGAATTGGTGGCCACGATCCAAAGGCCCTTGATGACATTGTTTTCAATGCCACTCACGATTTGATCATACGTCCAGCTGTTTTGGCTGGGGATTGCGGCGAGATTGATTTTAAGGGTTTGCGCTACTCTCGAACGATGCTCGGGATTGAGAAAGTCGCGTCCACCTAAAAGGTTGCTCGTATTGCTGAATAAACGTGACCCCATTGCATTGCACTGACCCGTGATAGAGTTCGCACCGGTGCCCGGCCTGCCCATGTTCCCCGTCATTAAGGCGATGTTGATAATTGCCTGAGCGGTCCGGGTAGATTCATGTCCCTGATTCACGCCCATTGTCCACCACAGGGACACGCGATTCCCTTTACCAATAAGCCGAGCCAAATGAAGGAGACGGTCAACTGGGATTCCAGAGATGGAAGCGACTTCCTCCATCTTGAATTGTTGGACGAATTCGGAGAATTCCTCGAAGCCACTGGTCGACGCCGCGATGTAGGAATGATCAATCCAGTTGTTCTGAATCAGCAATTTCGCCAGACCGTAAAGAAATACCAGATCCGATTTGGGATTGATGGCGTAGTGATCTGTTGCAGCCATCGCGGTTTCCGTTTTGCGAGGATCAACAACAACAATTTTGGGATGATGTGGGTTCCGCAAGACCCGCTGCCACATTATCGGATGCGCAATGCATAAGTTGGAACCGATAAAAACCAGGACGTCCGATTCTTCGAAATCTTTATACGTATAGGGTGGCGCATCGAATCCAAAGGATTGTTTATATGCCACCGCGGATGTGGCCATGCATTGGCGTGTGTTGCTGTCGCCGTGGACTATCCCCATGCCAAATTTTCCAAGAGCGCCTAGATAAGCCAGTTCTTCGGTAACAATCTGCCCGGTTCCGATCCACGCCACGGAGTCACGTCCATTTTTGTCCTGAATCGCTTTGAGCCGCAGGGTGAAAACCTGCATTGCTGTATCCCAATCCACTGCTTCGAACTCTCCTTTGGCATTCCGCAGCAGAGGAGAGGTGGCGCGGTCGGGCGAGTGAAGCGGAGCCAGGGCTTCCCATCCCTTTGGACATGCCATGCCGAGGTTCACTGGATAGTTGCTCGTCGGGGAGAGGCCGATAGCCTGGCTATTCTTTAAATGGATGTTTAGGCCGCATCCGGTTGAACAAAAGCCGCAGACGACGTTGGTGGTGTCGTCATATTGTGCTGGCGAAGGCACGCGGCCGAGGCCGAAATGAGTCGGTTCAGTGATTAAATCTTTCGTTGAGATGTTTTGGGTAGCCGTGGAGATCATGCCGCAACACCTCCTGGCATTTTGGGAGTAACGGCTGCGCGGAAGAAAAGATGGCGTTCCAAAATCTCCCCGGCGAAACACGTCGTGAAAGCGACAAATGAAAGTGCCAAAGATGAATCGGACGCCATCATGATCAGAGGAAGGGCAATTCCACCAACGATTCCGCAGGCGAACCGGGCAATTGTTAGCCGTCGAAGATTTTTGATGAGCAACAACGCCGATTTTTTTTGGAGAGACAGAGTAGTATCACGCAAAGGCAGAAACGCGCCGGCTTCAAAAAGCATTTTTGACAACGATGAGATCAACAACACCAGGGTGCCTGATGTGGTTGGGGAAAAAATCGCAAGCAATGCAAAACCCAATAGAAGGACGCTGCCAAAGAACTTCATTCCGGTGGAAGAAATCGTCCAGAGCGGCCGGCGAGTGTCCGCGTAAATCATTACCGACGTAAACACTGCGGCCGCTCCGGATAACAGGATCGCGATCCGGAGCAGTGGGAATGAAATCAGGACATTCAGCGACACCAAAAAAGCGAAGAGCGAGAACGCGGCAATTTCACGGCTTAGCCATGAGTGGCGAAGATTGCGCAAGGCTCTCCAGGCACGAAAAGGTTTTCCGAGATGGAAAAGGCTCGTCGCCAGGCCAATCAAAGTAAGTCCCAGCGTCAGCCATTTTGTTTTATTTGTTTGTCCCAGAATGATCGTTGAAGTCGCGAAGCCCACGGCGAGTTGTGTGATCACCAGCATCCACGAAAGTGGCCAATGAGCCGTTTGTGGCTTTAGCTCTGAGATGTCGGCGGATTGAGTGTTTTCACAAAACAAATCCGCCGTTTTGTAACGGGTGGATGGAACCGTGTAAGCTGACTTTGGTGCGCCGGGAACAAGTTCAGTGGATGTTGTGGTGGTGGTCAGCACCTGCTGTTGATTTACGATGACGATCCGAATTGCTTCGTTCGGACACGATTGAACACAAGCTGGTGCTTCATTATTCGCCAGCCGACTACTGCACATATCGCACTTGCGAACGATGCCTTGATCCTTTCGAAATTGAGGAACTTCATAAGGACATTTTAACGTGCAGTATTGGCAGCCCATGCAACGATCAGCGAGATGCAGAACAATGCCGGTGATTGAGTCCTTTTCATACGCGAGCACTGGACAACCCTCCAGACAGGCAGGCTCGACACAATGGTGGCATGCGGTGGTGACGTTGGTTTGCCTCGCATGATGCGAGTTGCCCCCATGCAAAAACCCAACTGAACGCCAGGTTTCTCCTTCATTCAGTTGGTTGAGGTTATGGCAGGCCGTCACACATGCCTTGCAGCCGGAGCATTTGTCCAGTTCCACTTCAAATGCGAATTGTTCGCCAGGGCTGGGCTTAGTCAGCGGTATTAGATTGCGATAACGAGGTTCAGAGGGTGAATGCTTCAGATCATCGTGCCAGCGCGAAAACTGCGTTGCGGCCGTGAGCGTCCGTTGCTCAGCAAGCAACTGATCAATCAAGGTTTGGTTTTCCTCGATACGACGGGATGAGGTTTGTTGTTCGCCGAGCAAAGGATCTAGAAGTTGAAAACCATTTGTGCATACAACCAGTCGGCGTCGTGGGCTCCGCCGACGGCCTTGAGGGAATTCCTCACATACTCGCCAACGAAGAAGTGACCGTACCCACCTTGAATCACCGCGTAAGGTTTCAGAGCGAAGGTTGCGATGAGATCGAGTTCGGTGCCGACGTAACTTCCCGCACTTGTTTTGATGCCATAACCGCCTGTTGTGCGCGGTGTTCCTGCGACGGTATAAAAAAAGTCATTATTATCTGCGAGAACGAACGCATGAACATCGCCATTCAATGTGAGCTTCGCGAACGGTTTTAAAGATGTGGAGAAACGAATGTCATGGATGTTCTGCCATGAAACAAAGTCCATGAAACCGTAAAACTTATGATTTGTTGGGAACAGGTTATCGAACGTTTCATGTTTGCCGTCGGCTGGATTGCTGTCACCAGAAGCGTAGTTGTATTCGAGCCCGGCACGCGGTTTTCCAAAGGTATCGTTCCATGTGTAGCCAGCGGCACCATGGACGGCGAAGGCGTCCTGATCGAGACTTTTTGTTGCTGCGCCCGTTTTGAATCTTCCAAATTGGTAAGCGCCTTCGGCATCAAAGTCCCACGCGCCAAATTCTCCCGCGCCCGATTTAATTCTTCCACCAACCGTATAAATATCGCGAGGGGAAGCCAGGCCGCTGATTGCCTTGGTTACAAACGTCGGTGAATCCGTGCTGGTGTTGCGGGCGAGAAAATATGCCTGGGTTTCAGTCTTCGGTAGAAGTTTCTTCGTTGAACCATAAACACCGGAAAAAATGTCATGTTCATTCCCGCGGTTAAAACGATCATCCCTGGGAATAACAGGAAGAGCGGAAAATGCATCCACCGAGAACGCTTCATTTTCGAAGCGCAATTTCGCAGCGTCAAAGGAGCGGGGGATATTATTCCAATCACCATTTCCAATGAGGCGTTCGTCGCCATACTGCAGTTCCTGACGGCCTACTTTCAGGGAGACAGGAAACTCCTTCGGATTCCCGATACGCAGATAGCCCTGATACAGATCAAAGGTGTCGGAATCTGGACTCGGCTTCCGGTCGTCGCTCTGAGCAGAGCTGTCGCGGCCTTCGGCGTAAAGGGTTATCCATGGGCAGGGTGTGTAACCGACGTGAATTTTCTCGCGCAGTAAGAAATAGGCATTGTCGCGATCGCCTTTAACAGCGAAGTCGACTGCTGTTGGAACGCCAGCAGCCGCGAAATATTTCTTATATTCTCCGCGGGCACGGACCTGCCCGCCAAGATCCCACTGTTCAAAGGTCGAACTTTTCTCACGTAGGAAGTCGTTGAGGAGGCCAGCGGTGGGTTTGGTGGATACCGCAGCTGCGGTCGTTTTTTCTTCTGCATGCAACGTCATTTGCAACGCCATAAACAGGGCGGTTGTATTGATCAGGCTGAATTTAAACTTAGCAGCTGAGGTGGGTTTTTGTTTCATGAGTAGGTTGGGTTACGTTTAAAGAGGAGCAAGCTGCCGCGACTTGATGCTTTGAGTCGGAACAGTTGTTACAGGCGGGGGAGATTTGGTTTCGGTTTGTATGACTGCTTTCTTCTTGTGGGCATGTTCTTCCAGAAAGCCAATGAGGTGTTCGCGAAGCCGATAGTAATCCGGATGTTCCATCACGTCTTTGCGGTTGCGTGGTCGTGGAAAATGGACTTCCAAAACATCGCCGACTTCTGCCGCGGGACCGTTGGTCATCATGACGATGCGATCAGAAAGAAAAAGCGCTTCATCCACATCGTGTGTCACCATGAGGGCTGTTTTCTTGTCCTTGCGCCAAAGCTCGATCAGCACCTGCTGCAATTCGAAACGTGTGAGGGAATCAAGCATCCCAAAGGGTTCATCCAGGAGGAGCATTTTAGGCGATAACGCGAATGCTCGCGCTATTCCGACTCGTTGCCGCATTCCCTGCGATAGTTCCGCAGGACGCTTGTGCATGGAGTCCGCCAGGCCAACAACGCTCAGATAGTATTCAACGATCTGCCGGCGTTCGTCTTGGCTCGCAGTATAAAAAACCTGATTAACACCAAGCAGGACGTTGTCGAAGGCGCTCAGCCATGGAAGCAAGCAGGGGGACTGAAAAACGATGCCGCGATCCGGACCAGGGCCGATCAATTCTTTTCCCGCAAGAATAATCCCGCCGTTGGTGATGTCGCTAAGACCTGCCACCATCGAAAGAACAGTCGATTTTCCGCAGCCGGAATGCCCGATGAGACAGACGAATTCGCCTTTTTTAATCTTTAGGTTGAAGTCTTTAACGATGACCGCGGGACCTTTTAGGCTGGGGTACGTCTTGGTCAAATTGGAGATTTCGAGGTAATCACTCATGAAATCTCCAGTGTTTCGGTTTTGATTTCCTTGCGGCGCAGAGGTTGTTTTCTGAAAAAGCTGCGTGGTGCAAAAAGGTCTTCGGGTTCAATATCAGGCAGGGAAAGCTTCTTTGTCACGGTGACCCGTTGCTTTGCTGCCGTTCCCAAGAGGTAATCGATCACTTCGCGGCGAATTTCCTGGAAACGTCCAATGTGATTGATGGCTTTGCGATCGCGAGGGCGGGGGATATCTACAGGAATTGAAGGACCAAGTGTTGCGTTAGGACCGGCGCTCAACGGAATGATGCGATCAGCAAGAAGAATACCCTCGTCTACGTCGTTTGTGATCAGGACCACCGTTTTTTTGTCCGTTTCCCAAATCCGCACAATTTCATCCTGGAGCGTGGCGCGCGTTAAAGCATCCAGAGCGCTCAATGGTTCATCAAGCAGCAAAATCTGCGGATCGATTGCCAGAGACCGTGCGACCGAGACGCGCTGACGCATCCCACCCGACAATTCCGCCGGACGCTTATCGCGAGCGGGTGTCAGATTGACCATCGCCACGTATTTTTCCGTATGCTGTTGTTTTTTAACCAGTGCCCAATTTGGAAAAACCTGGTCTACGGCGAGATAAATGTTTTCGTAAACGGTCAGCCACGGAAGCAGAGAGTAATTTTGGAAAACAATGCCACGATCTGGACCGGGCTCTGTAATCTCAAGGTCGTTTAGTGTGATCAAGCCGCTGTCCGGTTTCACCAAGCCGGCAATGAGCGAGATCAGCGTGGTTTTTCCGGCTCCGGAATATCCGACGATCGCTACGAATTCGCCTTTCTCGATTTGCAGATTGATGTCCCGGAGGACTTCGGTCCGATGGGTGTTTGGCCCATAGGCTTTCGTTACATTTTTTAATTCGAGAAAAGGCATAGCGTCAGGCTGTTTTGAAGCGGTTTTCCAAAGCACCCATGAGTTTGTCCAAAATGAAACCGGTGATACCAATGGTCAGGATACAGAGAATAATGTGCTCATAGATCAAGGAGTTGTATTCCTGCCAAAGGAAGCCGCCGACGCCGGGAGATCCCGTCAACATTTCTGCGGCAACGATCACCAGCCACGCGATACCAAGACTCAGGCGAAAACCCGTAAACATGTACGGTAACGTGGCTGGAACCATAACTTTGAAGAGGGTTTTCCAGCGGGAGAGTTTCAGCACTTTGGCAACGTTCAGATAATCTTGCGGAATAGCGCGGACACCAACCGCTGTGTTCAAAACCGTTGGCCACATCGCGCACAAAGCGATGGTGAAGAGAGCGGATGGCTGTGGCCGTTGAAAAAGAATCAATCCCAGCGGCAACCACGCCAGCGGTGAAACAGGCCTGAGGATTTGAATGATTGGATCAAAGATTTTGCCGAAGGTTTTTGAAAGGCCGAGGCAGAAACCAATTGGCGTTCCGACGACGAGGGCAATTAAATAGCCCTTTAAAACCATTTGCAGCGAATACCAGGTGAAACGAAGAATGCCCTGGTCTTGTTCGCCCCGTTTTTCAAAAGGCTTTTCTATATACAATTTGCTTCCCGACCATGTTTTTCCGGGAGAGGGCAATCCTTTTGCCCACGTCGCGCTGGTAACGCTCCAGGCAATCAAAACAACGACCATGCCCAGAAGAGGCAGCAGTAACCAATCAAATTTGAATTTTTCCTTCATGACTGTATGGGGCTGATCAAGCGGTTTTGAGATTGTTGATGGCGAATGCTTTGGCGTATTCCTCCGGCTTGGCTGGATCGAAGAGAGCTCCGTCGAAAAGGGTTTCGGCGTCTGTGTTTGCACCGCCGTGTGCGTAGCCGATTTCCTTCATGGCCGTTTCGTAGATGTCAGGGCGCATTACCTTTTTCGCAACGCCCTGGTAATCGATGGAGCCATCGACAAATCCCCAGCGACGATATTGGCTCAGGAACCACACGGCATATTTGTGTTGCGGATAATTGCAGTTGCGGTCGTGGAAGATCATGTAATTCGGGTCTTCCTTTTTACGTCCGTCGCCAAATTCGTAATGACCCTGCAAACGATTAAGAATTATTTCCGATGGGCAATTGATGTACGTCGGTTGTGAAACAATCTTTGCCTGCTCAACACGATTTTCTATTTGGTCTAACCAGACACTCGCTTCGTGCAGGGCTTTCAGGACGGCTTTGACGGTCTTTGGATTCTTTTCCGCAAACTCTTCGAGGAAAGCACAGACTTTTTCGGGATGATCTTTCCAGATGTCCTGGGTATTCAAGGAGGTATAGCCGATGCCGTCAGCAATCGATCGCGCATTCCACGGTTCCCCAACGCAGAAGCCGTCCATCTTGCCTATTTTCATGTTCGCCACCATCTGTGCAGGAGGAATGGTTATGAGCGAAACGTCTTTATCGGGATTGATACCGCCGGCACCGAGAAAGTAACGCATCCACATCGCGTGTGTTCCCGGAGGAAAAGTCATCGCGAACGTGAGTGGTTCACCCTTTTTCTTCGCTTGATCGACAAATGGTTTCAGCGCTTTTGGGTCATCCTGAACTTTTCCTTTAAATTTATTGGCCAGAGTAATGGACTGACCGTTGCGATTGAGCAGCCACGGAATGATCATCGCTTTCTTCGGGGAGCCGTTCAGCCCGAGTGTGGAGGCGATTGGCATGCCGGCGAGCATGTGTGTTGCCTGGATGTCACCGCTGACCAATGAATCGCGAATGGCCGCCCAACTCGCGCCTTTGGAGACCGTGGATTCGATTCCGTATTTTTTGAAAAAGCCTTTTTCGTGCGCGATGACGATCGACGAACAATCGGTTAAAGCGATCATGCCGAACTTCATCACCTTGCTTTCCGGGGCATCGTCGGCATAGGCAGCCCCAACCCAGCCTTTTGGGATACCAGCAAATAGGGTAGCGGCGGTGATTCCTTTGGCGGTGCGACGCAGGAAACTGCGGCGGGTGAATTCAGGCGAGGATGAGGTTGTTTTGACGGTGGATTCCATGTTCATTTGAATGTGGTTTTGAGATAACCGACGAACGGAGCCGGACTGCTTTATCGAAGATGTCGGGACGAAAAACTTTTCTAGCCAATGCCGGGGTCAGTAACGAAATGTCGGGGCAGAGGCCGCTGTCTTTAACGATACGCAAAGTCCAGGCGGCTTTATCGTTGGAAGGTTCATTGGCGTTGTTGCGATGAAAAACGCAAAAATCAGGAACTCGCCGTGTGACGCCGTGACCGAAATCAAATTCCCCGCTGATACCGTTGGCGAGCGCTTCGGATGTCACTCCAATGTAATTGGGCTGTGAGAGAGTGGAAATGATTCGCGGGAGGTTTTCTGCCGTATCGCAGAATTCCGCAGCCTCCAATAAGGCCGCGATCAGAGCGAGATGTTCAGCTTCACGTTTTTCCGCAAAATCCCGGCGCACCATTAAAACTTTTTCTGGATGTTCTGGATTTAGTTCGGCGCTGGTGATGGCGCACCAGCCAACGTTCGTCTGGACCGCAACGGAGTTCCACGGACCGCCGACACAAAAGCCATCCAGATTTCCGGCTTTCATGTTTTGAACCATTTGGGCGGGCGGAACGACAACCATGCGCACGTCCTCGTCCGGGTTGATTCCATTTGCGGTCATCCATTTTCGAAGCAAATGCCGATGTGAAGAAAACGGGTAGACGACTCCAAAGGTGAACGCGTGTGTGCCGCGTTTTTTTTGAATCAGTTCCCGGAGGGACGCTCCATCACGGACACCTTCCTGCCAGAGATGGTTGGAAAGTGTGATGGCGTTGCCGTGTAAATTTAAGATGAGACCAGTGACACAGTCACAACGAATGGAACCGAGCCCCAGCGTTGCTGCGACGGGCATTGCGGCAATGGCGTGTGCCGCGTCGAGTTCGCCGTAAATAACCTTGTCGCGGATACTCGCCCATCCGAGTTCGCGATGCAGCGTCACATCCAGTCCGTACTTCTGAAAGAGATTCAATTCACGGGCCATGACCAGTGGCGCGCAATCGGTCAACGGTACAAATCCAACTCGCAATTTTTTCAGCGAAGCATCTGGATTTTCTATGTGGCGACTTTTGATCACGTTTCGGCAGCTTTGTTCTGCCGATCCATGCTTTAGCGGTCGGTGTGCCACTTTGAATCGTTGGCGTGATGAATGCTACTCGCCTCGCCCATGCAGATGATGAGTCTTGTTCATATATGAAACTTCCTTTCGATAGCCGACAGCTTCGCGCCTTTTGTGTGCTCGCACGCACGGGCAGTTTTACGCAGACCGCACGGGAACTTCACCTGACACAATCAGGAATCAGTCACTCCATGAAGGCGCTCGAAAACGACAGTGGCTGTCGTCTTTTAGACAAGCTGGGCAAAAAAGTCGTGCTGACACAGGCGGGAGAGCAGCTTCTGCAACATGCGACGAGAATTTTGCAGGAAAATGACAATGCACGCGAAGCGTTGGCCCATTTGGGAAAATGGGGGCAGGGAAGATTACGCCTGGGCGCGACGACCACGGCGTGTCAGCACATTATTCCGTCTGTGTTGCGGGAATTTAAGGAAAGTTTTCCAGATCATGCTGTAACTATTGAACCCGGTGATACGCCGCATTTAATCGAAGCACTTCTTACACAGCGAATTGATCTGGCGATTTCACTGGAAGCGGAGAAGGAACCGAAGCTCGAGTTTCATCCTCTCTTCACGGATGAACTCCAATTTATTGTTTCATCATTGCACCCGTGGGCGCGGTCCCAAAAAGTGGAGCGGGCCGACATTCCGCGTCAAAACTATATTCTCTATAACAAGCGCAGCGTGACGTTTCGTTTGATTGAAGACTATTTTCGGCGCGAAAGCATGGTTCTAAATACTGTTTTCGAAGTGGGAAGCATGGAAGCGACAAAGGAATTGGTGAAGATCGGCCTGGGTGTCAGCATCTTTGCTCCGTGGATTGCTCAACGGGAAATCGAACAAGGATCAGTATCTGCCTTACCGCTTGGACGCCGGAAATTACAACGTCATTGGGGAATCCTTCACTGGCACGGCAAACGGTTGACTCTGGCCGAAGAGACCTTCATTGGATTGTGTAAATCTGCGTGTGCTCCATTGAACATTCCTTGAGCCGGGAATTTGAGCCTTCGTGAAACGAAAACGGCCGCCGAGAAGAGCGGCGGCCGTTACTCCTTGTATTTTCACTTTTTGACGGATGCGCAATTATGTGAAGACCGAAGACGGCCCCTCGCAGTGTTGTCTCACCGGAGTTGGCGTTTGTTTTGCTAAGGGGAACATAGTCTGACACCATTTAGCTTCGGCCATGCCAAGCCGAAGTGACAAAAATGGAAAAATTTAATCGCAGATAATGAACCAAATTCATCAATGACCACACCGCTCGATAGCAGACAACTACGCGCTTTCGTTATCCTCGCCCGCACTGGCAGTTTTACCCGCGCTGCCAAGGAACTCTTTCTTTCCCAATCCGCCGTAAGCCACGCGATGAAGGCTTTGGAAGGTGAAGTAGGGTGTCGCCTTTTAGACAGGGTGGGTAAAAAAGTCGCCCTTACCCAGGCAGGTGAACAACTTCTCCATCATGCCGAAAAAATTTTAACGGAAATGCAATCGGCCAGGAATTCCCTGGAGCACCTCGGGAAGTGGGGACAAGCGCGTCTTCGTATCGGCGCGAGTTCTACCGCGTGCCGGTATATTCTTCCAACGGTCTTGCGCGAATTCAAACGGGACTATCCGCAATGTCTGATCGCAATCGGTGCTGGTGATGCCGCGGACGCGATTGAATCGTTGCAAAACAACCACATTGATCTCGCGATTGTTCTGGAACCGAAAAATCCGGATGCCTTCGATATTCATCCGTTATTTGAAGATGAATTGGCTTTTGTTCTCTCGCCTTCGCATCATTGGGCTGCCGAGGGAGTGAAACGCGACGAAATTCCAAAACAGAATTACATCCTTTATCAAAAGAACAGCTACACCCAGCGATTGATCGAAGATTACTTCCGCCAGGAAAAGATGGTGCTGAACACCGTGATGGAACTCGGCAGCATGGAAGCGATCAAGGAACTGGTGAACCTCGGTCTGGGCGTCAGCATCATCGCACCGTGGATCGCTGAGAAAGAGTTGGCTGAGAAGTCTCTCGTCGCTGTGCCGATGGGCCGACGCAAATTGAAACGGACGTGGGTGATCGCTTCTCGAAAAGGACGACGCCTGAGCATCGCCGAGGAAACGTTCATTAAAATGTGCCGCGCATTTACCGCGAAAATGAAAGCGTCGCTTTAATCAACGAACCAGTTTCTCTCGTAAAAGAAAAAACCACGGATGAACCGGATTCATCCGTGGTTTTTCTCTATCAATTATTGTCTCAAAAAAACGGATTGTGCGCTTTTTCTTCGGCGACTGTTGTGACCGGTCCGTGTCCTGGGCAAATCAAGGTATCCGGTGGCAATGAGAGGATCTGTTCGCGTACTTGTTTCCGCGCCACATCCCATGATTGATTTCCACGACCCATCGACGCCGAAAAAATCGCGTCACCGACGATCGCGACGTGCGGTGCGTCTTCGGACCAATTGCCGATAATATAGGTGACGCCATCTTCGGCGTGACCAACCGTCTCGCGATTCGTAATGCGCAAGCTGCCGAGATGAATGCAATCGTTGCTGCGAAGACGTTGCTGCGGGGGCGCGGACTTGGCACTGGTATGAATGCGGACATTCGGAAACTTCGCACGAACCGCAGCCATGCCTTCGATGTGATCTTCGTGAGTATGCGTGATGAAAAAATGTTTCAGCTGCAATTTTTCGTCTTCGATAATTTTCAGCGCAGGCGCGGCATCCCAACCTGTATCGAACAACGCCGCTTCGCGTGAAATTTCGTCCCATACGAGGTAACAATTAACTGAGAAGTCACGGGTGGTTGTAATTTGACGCAACTCGCGCCAATTACTTAAGTCCTGAACTTTCGGCGTCCATCCTTTGGCAATCTGCTCCAGTTTGCCACCATCCAGGCCGATGGCTTTCGCCAGTGCGGAATAGTTAATCGCTTTATTGGAAACGCCGGTATCTTCGACCGTTTTCAAATCGGTTTCACTGATTCCTGCGGCCTTGGCGGCGTCGGCGGGCGAAACATTGGTCATCGCACGTGCCTTGCGAATGATATCGCCCAAATTGTCTTCGAGATTCATCGGGCGGGACGGTAACGCTTTGATTTACTGGCGTCTAGAGGGAAGGAGAGGCGGTTCGAAGCCAAATTTCCGGAGGAGCTATTCGCGACGTCGATTATGGAACGAAAAAGCCACGACTTTTATTCCCGACGTCGATTATGGAACTAAATTGCCACGATTTTTATTCGCGGCGCCGATTATGGAACTAAATTGCCATGACTTTTATTCGCGACGCCGATTATGGAA
>CBHTTJ010000058.1:0-27833 GCA_966095605.1 uncultured bacterium | reverse complement strand
GTTTCCGGGTGTCAAAACGAAGCTGCGAGGGGTGTCGGAAACGTTTCCGGGTGTCAAAACGAAGCTGCGAGGCCATCGGGAAACGTTTCCCTGCGACGCTCCGTACTGTGGCTCAACGATTTACGCAAAACACCCTTTTAAACGTCCTAAACTGTCTCTTTTTATACAGGGAAGTCCTGAGAAACGAAGAAACACCGGTTGATCGTGGAATTTATCCAAATAATATAGGTGGGGGCTAGACAGAGTTTTCGAGGGTTGTATGGTCCACCCGGAACGGACCGCGACTTATCATGTCCTCTTCTTGAGAAGAAAAGCCCATATCCTTTAGCTCTCGTGATCGGGGCAGGTCTTATCGTGATTGCGGCTGCCATGTTTTCTGAGCAAGTAATCGAGTGGATGGGAAAGCTTTGGAAGTAGAAATCCAAATGCGTATCTCCAGATCGTTTGCTTTTCGCAGTTCTTATATTCTGCCGTCGGGCTTTTTCGGAGGCATCTTTCCTCCTGGGCAAATTTTGAATTTCGATATTCGGGGAGTACCTTGTTTTATGAGAATGCTGACCTTAGCAACCTTTCACGATAAGCAGAAAGCCGAAGCCGCAAGACAGCGTCTGATCCAGGCGGGCATTCCGGCCAAACTGCGCGATGAATCCAGGATCCAGCGATTTTGGTTCATGAGTAAGCCCCTCGCAGCTGAAAAAATTCTGGTCGAAGAACATGATTTCGAACGCGCACAAGCGGCAATGAAACAATTGGATATCGCTGAGGGTGTTTTCAACGACGCCGTGCGTTGCCCGCAATGTGGTTCGTCGCAGGTTGAATATCCGCAAACGACGCGGAAGTTTTTTGTTCCTACGTTGATCGAACTCAGTTTCGGCGCCGGCTTGGTCCCGAAAGGATATTATTGCGAAGGCTGCCACTTCACGTGGCCCGCAAAGTTCGAAGCTCCTCCGGAGACGTGGGGAGGAGAAGAAGTGGACGCCTTGGGGTGGAAGCGCAAAAAAATCGCTCACTGAAAAAACATTCTGCTCTGGAGCACGCGTGTGCAGGAAAAAATCCCTGCACACGCATTTGTTTATCCGGGGGTCGCAGTTTCCTCACCCGCGATCCGTTAATCCCTCTGTTGACCTCAGGCGCGGAAACCTTTACCAAGTCTCCCCATGACATTGCGCATTCTGTCTGCTTTTGCCTGTGCGGCCATGGCCGCGTTGCTCGTCGCTCCTGTTCAAGGAAAAGACATCAAGCCACCGAAAGGCTTCACAGCGTTGTTTAACGGAAAGGATCTTTCCGGTTGGCACGGCGTTCCGCATTTTGATCCCGGCAAATTGAAAGAGATGAATGCCGAGGAGAAGGCAAAGAATCTTGCCACGTGGAAAAAAGACTTCGAGGCGCATTGGCGTGTGGATAATGGGGAGTTGGTCAATGATGGAAATGGTCCCTACGCGACCACTGATCGCGAATATTCCGATATCGAATTCCTGATCGAATACAAAACAGTCCCCAAAGCCGACAGTGGCATTTACCTCCGCGGCACGCCGCAGGTGCAGATTTGGGATTATACGGAAAAGGCGAAATTCAATTTGGGGGCGGACAAAGGATCTGGCGCGTTATGGAACAATTCACCGGGCGCTCCCGGCAAAGACCCGCTCGTCCTCGCGGACAAACCCTTTGGTGAATGGAATAAGTTTCGCATCATCCAGGCGGGGGATATCACGACAGTTTACCTGAACGGCAAGCTCGTCGTGGATCACGCGAAGATGGAAAATTATTGGGATCGCAGCAAACCGCTGTTCGCCAATGGTCCGATTCAATTGCAGACGCATGGCGGTGAAATACGCTGGCGCAATATTTTCATTCGCGAACTCTCGGAAAAAGAACACGACAAGATTCTGAAAAAAGCGGCAAAGAAGAAATAATCCTGCGTTGAACCGCGAAGTCCGATTTCTCCAAATGTCCTTGTCATTTACGATCACGTTTCCGTTCACCCTATGAGCGCGTCGGAAGAACAAAAGGATCGGGATTACGAGTTGGCGCTGTTGCGTCCACTCGCGCATAAAGTCCCCAACATCGATGCCGCGATCGCCGAAATCGTTCGTTTTTCTGCGGAATTGACGCTGCCCAAGGGGACGATCCATGTCATCAGCGACATCCATGGCGAGGACAAAAAGCTGCGTCACGTCATTAACAACGCTTCCGGAACGCTGCGTCCGTTGGTGGAAAAATTGTTTAAGGACAAGCTTTCGCCAAAACAGTTCCAGGAACTGCTGACGTTGATTTTTTATCCTGCGGAAGTGGTGAGCCAATTGCAGAGGACGCTCAACGACGAACAAAAGCAGAAGAAATACGCCATGCGCATGTTGCGTGACTTGTTCACGATTGTGCGCGTTTTGGCGTCGCGTCGCAGCCACAAGCACGCCACGCGGATCTTTCCGTGCGAGTACCGGGAACTGCTGCTGGAAATTCTGCACGAACCTTCGATTGAACGTGAAACCGATTACATCGAAGCGATCGTCGACGAACTTGTTCGTCGGAACCGGATACTTCATCTGATCCATTTAACGGGCCGCGCGATTCGAAACCTGGCGATTGATGAACTGATTATTGCCGGCGATTGCTGGGATCGCGGTCCGCGTGGAGATCTTGTGGTCGATTATCTCATGCAACAGCCGAACGTCTCCTTTGTCTGGGGAAACCACGACATGGCGTGGCTCGGAGCGTGTCTCGGACAGGAAGCGCTGGTTTGTCATGTGCTCAGAATTTCACTCCGTTACCGTCGTTTATCGCAACTGGAGGAAGGTTATGGAATCCCACTGCAGCCGCTCGAGTTGTTGACCCGTAAAGTTTACGCCGACGATCCTGCAACCTGTTTTTTCAGCAAGATGAGCGGGATGCGCGAGAAGATTACCATCGCGCGCATGCAAAAGGCGGCGGCGGTCATGCAGTTCAAATTGGAAGGACAGGCAATCGCGCGTCATCCCGAATGGAAGATGGAGAATCGACGGTTGCTCCATCGCATCGATTACGAAAAGGGAGAGATCGAACTCGACGGGGTGAAATACAAATTAAAGGACAATCATTTTCCGACGATTGATCCAAAGAACCCGTATGAGTTGACGCAGGACGAACGCCTTTGCCTCGATCGTATTCGGAATTCATTCATGAGCAGCGAAAAGCTTTGGCGTCACATGGAATGGATGGTCAAACGCGGCTCGATGTATCTCCTGCGCGAGGAAAATCTCATCTTTCATGCGTGCGTTCCTGTCGATAAAAACGGCGAGTTTCTGGCGATGCCCGTTGGCGACAAGATGTACAAAGGCCGGGCCATGTTCGATGCGATTAACCGTGTCGTTTACAAACTCGTCGTGGAGCAGGGGACGACCGATGAGATCGATTTGCTTTGGTATCTCTGGAGCGGCCCGCAATCACCGCTGTTCGGCAAAGACAAAATCGCCACGCTGGAGCGTGATCTGATTGCCGATGAGAAGCCGCATCACGAAACGAAGAACCCTTATTTCTCGCTGATTCACGATCGTGGATTCTGCGATCGGATCCTCGCGGAGTTCGGCGTTGATACCCGCCAGGGCCTGATTGTAAACGGCCATGTTCCGGTGAAAATTGAAAAAGGCGAAACGCCTCTCAAGCGGAGCGGTAAAGCGATTACGATCGATGGCGCTTTTTCCGAGGCTTACGGCGATCACGGCTTTACCCTCGTGATGGAGCCACATCGGACCTTCATTGCGAAGCATCATCATTTTGAATCGGTGGAAGCGGCCATTCGCGACGGCGCCGATATTATTCCGAGCATCATTGTGGTGCGCGAATGGGCGGAACCGAAACGGGTGGCCGACAGTAAGCGAGGTCGCGAGCTGAAGCAGGCGATTGCAGTGTTGGAGAAACTCATCGAGAATTATCAGAACACGGAATTGCAACAGCGCTTCACGGATACGAAACCGCCGTCGATGCGGTTTTAAGTTTGACGTGACCGAGGACAGCTTTCGTGCAATTTTGCCAAAAATCAGTTTGTTAACGTGACCACCACCGAAGCCATTGCATTGTTGGAACAGTTTCGCGCCGGAACAGTAACGCAGGAAAAAGTGTTGCATGCGTTTCAGGCGCCTCCCGTGGCGGACCTTGGTTTTGCGAAGGTGGACCTGCATCGTTCCCTGCGTAAAGATTTTCCGGAAGTGATTTTTGGCGCCGGCAAAACTCCGGAACAAATCGTGCGCATCGCCGGCGAGATTGCCAAACGGGAAGGTCGCTTTCTGGTCACTCGTATTTCCGCGGAAACAGCGAAACTCCTTCAGAAGAAATTCAAACGGGGAACTTATCACGCGTTGGGACGTTGCTTTACCTTTCAGAAAGAACCGTTGGCAAAACGTCCCGGAAAAATAGCCGTCATTTGCGCGGGGACCAGTGATTTGCCGGTGGCAGACGAAGCTGCCGTCACCGCAGATATCATGGGTAACCACGTGGAACGTATTTCGGACGTGGGTGTGGCGGGACTTCATCGCATTTTGTCAAAGCTCGAAATCTTGCAGAGTGCGAACGTCCTTGTCGTGGTGGCCGGAATGGAGGGAGCCTTGCCAAGTGTTGTGGCCGGGCTTGTAAATCGTCCCCTCATCGCTGTCCCTACAAGCGTTGGTTACGGTGCAAATTTTGGTGGCCTTGCCGCGCTATTGGGAATGTTGAACAGTTGTGGCAGCGGCGTCACCGTGGTGAATATTGACAACGGCTTTGGCGCTGGATTCGCGGCCAGTCAAATCAATGCGCTCGCCAACGAAAAGAAATGAAGACGCTTTACCTCGATATCTTCAGCGGCATCAGCGGCGACATGTTTATTGGCGCGATGCTGGATCTGGGGGTTGATTTCAAAGGATTCGAGCAGGAATTGGCGAAGTTGAATCTTGCTGGGTACCGCCTTCGGTCGACGCGAAAGCAAAAGTCTGGCATTGATGGTGTTAAATTCGACGTTGATTTGGAAGACGAGCATTCCCATGGACACTCGCACGGGCATGGGCATGGATATGGACACAGTCATTCGCATTCCCACGGAAAGATTGATCTATTACAGCCCTTCACCGCTCATGGACACGGGCATAGTCACACCCATGGAGCGCACGACCACGATCATGTTCATGGTCGCAACTTCCGCGACATCAAGAAGATGATTTCCGACAGCACGTTGTCTGACTGGGTAAAGCAGAAAGCAATTGCGGTATTCCATCGTGTGGCAGTGGCAGAGGGAAAAGTGCACGGGCAGCCACCGGAAGAAGTTCATTTTCATGAAGTCGGAGCCGTGGATTCGATCGTTGATATCGTAGGTGCCTGCATTGCGTTGGAAATGTTGGGGAAACCGCGTGTGGTCTCAGCACCCGTGGTTGAAGGAACGGGATGGGTAAATTGTGCTCACGGCCGTTTTCCCGTGCCGACTACCGCCACGCTGGAAATTCTTTCCGCCCGGGGCATTGGATTAACGCAATGTGAAGAGCCACACGAATTGGTGACTCCCACAGGCGCTGCGTTGTTGGCGGAATTCGCGGAAACATTTACGCCGATGCAAAATCTCGTTGCCGAAAAAATCGGTTACGG
Source organism: uncultured bacterium (assembly GCA_966095605.1). GTDB lineage: Bacteria > Verrucomicrobiota > Verrucomicrobiia > Limisphaerales > JACDHS01 > CBHWET01. The sequence continues at coordinate 22,247 of CBHTTJ010000058.1, read as the reverse complement.
CCTTGGCACTCGCGATAACAAGACACGGCCGAATGTCTTGCGAGCGGTTTTCGGAGAGATTCCTCAGACCAAAGCCGGCGTCTCCCTGGATTGGGAAAGCGACACCATCGCGGTTTTGGAAACAAACCTCGACGACATCAACGCAGAAATTCTTGGCGCGTTCGTTGAGAAAGCCCTGACGAGTGGCGCGTTGGACGTGTTCCACACTGCAATTCAAATGAAGAAGAATCGTCCGGGCGTTCTCCTGACGGTGCTCTGTGCCGAAGCGGACGCGGACAAGTTTTGCGAGTTGATTCTGCGAGAGACGTCAGCCTTTGGGGTGCGGCGTTCCCTGAGCGAACGACGGAAGTTGTCCCGAAGTTTTACCACCGTGAAGACACCGTACGGTGAAGTGACGGTGAAGTTGGGTACGTTGAATGGAACGGTGGTGCAGGCATCACCTGAATTCGAATCCTGCCGCAAGGTGGCGGAATCAAAGCAGGTCCCCGTAAAACAGGTTTATGAGGCGGCCCTTCAAGCGGTCAGACTATGATTTCGCCGGAATTGCTGCAAATTCTCCGCTGTCCTGAAACTCATCAAAAGCTTGTTCCATTGCTTCCTGCCCAAATAGGGGAAATAAATACGCACATTCGAGCGGGGAAATTGAAAAATCGCCGCGGAGACGTGGTAAGCCAAAATGTTGATGGGGGACTGGTGCGTGAAGATGGGAAATCGTTTTTTCCGATTCGACAGAACATCCCTGTTCTCCTGATCGATGAAGCGATAGCCATTAATCTTCAACCAACCAGATAGACCCATCGCGCACATTCAGCTTAAGAGGAAACAGACTTTCACCTTCACACGGGCCGCGGACACAAAGACCGGATTTTGGTTCATACAACGCTCCATGGGTTTGGCAGAGCAGATGTTTGCCGTCTCGTGAAAAGAATTGGTTGTCACCGTAATCGAGGCTGACGGGAATGTGCCGACATTTATTTTCGAACGCCAACAGGTTGCCTTGAAACCGAACGACAAAGGCATCGACATATTTGCCGCGACGAATAAAACGAAACTTCAAGGAAGAACCTTCCACAAGATCAGCTTCGTCGGCAATTTTCACTGTTCCCAGAGTAATCAAACCATCTTCGTTTTCAACGTTTTGGATCCAAATGGTATCCAGTTTCCGCCTATTGCTCGAAAACAGTTCTTTTGTGATAAGTTCAATCCAACAATATGAAGGCACATCAACTCGTTGCGCACGGCAATCCGGGAACTTTAGAGATGCGGGAGATTGCTGACCCTGTTCCGAAGCCGCACGAAGTTGTTTTGCGCGTGCGTGCGTGTGGTTTGAATCGCCTGGATCTTTGGACGGAACAGGGAGGTTTGCCGGTGCCAATTGATCTCCCTCGCACGATGGGATGCGAGATAGCAGGGGAGGTGGAGGCCGTCGGCGAAAAGGTTATCGCCTGGAAATCCGGCGATGCTGTTTCTGTTCAATCGAATTTATTTTGCGGGGAATGCGAGTTTTGTCTTCGTGGAGAGGAATCTATTTGCCTCAACGCTCGCTTGCTCGGAGTCGACTGTGATGGTGGATTTGCTGAGAAAGTAGTTGTTCCGGCATCCTCCCTGGTTCGATTGCCTGAATCCGTTTCATTTGAAACCGCGGCGGCGTTGACTCTCGCGGGGAGCACCGCGATGCATATGCTCACCAATCGCACACAGATAAAGTCGGGAGATTGGGTGCTTGTGATCGGCGGCGCGAGTGGTGTTGGATCGTCCGCGATCCAGATCGCGAAAAAATTGGGCGGTTACGTGATTGCTACGGCTTCCAATGACGCCAAGAAAGCCCTTTCACTTTCGCTTGGAGCGGATTTCGTGGTGAACAGCACAAACAGAGAGTGGTCTGCTGAAGTTCGGAAGATCACTCAAAAACGGGGTGTTGATCTGATCATTGAACATGTCGGCGGTGAGGTGTTGCAGCAATGTTTTAGTTGTCTGGCACGAAATGGCAGGATTGTCACCTGCGGCGCGACGGCAGGACGTGAAGTTTCATTGAAACTTTGGCCCTTGTTTGTGAAACAGCAAAGCCTTATTGGCAGCTACGGACGAAATCGTGTCGATATTCAGGCCACTTTAGAGTGGGTCGCGGAAGGCAAATTGAAACCGACGATCGATAAAATTTTTCCCATGGATCAGCTTCCGGACGCGATGGCGATTTTGCGGGAAAGAAAAGTCCTCGGGAAAGTCGTTGTCAGGGCATAGTTTCGTTCCACGTGTCCCCAAAAACAACTTGCGCATCAGGTCACTTTGTTTTACAAAGTAGACATGGACAACAATTGGGCTTCCCAAAATCTCCAGGTTATCCGCACTTTGATGGAACGTTCCGGCCTTTATCGCCGTGCTTTGGCGCCTGTCATGACCTGGACCGGCATCGCAGGAGTGATCGCTGCTTTGATTGGAAACAAAGCTCATATTGATACCGCTCAAAATTTTACGATCTTTTGGGTCGTCGTTTGTTTTGTTGTTTCGCTGGGAAGCTTTCTTTTGATACGCAGGCAAGCTCTCAAGGATTCTGAACCATTTTGGTCTCCTCCCACTCGTCGAGTGGCCCAGGCTGCCTTGCCCGGTTTTTTCCTCGGCGGGGTTCTTTCGGGATTGTTCGTTATGGCGGGAGGCGACGAAACCGTGCAGATGACACTCCCGCCAATCTGGATGGCTCTTTACGGTTGCGCTCTCAATGCGGCGGGATTTTTTATGCCCCGGGGGATCCGATTGTTCGGATGGTTTTTCCTGATTTTAGGGAGCGGTTTGATTTTCTGGATATTGAATCCTGATAGCGATGTTTCGGTATCGGCTCATACGTTGATGGGATGGTCATTTGGTGCTGCTCATCTTGCGTATGGAATTTACCTTTATTTCACAGAGAAGGGGAAGAATGCGGCGTGAATCCGGAACCGTTTTTACAACTCGACCGCCTGATTCACGAAAAAGGACGGCTCGGCATTATTTCGCTGCTGGCCGCCTCTCCGGAAGTTTCGTTTACCGATATGCGTGAAACCCTTGGCATGACCGATGGCAACCTGACAACGCACATCCGTACGTTGCAGGAAGCGGGTTATGTTTCGGTTACCAAGAGCTACAAAAACAACCGTCCATTGACGACGTGTTCCTTGACGGCGGCCGGACGGAAAGCGTTTTCCGAATACGTTGATCTGCTTGAGCAAATCGTGCAGCAGACGAAAAAACTGAAATAATTTCCAAAAACTTTGAACGAAATGAAATCTGCCTGCTCTTATACTTTGTAATACAAAGTGAACGTTATGAAAATCATTCGAGCTGAACATCTGGGAATGTGTTTCGGGGTCCGTGACGCAATTGCCATGGCCAAAGAAACTGGCAGCCAGCAACCACTGACGATTCTTGGCGAGTTGGTGCACAACGAGGATGTGTTAAACGGCCTTCGCGAGAAAGGCATTCGCATCGAACAGAATGTGAATGAAGTGGAGACCGCGACCGTGATGATTACCGCGCATGGTGCTTCGGAAAAAAGGATGAGCGAAGTGAAACAGTTTGGATTTAACGTCCTTGAAGCGACGTGCCCGTTGGTTCGCTTTGCGCATCGGTCGCTGGGGAAACTGGTGGGGCAGGGATATCACCCCGTCATCATTGGGAAGCGCGACCATGTTGAGGTTCGCGGTATGACGGAAGATCTCGAGTGCTATGACGTTGTTTTATCGGATCAGGATGTTGCGAACCTGCAGGTGCGAGAGAAGTTCGGAGTTGTCTCCCAAACAACCCAGCCGATTGAGAAAGTTCAACGGATCATTGCCGCAATAGGTGCACGCTTTCCGCATTCCGAAGTCCGTTTCATCGATACGGTATGTCAGCCAACGAAACAGCGACAATCCGCCGCCGTGGAACTTGCGAAGCAGGTGGATGTCGTGGTCGTCATCGGCGGAGCGCACAGCAACAACACGCGGGAACTGGTCGCCACCTGCAGTCGGCATTGCAGTCGAGTCCATCACATCCAGTGTCCAGCCGATCTGGATGTGAAATGGTTTCGTGATGCAAAAAACATCGGTATCACAGCGGGAACTTCCACGCCGGATGACGTCATCAACGATGTTGAAAAAGCTCTGGAGAAGCTTTGTGTCGAAACACCGGTTGCAATGACTGTATGAACCCTCCTTCCGCCATTGCCAATACTTCGATTCCGGATTTTTTGCGCGGCAGCGCGAGGTATTTGGGCGGATGGATTCGGGATTGGCAGGCGCGGCAATTTGCGCACGCCATCATCGTTATTTTCGTTGGGAGTGCGTTGTATGGAGCGGCAGTCGGTTATTGGCGAGACCCATTGCAGGCCTGCTATGTCGCAGTAAAATTTCCACTGATCCTGTTTTTGACGGCTTTTGCAAATGGGTTGCTCAATGGAATGTTTGCCCCCTTGTTCGGTTTACAGATTAGTTTTCGGCAATCCCTGCTCGCGATCCTGATGAGTTTCATGATTGCCGCCATTATCCTGGGAGCTTTTAGTCCTCTCGTTTTCTTTCTGGTCTGGAATGCGCCGCCTATCGGCTCCTCCGATCATGCTCAATCTGTTCACGCATCGATTCTTTTGTTGGATGTCCTGGTGATCGCATTTGCCGGCGTGGCCGCGAATGCGCGGTTGCTCCAGTTATTGCAGCAGCTCAGCGGCAGCAAAGTGATTGCGGCGAAAATCTTTTTTGCGTGGATTGCCGGAAATCTTTTCCTCGGAAGCCAGCTTTCGTGGATTCTTCGGCCGTTTATCGGCTCTCCGGGTCTTCCTGTTGAATTTCTCCGTCCAGATGCGTTTTCAGGAGGTTTTTATGAATCCGTATTCCACGCCGTAAAAAGCCTCGTCCGTTAATTCGCCGAATAAGTGCAGACAAACAAAATCACAACGTTATGAACGATACCAATCCAATCCCACCACCACTGCCACCCAATGCCAGCAATCCGAACGATCCTCGATTGCCTCTGGGATCGCTTCAGGGCGAAACAGTGCCAATCACGGGCGTCCTGAGCGCCTTTGAAGCAATCCTGCGTCACCCTCGTCGCGTGCTGTATCTGCTGACGCAGGCAAGCGCGGGAAAGGTGATTGGGGCACTAATACTGATCTGTATTGTTGCCAGTGCCATTTATGGCGTAGTTGTTGGAACTTTTTCGGGACATCATCAGCTTTGGATTGCGCCCGTGAAGATTACCGGGGGTTTACTCATCTGCGCCGCCATCTGTCTTCCGAGTCTTTACATCTTTGCCTGTTTGAGCGGATCGCAGGCCCGACTATCGGAAGTCGCAGGATTGGTGGCAGGACTGCTGGCGCTATTAACGATCCTGCTGATTGGCTTTGCGCCGGTCGCTTGGATTTTTTCGCAATCGACGAACTCGCTGGTGGCCATGGGAGTGCTACATTTGAGTTTCTTCGCGATCGCTACGTATTTTGGTGTTCGTTTTCTTAATTCCGGGTTTCGCCATTTCAGCGTGAGCTTCAGTGGCGGAATCAAGCTGTGGGCGGTGATCTTCATGCTGGTCATGCTGCAGATGAGCACCGCGTTGCGTCCCATCATTGACACCGCGCCAACATTTTTCCCGAGCGAGAAGAAGTTTTTCCTGAGTCATTGGTCGGATTGTCTAAAAAACAAAGGAGCTGAAGCTGAGAAGAAAGAAGCTTCGCGCGATGATCACTAACCCGGCTCTTCGCTGTTCACGGTGTTCTTGGAATTCCTGCCTTAATAACAAAAAATTGTATGAAACAAACTGAAACTTCTTTTGGACGATGGCTGGTCGTCGCGATCTACGCTATGGCGATGGCGTGGGTGGAATCTGCGGTGGTGTTTTATCTTCGAACCATGATTGATCGCATTGATCCGTATCAACCGAATCCATTGCCAATGGTTGGCGGGTTTGCCAAAGCCGAATTGATCCGGGAATTGGCGACAATGGTGATGCTGGCGACCGTTGGAATTCTCGCGGGGAAAAATTTGCGCTCGCGCTTCGGCTATTTCGTTGTCGCCTTCGGCATCTGGGACATCTTCTATTACGTGTTTCTTGTCGTTATGACGGGTTGGCCTGGGTCACTTATGGATTGGGATCTTCTATTTCTGATTCCTCTTCCATGGTGGGGGCCGGTGTGGGCGCCGGTTGCCATCTCCATTTTAATGATCGTGTGGGGAACTCTCGCCTGCCGATTGGATTCAAGTGCCAAATTGCCTGGGTTTTCCTGGAAAACATGGGGCACGGCTGGCGCCGGGGCGTTGATCGCGTTGTATGCGTTTACAAAAGATGCGATAGATGTCGCGATTGCTGGCGGGAGCTTGCGCAAGTTGTTGCCGGTAACATTTGATACGGAATTGTTTTGCTTCGGTTTAATCCTCATGAGTGTTCCAGTGGTGGAAATTCTTTTTGTTTCCTATCGCCGAGAAAAGAAGTCTGAGGGAACGATCGATTACACCAAGTGGATCACACATTTTCGGCGAAATCGTGAAAATCGGACGGAGCCCGATTGGACGGCGCCTCTTTCGATTCCGACGGAGGTGCTTGCTCCACTTCGCGCTTCCATCGAAGAATTTCAATTGGGCGACGGCGGTGGCCCCGCGGGGTTGATTGCCTTTGATGCTTCGAGGTTTCGCGATCGAAATGGGGGAATGCGTGCCGTGGTGGACGCGTGGTTTGCGGAAGAGCGCGAACATGCTCGGTTGCTGGGAGGAGCCGTGGACCGTCTTGGCGGAACGAAAATTACGAATCACTGGAGTTTCAGCGCTTTCTGTTGGGTGAGACGATCGTTGGGAGTAAGATTCGAGTTGCAAGTGTTGTTGCTCACCGAGCTCGTGAGCACGGCGTACTATCGTGTTCTAAAACGTCACGTGCCGGATGCTCCCATCGTGGCGATGTGCCAATTAATTATGCGCGATGAAGCGGGACACGTTGCGTTCCATCGAGACAGGCTTGCAGCCGACGGTTGTAATCCGAGCGGAGTCTTTGGCGCTCTTTGGGAAATGCAATTCTGGTTCTTTGGTCATGCGGCTGCCACTGTATTGTGGTCGAGTCACGGACGATGCCTGGGCGCGATTGGCGGGAGCCGTGCGGAGTACTTCGCCGAAGTTCGTTACGAACTTGCCCGATTCGTCCGCTCTCTCTCCTGCGAGACGGAACCATATGCCGTGCTGGCGGTGATGGGAAAATAATCAACTACGAACCGCTTTTCCTTATGAACGAACCAAACCTCCTCCCCAAAGTGCGCTTTCTGACGCTACTGTTTATTGTCGGACTTCTGATCAGCGGGGTTACAGCAATTCCGTTGACTTACGAAGTGAAGGTTTTGGTTCGTCTGCTTGACGGGAATTCCGGGGCACCAGGTGAAATGGCGCAATGGCTGGGAAAAATCCATGAGGCACTGGGCGCGACGGAAAGCCGTTATCCTTTTCTATTTTACGGAACCGATTGGCTGGCTTTTGGCCACGTCATTATAGCGCTCGTGTTTGTAGGCGCCTGGCGCGATCCGGTTCGAAACAGATGGCTTTTTGACTTTGGTCTGATCGCCTGTTTTTTGGTCATCCCATGGGCTTTTGTCTTTGGGGCGCTCCGTGGAATTCCTGTCTTCTGGAGATTGATTGACTGTTCGTTTGGGATCATTGGCTGGTTCCCACTTTGGTACGCGCGGTCGTTGGTCGGAAAAATGGAAACGCTGGAAAACAACAAATAGAAGATCGGAAAACTTTGCGGAGATGTCCGAGTGCGTCGGGGAAGGGGGCTTGAGACCTACTTCGCAAATTCCACGCAGCGGGTCTCACGCATAACCGTGACGCGAATCTGACCGGGGTATTGCAACTTTTCCTCCACCTTACGGGCAATATTGCGTGCCATCGCGATCGCTTCTTCGTCGCTCACTTTGTCTGGCTGGACGAAGACACGGAGTTCGCGACCAGCGTGAACGGCATAACATTTTTCAACGCCCGGATACGAGGCGCCAATTTTTTCCAGATCATCGACACGTCGAATGTAAGTCATCATCGTTTCCGAACGCGCGCCTGGTCGAGAGGCGCTAATCGCGTCGGCGGCGCTCACAAGAATTCCCAGCACGCCGGTATGCGGCACTTCGCCGTGATGTGAAGCAACGCCGTTCACGATGTCATCCGCTTCACCGTAACGTTTCACAAAATCACCGCCGATGATCGCATGCGGTCCTTCGATTTCATGGTCGAGCGCCTTGCCGATATCATGCAAAAGCCCAGCTCGTTTCGCTGCAATCACGTCCACTCCCAGTTCTGAAGCCATCAGGCTCATAAGGTGGGCGACCTCGATGGAGTGACTCAAAATGTTCTGCGAAAAACTGTGGCGGAAATGGAGGCGACCGAGCGTTTTCATAATCTCGGTATGAAGTGGCGGCAAACCAACCTTCAGGACTGCTTCCTCACCTTTCTTCAAAATAGTTTCATCCATTTCCTGGGAAACTTTCGCGACGACTTCCTCAATGCGCGTGGGATGGATGCGGCCGTCGAGAATCAAACGTTCCATCGCTTCCCGTGCAATTTCACGGCGAACGGGATCAAACCCGGAAAGGACTACCGCATTCGGCGTGTCATCGATCAGAACAGTAACGCCAGTCGCTGCTTCGAACGCACGAATGTTGCGGCCTTCGCGTCCGATAATTCGGCCCTTAATTTCCTCATTGGGAAGGGTGACCGTGGCAGTGGAAGTTTCAAACGCGTGGTCGCCGGCGTAACGTTGAATTGCGATGCTGATAATGCGGCGTGCTTTTTCCTCAGCGCGAATCTTTGCTTCCTCGAGAATATGATGGCTCAGATGAGAGGCGTCCTTCATCGCTTCCTGTTCAACGTCTTTCAGGAAAATAGCGCGGGCCTCGTCTTCGTTCAGTTTGGAAACGGCTTCCAGTTTTTTCCGGTGCTGCTTGCGGAGTTCCGTCAGTTCAAGTTTGTAATCTTCCAGCGCGGCGAGATTCTTGTGATATTCCTCTTCCTTTTCGCGCAGCTTTTTTTCTTCCTGCACGAGCGTATCCAATTGTTTGTTTACTAGAACTTCGCGGTCGCTCAGGCGTTTCTCAGACGCATTGATTTGTTCCCGTTGATCGTTGAAAAATTTTTCAGCTTCGCAGCGTAGCTTCAAAGCTTCCTGGTTTGCAGTCAGGCGGGCATCGCGGATAATCGCCTCAGCTTCCTGCTGGGCTTTTTGTTTGCTTTCTTTTTCTTTCGAAGCGAGGTCGTTTTTCTGAAAACGGTCTTTCCAGAGGCAAAGAAGATAACCAAAAAAGGCCCCGATGAAGCAGCTGGCCACTGCTTCCATGTAGGAGCTTTGCAGGAATATTCCGGCGAAAAGACTCATTCTTTCAATTAACTGGCGATGAGCCAGCGTGTCGGACTTAGGACAAAGTTCATTTTAATATCATGTGACGCGGTGGGAATCTGCGGGACGATCTGCTCATCAAAAGCAACGCCGCATTTCACTCCCGAAATCTGCGCCAACAATCGGTCATAAAATCCGCGGCCTCTGCCAAGCCGTGAGCCCAGAACATCGAATCCTACCCCAGGCACGAGGGCAAAGTCCAGATGCTTTGCAGGGAAGGGGATACGATCAGCGCGCGGTTCAAGAATTCCGAATTTCGCTGGAACCAGATCACGGTCGAAATCGTTTACCTCGCAGATCGTATAATCCTCCGTCTCCGGCTGAAACCGTGGCAGAAGAATTGTTTTCTTGTCACGCTGCGCCTGTTTTATGAGTGGCAAGACGTCGATTTCACTTTGGAGCGGAGCATAGAAAAGAACCGTTTGCGCTTGTTTCCAAATCTGCTGTTGCAACAGCAGCGTGATTGCCTGAGCCGAGTAAGTGATTCTCCATTCCGGCGAAATCAATTTGACTCGCGCCCGCAATTCCGCGCGAAGTCTTTTCTTCAACTCGGATTCGTCGAGATTCATTCCTTTTTATTAGAGGCCGGAGATGTGGCGCTGCTTTTACGAGCTTCTGCCATCAAGGCCCGCCATTTTTCCACTCGTTCTTTGATTTTCTTTTCCACGCCTTGATCGGTCGGTTCGTAATATCTTTTGGCCGCACCGAGATAATCCTGGGGAACAAAATGATCGGGATGATCGTGGGCGTATTGGTAGCCGGAGCCATGACCGAGCTTTTTTGCTCCTGAATAATGCGCGTCGCGAAGATGTTGAGGAACGGCCAACGTGCGACCCGCTCGAACATCTTCCAGTGCGGCATCAATGGCAGTGTAGGCGCTATTGCTCTTATTGGCGGTAGCGATGTAAACGGTGGCTTCGGCGATAGGAATTCTTGCTTCCGGCCAGCCAACAAATTCTGACGCCTGATGTGCCGCCTGCGCCAGTACCAACGCCATGGGATCGGCGAGGCCCACATCTTCCGCGGCGCAAATCACGATGCGTCGGGTGATGAACCGCGGGTCTTCCCCGGCGTGAATCATTTTCGCCAGCCAATAGAGCGCGGCATCGGGATCGCTTCCGCGCATGGATTTAATAAAAGCAGAAATGGTGTCGTAGTGAGCATCGCCATCACCGTCGTAAACTATTGCCTTCTTTTGGATACATTGCTCGGCCACCGATAGTGTGATGTGAATGAAACCGTCTGAGGAAGGTACAGTCGTCAGCGCAGCGATCTCCAGGGAGTTCAGAACCTTTCGCGCATCACCATCCGCCACGCGCGCAAGATGTTTTAGCGCCTCTTCGTCGGCGCGAATTTTCATGTGACCCAATCCTCGTTCCGGCAACGCGAGCGCCCGTCGGAGCAGACCAAGCAGATCGTCTTCCGTTAAAGATTGGAGTTCGAAAATCTGCGAGCGGGAAACGAGCGGGGAATTGACGAAGAAAAAGGGGTTATGGGTAGTAGCGCCAATAAGTCGGACAACACCGCTTTCGACATCCGGCAATAAAACATCCTGTTGAGATTTATTAAAGCGATGGATTTCATCGATAAAGAGAATGGTCGATTGACCGGTATTCTCCAACCGATTGGCGGCACCGGACAGGACACGCCGCATGTCAGCTACGTTCGATTCAACGCCGCTCAACCTCTCAAATTTGCTTTTGGTATGACTCGCAATGATTTGGGCCAGGGAGGTCTTGCCGGTTCCGGGTGGCCCGTAAAAAATCAACGATTGAATGCGATCAGCCTCGATGGCGCGGCGCAGCAAGAGACCGGGAGCGAGAATATGTTGTTGGCCGACATATTCGTCCAAATGACGCGGACGCATTCGAGCGGCGAGGGGTTGATGGGACAAAGCTTGCGACGCCCCTTTCGCCGCTTCGGGTAGCGGGGGAGGGGCTTCAACCGCAAACAAATCCTTTTCTGCCATGCCAATAATCTAGCAAAGGGCAGGGAAAGTTGCGCAATTTTAATTTACGGGGTTGAGAGCACACCCCCTGGACCGGGGATACATAATGTGATCAAAAGCAGGTGGGGGGCGAAAAAGCCCATTTCCAATCTGGAAACCGGCGCTTTTAAAAGAGAAATGCCGAAGTACAGAAAAAAACCCCACTATGGCCGTGTGTAACAGTTCCGTTGAACTTGTTTCTGAAACGGTGGGACCCAATCGGTGGCTTACGACTTCCAATCAAGGCCTGTCGGCCACCCGCGAAGTAAAGGTCCCGTGCTTTTGAGCTTACGGTCCAAGGACTTTGTTTCTTAATCACGAACCCAGCAGGGTTAATTCTAAAAATTCTTTGAAAGAGCGCCGCAAACCTGTTGCGGATTTATGCTCTGGATTATCGCCGAGTTTTTTGTTTTCACAAACGAAAAAGTTTTCGCAAACAAATTTTTCCACTTGCGTTTGCCCGGACACCGGTGCTCGACCCGAGGCAGCCGCCTGTTGCAATCTGCCGGTTTTCCTAGCACTGTATGCCGCATGAATTTTGGCCGTGCCATTTTAGTTTTGTTCAGCGCCGTGTTCCTTGCGGGGTGCGAACAGAAATCGATCGAGGTTGCACCGGCTTCAACGAATCTCTCGATCCCGGCGGCTCCTCCGGCGTATCAACCACCGCCATTACCCACCGCCGCACAGCCCAAGTTAAAAACACTGCAGATTTTTCTCGGTCCGGAAAAACTCGATGCCGAAATGGCCTTGTCTCCCCAGCAGCAGATGATCGGAATGATGTTTCGCACAAATCTAACCGACAGCGATGCGATGATTTTCGTTTTTCCGTATCCCTATCGCGCTTCTTTCTGGATGAAGAACTGCCCGGAATCACTCTCAGCGGCCTATATTGATGCCGATGGCGTGATCCAGGAAATTCATCATTTGGAGAAGCAGGACACAAATTCTGTCATAGCCGCCTCAGATAAGATTCAATATGTCCTTGAGGTGAAAGATGGCTGGTTCCAACGTCACAACATTGGCACGGGGACAGTGATCAACACGGAGTTCGGTTCTTTAAAGAAGACCTTTTTTGAAAAGTAATAGTTCATTCGATGAAAGTCGCGCTCGCACAAATTAATACAACCGTCGGCGATCTTGCCGGCAATGAAGCCAGGATCCTCGCCGCCTATCAAAAAGGAGTGGCCGCCGCCGTGGACGTAGTCGTATTCCCGGAACTTGCAACCACAGGTTACCCTCCGCGTGACCTGGTCCTGAAAAAACGCTTTGTCGCGGAAAATCTGCAGATGATCCAGCGTCTGGCAAAGGTGAGTGGCAAGACAGCGATGCTTGTTGGCTACGTTGGGCAAAACGAGAAGCGTCCCGGCAAACCAGTCACCAATAATGTCGCTCTCCTGCGTGATGGCAAAATCGTCGCGATTCGGACGAAGACACTTTTGCCCACTTACGATGTCTTTGACGAAGACCGCTATTTCGAACCGGCATCGGAAAATGCACCCGTCGACTTCGACGGAATGACCCTTGGTTTGACGGTCTGCGAAGATATCTGGAACGATGAAGACTTTTGGCCGGATCGTCGATATCGCCGTAATCCGCCCATGGAATTGGCCCTTTCGGGAGCCAGGATATTATTCAACGTCTCTGCTTCGCCGTGGCACGTGGGGAAAAACAAAATTCGTTATGACATGCTTTCCAGCATGGCGAAAAAAGCCAAAGCGCCGGTCGTCTTCTGCAACCTTGTTGGCGGTAACGATGAAGTGATTTTTGATGGCGGCAGCATGGTCTTCAATGCGCGTGGCGAACTTCTCGCGAAGTGTGACGTCTTCAAAGAAGACTTTGTTGTCGCTGACACCGATGCGAAGCAAACGATTCCATTCACGTTGCCGCACGATCACGAAAAATTGCATCGTGCTTTGGTTCTCGGCTTGCGTGATTATTTCCAGAAATGCGGTTTCAAATCTGCAGTGCTGGGACTGAGCGGTGGTATCGATTCGGCGGTGACGGCTTGCCTCGCTGTCTCGGCTCTTGGGCCGGAAAACGTGCGCGGAGTCTCGTTGCCTTCTGAATTCTCCTCGCAGCACAGCCTGGACGACGCCCGTATTCTCGCGGAAAATCTCGGCATTCAGTATGACGTGATTCCCATCCAAACTGTGTTCGCGGCAACGAAGCAGGAGTTAAAGGGCGTGTTCGCCGGCAAACCAGAAGACACGACAGAAGAAAATATCCAGGCCCGGTTGCGGGGCGTGTTGTTAATGGCCATGTCGAATAAATTTGGATCTCTTCTGTTAACCACCGGCAACAAGAGTGAACTCGCGGTCGGTTATTGCACTTTGTACGGTGATATGTGTGGCGGCCTTGCCGTGATCAGCGATGTTCCGAAGACCATGGTTTATGACCTGTCGAAATGGATTAACCGGGAAAAAGAAATTATTCCGACGTCTTCGATTGTTAAGCCGCCCTCCGCGGAATTGCGCCCGAACCAATGCGATCAGGATTCCTTGCCGCCGTATGAAGTTCTTGACGCAATTTTGAATGAATATGTGGTGAATCTGCAGTCGGCCTCCGACATTGTGAAGCTAGGTTTCGACGAAGCGACTGTAAAACGTGTCATTCGCATGATTGACATCAACGAATATAAACGCCGACAGGCCGCGCCTGGTTTAAAGGTAACCAGCAAGGCATTTGGCGTTGGCCGACGTTTCCCGGTGGCCCAGCGTTATCGTGAGGCTTAACAAAGATTGCTAAGCAAACTGCTAATTCCGTCAGGCCCATTTGCGATTCTTTCTTCAATTTGAATTCCATGATGTCACGAGCTAAATCTGAACAATTATTTGCCGAAGCTTTGAAATACATTCCCGGCGGGGTGAATTCTCCGGTGCGCGCCTTCCGGGCAGTGGGTGGCAGTCCTTTCTTCGTCAATAAAGCGAAAGGCGCAAAAGTCTGGGACGTCGATGGGAATGAATATATCGATTACGTCGGTACATGGGGGCCCGCGATCCTCGGCCACGCGCATCCTAAAATTATCAAGGCCGTGCAACAAACGGCGGAGCAGGGGACCAGTTTCGGTATTCCGAATCCATTGGAAGTGACGATGGCGAAAATGGTTTGTGAGGCCGTGCCCAGCGTCAAGAAAGTGCGTATGTGCAATTCCGGAACGGAAGCCTGCATGTCCGCGATTCGGCTCGCGCGCGGTTTTACGAAGCGCGACAAGATTATCAAGTTCGATGGGTGTTACCATGGACACGCCGACTCCCTTTTGGTAAAGGCCGGGTCGGGTGCGCTGACTTTTGGAAATCCCGACAGCGCCGGTGTGCCTGCGGCATTTACCCAGCACACGATTGTTCTTCCCTACAACGATGTCGACGCTGTTAAAGCTGCTTTTGATGCGAACAAAAATCAGATCGCGGGAATTATCATCGAACCTGTGCCCGGGAACGCTGGACTTTATTTGCCGAGACCGGGCTACCTTGAGTTCCTGCGCAAGATCACCGAAGAGAACGGTGCTGTTTTAATTTTCGACGAAGTCATGACGGGCTTCCGTCTTTCTGTGGGTGGTGCACAAAAGATTTATGGCATTACCCCGGATCTTTCCACTTTTGGAAAGATCATCGGTGGCGGTTTGCCGGTGGGTGCTTTTGGGGGGCGCGCAGAAATCATGGATTGTCTCGCGCCGCTCGGGCCGGTTTATCAGGCCGGAACCTTAAGCGGCAATCCACTGGCGATGGCGGCCGGGATTGCGAACCTCGAAGAATTGCAAGCCAGCGGAGCTTATTGCCAGTTGGATGAACGCGCCGAGCAACTGCAGGAAGGAATGAAAGAAGCCGCGAAAGCCGCAAAGATTCCAGTCCAATTCAACAATATTGGCTCCATGTTCTGTGGCTATTTCACCGATAAACCGGTTTGCAATCTTGCGGATGCGATGCACAGCGACCGTGAGCGGTTCAAAAAGTTTTTCCACGGTTTGCTTAATGAGGGTGTTTATCTCGCGCCATCGCAATTCGAAGCTGGATTTATTTCCACCGCGCATTCCGCGGAGGACATTGATAAGACAGTCCGCGCGGCGGCGAAGGTTCTGAAGACGTTGTAACGTCTCGCGGATAAATTTGTCAGGACAGAATTTTCACCCGCAACTTGCGTGACATCGTGGTGTTTTATCTGCTACACCAGATTTAACTCATGAGCCGCGTCCTGAATTTTTTTGTGGCGTTTTGCCTGTTCACTCCTCTTTTCGTTTTTGCTCAAACCAATCAGCCCGCTAGGACAACGATTCCCTATAAAGTTATTTCCAAAGGCCGCGTTTCGGGAACATACCAGGGGTTCCCGGATATTTGTCGAAGCCAGACGGGAGAACTTTTGTGCGTATTTTATGCGGGGTATAGTCATCTATCGTTGCCGGCTCCCGATTTTCCGAAAGGCGGTCGTATTTGCATGGTGCGTTCCGACGATGACGGCAATTCCTGGGGAGATCCGACGCTGGTTTACGATGACATCAATGACAATCGGGATCCGCACATTGCGCAATTGTCTGACGGAACACTGATTTGCACATTTTTCTCCATCACGTTGAAAAACGATCCTGTCCATTGGACTCCTGAACTGAACAAGCCACTGGACGAACTGGCTTCGATTATTGGTGTGCAAATGGTGCGTTCAAAAAGCCACGGGGAACGGTGGGAACCAACTTTGACGACGATCGTTCCGGGATGGGCTTCATCGGCCCCCGTTCGCGAATTGAAACACGGCACCTGTATGCTTGGTCTTTATCAGGAGGACGCAAAAACAGGTACCGCCTGGGGTGGTGTTATCAAATCAAAAGACTTCGGTCGAAAGTGGGAACTTCCTGTCCCAATCGGCAGGACGAACAAACTGTATCTCGACGCCGAAACGGACGTGATCCAATTGAAGAATGGTTGGCTTCTTGCGGCTTTGCGCAGCAGTCGTGGCAACCTCTATTTTTCGCGCAGCCGGGACAATGGGAAAAGTTGGTCCACGCCCAAAGATGCCGGATTCCAGGCGCACTCTCCGCATTTCATGCGCATGAAGAACGGCACAATCGTTCTGTCGCATCGTATTCCCAACACTGCCGTGCACATCAGCATCGACGATGGCAAAACATGGCTCGGACCGTTCACGATCGATGACACTGCGCCGGGGGCATATCCCTCGACGGTGGAACTTCGCGATGGCAGCGTTCTAATTGTTTATTACACCGAAGGCGAGCATAGTGAAATTCGCGCCCGCAAATTTCACGTCAACAAAGACGGCAT
Organism: uncultured bacterium; assembly: GCA_966095605.1. GTDB lineage: Bacteria > Verrucomicrobiota > Verrucomicrobiia > Limisphaerales > JACDHS01 > CBHWET01. The sequence continues at coordinate 5,633 of CBHTTJ010000058.1, read as the reverse complement.
CGCTCTGGCGTACTGGGAAGTGAATCCGTAAGGCGCTCTGAATTTTTCAAGCGCTGATCAAAACGTGAGAAATTTCAATACCACGATTCGATCTTCGTATTGGAGGAGAATTCGGTTCTTCTTGAAGTCGAGATTTTCCGGCAAACCTTCGCGGTAATAACCCCAGAGTTCTTTTCCCGTATCGGGATCAAGGCGAGACAAGCGGAACCGCGATGAACCACCACCGCCACCGCCACCACCCAAGGCCTGCGCCAGCCCCACCGCCAACCCTGGACCTCCGCCACTTTGTTGGTTGATCGCGTAGACAAATTTATCGCTGAGATAACAGCCAACGCCGAGGTAATTTGCTTTCCACAAAATTTTTCCCGACTTCGCGTCCACCTTCATCAATACGGGATGAGCGCGGTCCTGAATTTTCACCTGCTCAGTGAATTGAATATCCTCCGGATTGGCGCTCGTTGTGCAAACATACAACCCGCCTTTGCCATCTTCCTTCACGCTGGAGATGCCGACGCTCTGCACGCGCCAACGAACGTCGCCTGCCGGCAAACCAAAAGCGGTCAGCACTCCCTGGTCGTAAAAATAAAGTGTGTCGCCGACTTCGACGCAAGGCGGCGCCTGGTGCGTGCCGAGGCTGAATCCAAAGTGTTCCGCGACAGGGTGAGCGAGCTTGTCCTGCTTCAACAATTTGTTTTGTTTGTCGAAAATCCAAATGCCAGTTCCGGCGGTTAGAATGTCTACCGTTTTCGAAGGAAAGAACACGGGTGGTCCAATAACTTCGCCAGCCCATTCCGGAATCTCTTTGCTGTTACGTCGCAACACCACTTTGTAACGACTCTCGTCCACCGTTTTGAACCCACCGCCACGGCTTCGCGCAATGTCGTTCAGAATTTCCTCGGCGACCGGAGCGACGGGGGTTGCGGCTGTGACATTTTCATCGAGCTTGGATGGGCCTTTGTTTGGCTTGATTGATTGCACTTCGTTGAAGTGTTCTTCCAGCATTGTTACCTGCATTTCCGCAATGTTGTCGCCGGCGGGAATGAATTCACTGCGTTCGCGGCCGGTGATGGTGGGCTCGTTAAATTCTTCGTTCAAAAGAACGCCCTGGGTTGGATTTGCCTGCGATAAGAGACGTTTCTTCACTGTCCTGGCAATCTCCTTCACTTGCAGGTCTTCGGTCTTCGCTTCGCCAGAGGTGAGGTCAATGTGGGTGATTGATTCCTGGAAAGATTCTGAACGTCCGGCGATCACCAGTTCGTTTTTCTCCTGTCGAACATCGGTGGGGATCCCTTTCAAAGGAATCGTCTTGATGACGTCACCGGTCTTGAGGTCCAGTCGAAGCACCGAGCTGGCGAGGCAGACCCAAATGTTATCGGCGGTAACCAGGACTTTTGGCTTATCCATGAGGGCGGCGTCTTCTGCCTTTTCAAACGGACGCGTCCAGACAACTTTCTTTTCGTCGATGTTGTGCATCGCGATTTGTTTTTCATCAACGACGAGAATATTTTTTGCGTCGATAAATTGTCCGTGGGTGTACCAGCCGTCCTTGGAAGAAGTAACGGAGTAGTAAACCTTGGGATGCGATCCGGAAAATTTGAGCCAGATCCACGCGCCCGCCAAAACCATCAGAACAACAGCGATTGCCGCAATGATGCTGAAAACCTTTCGCCAATCCCTGGCTTCGGCGACGGACTGCTTGAATTCGCACGCTGGGACTTTAATTCCTTGTTGTTCGGCCTGGTAACGGCACGTGGCCGAACAAAGGAAACCAAAAATCTGCATGCAATCCATGCAGATCGGTTTGCCGCAAACATAACAATGACTCTCCACCCGTTTACGTGGATGGCGCGTGCAAAGTTGATCCGGGGCTACTCCAGTGGTGGTCGCCGACGGTGGAGCGGCGGTTTTCGCGGGTGCGGCTGCGATGCCCGCGACGCGCAATCCCTGTGGCGGTGCCGCAGGAACGGCGACAGGTTGTGCGGCCGGAAGATTTTGGCTGATGACGAGATTGGCAGCCGCCGTGGCATCCGCTCCGCATTGCGGACAGGCAATGGCGCAGGGCATTTGACCGTTCACCGGTTCGACATCGAACGAGAACTTCGCGCCGCAATTGCACTGCACTTTAATGTTCATGTTGTTGGTTCTTCTACGGTTTGGGATTCAAGAGCACGACGTTTTTCGGAAAAGTCAGATCGCCTACCGCTGTAGCCTTCGCGGTTGTGACCGACCCGTCTGCGGCCATGATATTTCCGCCAAAGCGGTCGTGATTGCTCCCGGCGCCTTTTCCATCGGGCGAAAAAATCTGCATGCCTTTCCGTTTCGGATTGGTATCCACCTGCCGGTCGGTCACGAGGGGAAGCGTTCCCGGCGAATTCTTATCCAAACCCATGTAATACGCATAACTGATTCTGCGTTCGGTGAATGGTTCGCCAGACGGTAGGGGGAAATCTTTGGAGCCGGGGCAGATGAAAATTTCCGTAACCGTCGTGCAACGGGGAATCAACAACGACAACGGTTTTTCAGAAGTGGTTGCATTGGATGCGATGGGATAAACATCCTTATTATCGGAAGCATAAAGACTCAACGCGGTGTACATCGTCTGGAGATTTTTTTCACAAACGAACATCCGTTGCTGCTGGTAGGAACGGCCGCTGCGATTCTGTACCATTAAAATGATGACGATCATCAAGGCCATGACCACGAGCAATTCGATCAGCGTGAACGCCCGTTTATCGACGCGGCCGCCAGCCGCTGGTTGTTTGTTCCATTGCATCCGACGTGGTCATATTAGCCTCGCAGCACCGAGGCGAAAGAATTATCTCGCCGCACACCTTTGAACTGTGCGCTGTGTTGACGAAGATCATGGGATAAGTCTTCCCAGAGTTTTCCACCAATGCTTTGATCAAGTTCAATGACGCCTGAGATTCCTATCGAATCATTTGAAGTCTTTGCCACTGGTATTGATCATCCGGAATGTGTCGCCTTTGATCGGCATGGCGATTGTTGGGCGGGGAGTGAATCGGGACAAATTTATCGCATCTCTCCCGAGGGGAAAGCACAGGTTGTCGCCAACCTTGGCAGCTTTTGCGCGGGGCTGGCGTTCTCACCACAGGAAGAATTGTTTGTCTGCAACCCGGCGCAGGGGATCGTCAAAGTTTCCGCGAATGGAGAATGGTCTGTCTTCGCGAGCCAGGTCGGAGACCAGAAATTGATTTGCCCGAACTACGGCCTTTTTGATGACGCGGGAAATTATTACGTCACCGACTCCGGTAACTGGAAAAAGAATAATGGGTACCTTCTGCGATTTCCACCCGGCTCCAGCAAAGGCGAGATTCTCGCGGGTCCGATGGGTTACACCAATGGATTGGCGTTAAGCGCTGATGAAAAATTCCTTTTCATGGTCGAGAGCAACACCGATCGCGTGCTGCGTTTTGAGATCAAAGCCGATGGCAGCGTGAGCGCTCCGGAAGTTTACGCGGAGGGGTGCGGACGCTTTCCGGATGGACTCACCCTTGATGCCGAAGGACATCTTTACGTCTGCTGCTATGCTTCCGATGAAATTTGGCGGATCAGCCCTTCGCGCGAGAAAACGTTGTTCGCGTGGGACCGCTGGGCAATTCATTTAGGAAGTCCGACGAACATGGCCTTTGGCGGACCTGACCTGGACGTTCTTTATTTTGCCAATCTCGCCCGCACCACGATCACGCGGGTGAAAACCCTTCGAAAAGGTCAACCGCTCGCGAATCAACGCGTAAAAACTAAAGTGCGTCCACGGCCGACGCCGTTGTAAAGGAAACAAAGCAGGCAGCACGAGTCGCTGTCTCAGTGTTTTTGCCCGAATCGCTCGCCTAATTTGCCTTCGCTCTCGGTGTGTAACTGTTCTCCCGTTGTCCTGGTCAACGGGACCTCGCAGGTCATCCAATAGTCGTAGAACAGCTTGAGCAGGTGCCGCAGTGCCTCCGAAGTGCCCGGCTTGACGTGGTAAGCAGCCGCTCCGAGCATGAACGACTTTTTAATATCATCGAGGTCTGTCGAAGCGGAGAGGACTACTGTCGGAATGATTGCCCATTGCGGATTCTTTTTTCGAAATTCAAGAACTGAAAAGCCGTCCATCACCGGCATTTTCAAGTCTGTGATGATCGTGGTTGGAAATGGAAATTGGTCGCGGTCGGAAAATCTCCCTTCTCCGTTGAGGTAAGCGATAGCTTCCTTTCCATTGTTCACGACAAGAATTGGCGTCTTCACCCCGATTCTCTTAAACGCGTTTTTAATCAGCAATTGATCGTTCTCGTCGTCCTCGACGATTAGAATTGCAGCCTTTTGGACTTTCATAGTCGGAAATCCCGAACAGCCCTGAAAAGTTCGTTGATGTCACATTTTTGCACAATCAGTGCCGGGCCTTTCACCGGATACTGGATTCACTGTTGATCGAGCCGTCAGTTCAAGTAACCGTGCGGTTCGAGGGAATTGCTTTGTGCTATGAATACAAAAGCGGCGAAGCCAATGGCCTCGCCGCTTTGTTTTTCATCGTCTGGTTTGATTACTGCGTCGTAATCGTCACTTTCTCAGACAATGTGCTTTCGCCGCCGTTGTTGACGGCCGTGACCACGATGTCGACTTCGGTGGCCGCGGGCAGATTCTCGATGGTGAAATCGAGGTCAGCCGGTGAGCCGACGAGGACGTACTCGTTGTCGAGACCATGCACCTTCTTGAACACGTGATAGTATTCAGCGCGAGGTGCGGCATCCCATTTCAAGGCCACCGCGGTTGGACCGATCAACGTTGCCAGAACGTGATTCACCTGGTCGGGCGTTTCCTGCGCATCGGGAGCATTCAAGCCAAATGCTTTCCAACGTGTATCGAGACCCGGCAGACGCATCTTCAACTCGGCGATCAGATCACTCATGCGTTTGCGAAGCGCCGCGGCTTTGTCGTCGCGTTCGTTCAACAGGTTGGAAACGACGTGATCCTGCTCGTTGAACACGGTGATCGCCGTTTCAAGGTCGTTGAACAACGTCTCTGCTTTCGTCGCCGTGATTTCCTTGCTGGGAACTTCCAGTGCTGGATTCGCTGTGAGGAACTCTTTGAAAGAGCGCAACAACAGCAACACCTGTGTCGACACGTACGGAATGGCGATCGAATTCACGAGGCCAGTGACATCCCAGCGTTCGTTGTAGTCGAAGCCAAGGACTGGCTTGAACGAATCACGGGAGACCGTGAGGAACAAGCGGCTGGAGTCGACCAGGTCATGCAAGTTGTCACGGTTATCCGACAACACGTTTTTCGCGGTGCCGTACGCCATGATCTTGTTTACCAGTGCTGTGATATCGGCATCGATATTCACCTTGGTGTTTTGGAGCAGCGGTAAAGCTGCGCCGTGAAGGCCCGCGCCGTTCGATGCCTGGCCGGCCATGGCCAGGAGCTCGGGTAACGATTTTGATATGTTATTTTTCATATGTTTTTTCTTTCTACATTTTGCGTCGTTTCACGGTGCTGTTGAAAAAGCAGAAAACAGTTCTGTCATCCTCACACAGCCAGGCACCATGCCTGCGGTTTCAATTTCTGTAGCGGCGCGTCCCTGACCGCCGCACTTCAACTTCGAACCAATCCATTACTCCAACGCGGTTTACTGA
>CBHTTJ010000057.1:0-27880 GCA_966095605.1 uncultured bacterium | reverse complement strand
TCGGGAAATCGGCGTCAACCGCGGGAAGTAAAGTTGGCGGAGGTTGATTATCAGCGTCTTACGCTGATTGTTCAAAGTTTAAGGTTCAAAGTTCAAAGTTGGCAGTGGGTGGAAAATCAGGATCTGTGCCAGGTCCATTTTTCCATTCAACCTGCCGGAAGATGCCCACTCTGCTCGCACCCATAGGATGGCTTAAACCTGTGCAGACGGACACGCATTGCAGGGGCGGCTTGGTTGCGATTTAATTTCACAGTAGATTCGTTGCCGGTGAATTCCACTCCCATTCACAAATGGCTACGGCGCAAAACGCTTGTGGAAGGGCTTTTGAGTTTTCCCGTCGCCCTCGTGTCGATTCTGGTCAGCCTTCCCCTGTTGGCATTTACTTTTGGCGTGGCGTTCGTCGCGGCGTGGTTTGTTTTCACCGACATTACGGCACTCGCCTATTGGTTGTTCTCAGCGAAAATTCAATTCACGGTGCCGCTCTACTTGAGTGTCGCTTCCTGCTTTCTACTGTTGCTCTTCATCATTGCGGTCCAGATCAATCCCGAGTTTTTGCGGGATTACCCAAGAATTCGCTGGCCGTTGGCCCAGTCGACACGTCGTTACCGGCCACAGGAGGAGCCGATGCTTCGGTTGCGGGACTGGTTCTCGGATGAATCCTTGAACCTGGTCCTGGCGGGACCGCGTTGCGCGCTCTTCGCGATCGCGAGTATTCGTCGTGGAACACGCCTGTTGTTCTTCGATGTGAAGACCTGTGCGGCGGTTCTTGCGCAATTGGTTGAACAGGGAAGGCGCGTTCCGTTCACGGACCTGGGTCGGGTGACGCCGAAGATTCTTTCGCGGCGGATTTTGGTTCAGTTGCATGACATTCAAGGGGTGGTTTTTCTGACGGAGGATCCGTTGGGCCTGACCCTGACGGCGGAGTTGCGGGCGGAGATTTTTGCCGCGTGTCGAGGAAAGGTGCCGAGGTTTGCGCGTCCGACGGTCAACCAGACTTACGAACCGCCGCCGGAACCGGAACCGGAGCCATACGATGAACTGGCGGAATGTTATCGGGTACTCGGTGTGCCATCGTCGGCGTCGGTTCGGGAGATCAAATCGGCCTATCGCAAGCAGTTGAAGAACTGTCACCCGGACCATTTTCACGATTTCGGGGATGACTGGCGCGTCATGGCGGCGCAAAAAACGAGGGATTTGATTGAGGCTTACGAAAAAATCATGGCGGACCGGGTGGGTGCGGCGGCGTGAAATGGAAATACGAATTGATTTCGACCGTGACGCCGTACCGCCTTCGTAACGAAGCGCCTCTTTTTAACCTCTCCTGCGCGTTGGAATTCCCCCGAATGCCCGCTTGCCAAGGGGCCCATCGACTTGTTTAATGCGCGCCGTGTTGCAACAACAGACATTGCGCCAGGCCGCCAGTTATAGCGGTGTTGGCCTGCACAGCGGCAACCGCGTCACGATGACGTTTCTTCCCGCGCCGCCCAATTCCGGAATTCGCTTCCGTCGTGTCGACCTAGACGGGAAACCGGAAATCGAAGCGGACGTGGAATTCGTCAATGCGACCAACCGCTCCACAACCCTCGCCAAGGGGAACGCGAAGATTCATACCGTTGAGCATGTGCTCGCTGCTTTTGCCGGCTGTGGCATCGACAACGCCGTCGTGGAACTCGACGCGAACGAACCGCCCATTGCCGACGGGAGTTCCCGCGAATATGTGAAACTGATTCGCACGGCCGGAATTCAGCCCCAGGGTGAGCGCCGTGAAGTTTACGCGGTAAAAGAACCGATCGAACTCCAGATGGGCGAGTCGGTCATGTCCATTTTCCCGAGCGACAAATTCAAGATCACCTGCACCAGCGCCGATAAAAACCGTCGGTTCACCCAATTCCTTTCCATTGAGATCTCTCCGGAAACATGGGACCGCGATTTGTCTCATGCGCGGACGTTCTGCTTCTTCGAGGAAATTGAATTCCTGATCAAGAGCGGTTTGATCAAAGGGGGCAGTTTGGAAAACGCGGTGGTGATTCGCGACGACGCCATCCTCACGACGGAGCCGTTGCGGTATCCCGATGAATTTGTTCGGCACAAAATCCTCGACATCATTGGTGACCTTTCACTGGTGAAGCGTCCGATCACGGGACACATCATCGCGGTCAAGCCGAGCCATCAATCCAACACGGAAATGGCGAAGTTGATCGTGGCGCAGATGCGTCGGCCTTTGCAGGCAGCCCAGACGTTCGCCCCTCCTCCTCCGCCGAAGACGGAATCGAAGTTGCCGGAAGGCGCCTTTGCCATTCAGGACGGAATGGTCCTGGATACGGTCCAGGTGATGAAGATTTTGCCGCACCGGTATCCTTTCCTGATGGTCGATCGCGTGACGAAAATCGAAGGGAACAAGATCGTGGGCATGAAAAACGTCAGCATCAACGAGCCTTTCTTCCAAGGACATTTTCCCGGGCATCCAATTATGCCGGGCGTGCTGCAGCTGGAAGCGATTGCGCAGGTTGCAGGCATCATGATGCTGCGACAGGCAGAAAACTACGGGAAGATTGCCTACTTCATGGCGGCGGAAAATGTGAAGTGGCGCAAGCCAGTGAAACCGGGTGATACGTTGGTCATCGAAGTGGAATTGACCAAGGCCCGGGCGAAGATCGGAAAAGCAAAGGGGATTTGCTACGTCGATGGCGAACCTGTCAGCGAAGCCGACGTCACCTTTATCCTGATGGAATCATGATTCACCCGAGCGCTGTCATTCATCCCAAGGCTCACATCGGCGCGGATTGTGAAATTGGTCCCTTTTGTGTCATTGGCGAAAACGTTATTCTTGGCGACCGCTGTAAATTGCATTCGCACGTCGTCATTGATGGTTATACGACGCTTGGTTCCGGTAACGAGATCTTTCCCTTCGCCAGCATTGGCCTGAAAACACAGGACCTGAAATGGAAAGGTGGCCTCACCCGCACGCAGATCGGGGACAACAATACCTTCCGCGAAAACGTGACCATTCACAGCGCGACTTCGGATGGGGAGGTTACGGCAGTCGGTTCCCACAATCATATTCTCGCGTATTGCCACATCGCGCATAACTGCGTTCTCGGCAATCGCATCATCATGTCGAACGTCGGCACACTGGCGGGACACGTCACGGTGGAAGATCATGCCATCGTGGGCGGCCTCGCGGCGGTACATCAATTCTGTCGCATCGGAAAAATGGCGATCATTGGCGGTTGTTCAAAAGTGGTGCAGGACGTTCCTCCGTTCATGCTCGCGGACGGAAACCCTGCGGAAACCCGCACGATCAATAAGGTCGGTCTGGAACGGAACGGCATGTCCGACGAAGTCCAGAATGCCTTGCGTCAGGCATATAAGATTTTGTTCCGCGAAGGTTTGACGGTTTCGAACGCGCTTTCGAAGATTGAAGCCGACCTTCCCAAATCACCGGAACTCCAGCACCTGATCCAATTCGTCCGCAGCAGTCAGCGAGGGATCAGTAAATAAGACTTTTCTCCTGACGAAGATCCGTTAGAGAAAGGCATGTTCCCTATGATGGCTTTTTGGTTCCGGATCATCGTCTGTGCCGTCCTTCTCGCAGCCCGGCTTGATGCGGCGGAAAGCGGGAAAACGAATCACGTCTCCCGCTGGATTCCGTTTCCTTCACCACAAGTCGAAGTTCTTGGCCTGCACTGGTTCAAAGAAAATGCTCCAGAACTTTGGCGACTGCCGAAATCGGCCGAGAAAAACGTCCCCAAAGGAGTCTGGAACCGGGCAATCGCCCCTGATGGCGGACGGATTCGGTTTATTTCCGATACGTCGACGCTGACAATCCGCGCACCAGTTTCCAGAAGAAATGCAAAACCGGCTATTTTTGATGTTTATGTTGGAAACAAATATATGGGATCAGGCAAAGCGCAAGGCGATGAGCCCTTGACTCTTTTTCAGAACCAGAAAACTGGATTGAAAGAGATCACCATTTATCTTCCAAACAACGATGAAGCAAAATTGTTGTCCATCGGGATCGACGCGGACGCTTTAATAAAGCTCCCCGAAAAGTCGTTCGCACAGAAACGTCCAATTGTTTGTTATGGCTCTTCTGTTTTGCAGGGAACAGGAGCAAGTCACCCTTCCAAAACCTATCCCGCAGTGGTGGCACGAGCGTTGAATGTGGATTTTATCAACCTTGGATTTGGTGGCGCGGGAAAAGCTGAAGCAACTGTCGTCGATCTGGTAAATCAGGTCGATGCCAGCTGTTACATTTTTGATCTCGGTAAATCCTATGGCGATCAATCGGGGGATGCTTATCTTCAAATGCTCACCACAATCAGGGCGGGACATCCCGGCATTCCAATCTTTTGCATCACGCCGATCTTTTCCCTTAAGGAATCGAATGACCCCGAATACAAAGCAAGGTCGGAACATCTGCGGCAACTCATGCGCTCCGCCGCGATGGAGCAAAAGACAAGGGGCGATACATTGGTTTTTGTTGTGGAGGGACTCGATCTATTTGGCTCGGATGACAAAGAGTATTTGCATGATCCTTTGCATCCGAATGATGAAGGGAACGAACGGCTGGCTCGCCGCTTAATACCGCATATTCAGAAGGTGTTAAAAGATTAAGAGTTTTTCACACCGGAAGCGATTCGACGTGCGGATGAAATTCAATTTGGAGTTGGGCCAGTAATTGGCTGAGGTTCTGGCCGGAGGCAGGAATACAGGAAGCAATCTCCTTGGCTGCTCCAACAATCCAAGGATCAGCCCCTGATCCTGCTTTTAACCCTTCCCACACCAACAGTTGTTGCCATTCACTTTGGCGTTCGTGAAAGAATTCGGAAATGGTTTCGAGTGTTGACTCGCCTTGATGAATCCTGGAAATGCGACCCGCAATGTCTGCTGCCTCACGCAGGCCAATATTCATACTTTGCACGCCGATAGGCTCTGCCTGATGGGCAGCGTCCCCAATCAAAATGCAGTTTCCGGACCCAAACCGCTCAACGAGGAACGATCCAAATTGCACATACGGTGCCCAGGTGATCTCTGTAGCCAATCCTTTGAACCAGGGAGCGTGCTGCTTCAAAAACTTCTCCAACGTATCCCTTCTTTCACGATCCTATTGTTCGGACTCAATGATAAAGGGGCTGCGCTCCTTCGAAGGAAACCCTATCGCTTCCGGAGAGGATAATTCGAAAGTCCAACGACAACGCCGACCCGGCAAGGGCCAGAAAACGTGGGTTCCCTCATTCAGAACCACTCTCATCTCCGTGGCTAAAGGACGATCCGTTTCAAATTCGTACATGGCGAAGGTGCGCACCGGTCCTAGTGAATTCAAGGGAATGTTCAGGCATTCCCGGACGTGGGAATTAAGCCCATCAGCCCCCACAACGAAGTCGGCCGTAATTTCAGAAGTGCTTTCAACCTCCCAGTCAAGGTATGGAATGACATAACCTTTCCCACTTTCGCGAAGTCGATCGACCTGTGCGACCACGTTTCCATCATTTACTACGATCGTCGACAAACGTTGGTTCCATTCCACCCTAAGCCCTTCCGCGAAAATTTTCTTTTCAAGGATTTTTTCCAGCCGGTCCTGCGGCAGAACTACGATGTAGCGAAACTCTCCGGCCAATTCCCGGAAACTGACCTGAGCTCGCCATTCCCTTCGATCATAAAACGCGATGGTATTAACCCGGTTTCCCCCGGCCACAATATCCTCGGTCAAATCCCAATGCGCCAACAACTCCAGCGTCGCGGGATGCAAAGCCGACGCATAACTTCTCGTCGTTGTTTGTTGTTCCTGATCAATAATCCTTACATTTACGCCAGACCGCTTCAGCAATAAAGCCGTCAGCAATCCCACAGGCCCCGCCCCAACCACCAAAGCTTCTATTCTTTCCCTACGCATATTTCCCCCCAAGTTTAGGCTAACACACCAGCGGATTTACGAAATCATCTAAAGGATGGAAACCAAATACCACAAAGGCCTACACCGATACTTACCATCATTACGACCAGCAACGATCGTGAGTGTGAGATTGCTCTCCGGGCACTGATCCTCGTCAACAAAAGGCGAAATCTACTTACCCCAAACCCAATCGGAAGCGGCACCACCATCATCCGTTTCGTCCACTCCGACTCCATAAAGAACAAAGTCGTTCAGACCTTTTCGGCGATACTGATAGATGTTTCCGCTGAGTACATCGATCGGCAACGTCGCGATATATTGCGGAACCAATTCCTCCAACGTTTCTGGATAATGCTGTTCCTTGCGTCGAAACAGCTCAAGAGCACAGACGAGCATTGCCTGGTCCGCCTGGGTTTGATTTTTGGCGGCTGTTTCGTAAGCTTTGACGAAGTTCGGAATGGCAATCAGTGAGAGGATATTCCCGGCAGAATTTGATAAAGAACTGAAACGGGCGGTCTGTGCGGTCGACTCTTTTGGATAATATCGTTCTCCCTTTGCATCAAAAACTTTAAACGACATCTGCATCAGTCGTGTATAGGTGAGAAGATTCCGTTCCCGGGCGCTGGCAAACCGAACGCGCTGAATGATCGATTCAAAATAATTTCCTATCCCTTTCCAATCCCATGAAAACCGGACTGGACCTCCGCCTCTCAACTCGTCGAAAGGAAGCGTTTCGGCCGACCTTACTACTTGCGCAACTTCAGCCTTCAACGAATGGGCGACCCCCGGGAGGCAACGGAATTTTAGCAGCGGCTTTTGTAACGCCACAAGCTGTTCGTCCTCCCATGCGTTTTTTTCGAATCCAAAACGAACCGATTCTACATAGAGACCAATCAAAGCGACGCGAATCATTGCTTCAACTAGCGTCGGACCATTCTCAAGGCAGTCGATGAGACGTTCGATCCCAGCAAGATCACGTAGCGCTTTGTCCGGTTCCTCGTTGACCAGATGTGCCCTCGCCAGAGTCGCAAGCGATTGCGCGGCAACCCGCATTCCCACAAAATTTGGAAGATCGTAAAAAGGCCTGTTGTAACTGCCGAGCAGGCGGGCCTTTGGACGTTGACAGGCATCGTAAAAGAGATCGAGAAACACGCGATTCGTCTTTTCCCAATTGAGAACAATTGAAGTGGGATAACTGTAACCGTTCGGACTTGAGATAAATTCCTCTTTTCCTTTTAGCTCCGACCAGTTCCCCTGGGGCGGCAAATTCCATAACACCAAATTATTTGTTGCTGGGATCACATCGGGATTTCTCATTCTTTGAAAGATTTGTTTCATCCCGGGGGCGGCGTAGAAGTTTTCCGCTTCTGGAATCTTGGGCGGAATAAAGTATTCCCAGTCCAAATGTTCTCCGCTGGCAATAAACTCCTTCTGATAAAGCTCCCATTCGCTTTGAGAACGTGATTGTTTGCCAAAAAGAAGGGCTCCAACAAGAAGAACCACCATAAGCATGAACCCGCGCCAACTCAGAAGAAATCCAAGCATTCGCTTCTTTTGCGAAACAGCAGGACTCTGTTGAACAGCATCGCGATGCATGGATGGAAAAGACCCTCGAATGTTTCGTTAAAGTGAACCGTTTGTCGAACGGGAAATCATTCGCCACCCCTCGAATACAGGGGACTTAATTTGCATCCAACATGCTGATGAACTCTGTAAACTCCATGAAAAGAATCGTTAACTGGCTGCCATTGTTCCTGTTTCTTCTTCTGTTTTCCGTTGCTCACGCGGAGAAACTAAAGACGGAAAATGTGTTTCTCATCATGATTGATGGCTTTCGCTGGCAGGAAGTCTTTAACGGCGCCGATGAAAAGATGAATGATGCTGCATTCGGCGGCGTGAGAAACACGAACGCTTTTCGTAATGATTTCCTGCGAGACACACCCGAAAAGCGACGGGAATTACTTCTTCCATTCTTTTGGAAGGAAATCGCGCAACATGGACAGATCTTTGGGAATACCAACAAAGGAAGCATCGCTCACATTACGAATGGGAAAAAATTTTCCTATCCCGGATATAACGAAGTCATCACTGGAGCGGCGGACGCACGCATCGACAGCAATGATAAAGTAGCTAACCCGAACACGAACGTCTTCGAATGGTTAAACCAACAATCTGCCTTCAAAGGTAAAACGGCAGTTTTCGGAAACTGGGACGTCTTTCCTTACATCTTCAATTGTGAACGTAGCCGCTTGCCAATCTGGCCGGCTTGGGGCGAGAAGTTTGCCGACGAAATCAAAATTTCTCCAGAGGTGAACACCATTTTTAAAGACACCACGACGATTTGGAATGGCGCCACCATGGATTCGTTTATTTTTCATGGCGCATTGGATTACGTAAAGAAGGAGCAGCCACGAGTAATGTTTGTCGGCTTTGGAGAAACAGACGAATGGGCACACGAACGTCGTTATGATCTTTATCTTGCCGCAGCCCATCACGTTGACAGTTTTGTTCAGAGATTGTGGGAGACCGTCCAATCGATGCCACGTTACCGTAACAAAACGACTTTTATTATCACCTGCGATCACGGCCGCGGAATAGAAGGAACCGACTGGAAAGATCACGGTCGAAGTATCAAAGGCGCAGAAAATATCTGGCTGGCCGTTCTCGGGCCGGACACTCCCGCTTTAGGCGAGCGCTCAAACATTCAACCGATTCAACAGAATCAAATTGCCAGCACGCTTGCGGCATTTCTTGGAAAAGATTTTCATGCGGCATTTCCGAGAACCGGAACCCCCATACAAGACGTCGTCGGAAAAGAAAAATAAGTTACCGCGAAGCACCGGCGACATTGACATCAAAGCGGCCCGTGAGAATTTTGCCATCAGATTTGGTTTGGACCCAAATTGTGTACGGACCTGACTTCGGAAACGCGTAAGGAAAAGAGATATCCGCCACGACGCCGTTCGTATGATTGTTGTGCTCGTTGGCTGCAGCCGAGACAGGATTGGGTTCACCCGTTTTTCCTTTCGTAAAATACTCTTGCGCCGCCATGGAGAACGTCCCTGAAGGATGGACGTGTGTGAAAACCGTTCCGTCCTTATGCCGAACGACAGCATGCCCCAACATGCCAAGATAAGGTTCAATCGCAGCAGACTTTGTTTGGCCGGTTAAAAGGCGGAACCGTAAACTTACATCTTGATCCCGCTTCAATGTGCTCGGATTTTCCCAGCGCAACAAATAATCGCCGCCCACGAGAACCTGTGTTGCGCTATCTTTTTGTGAGTGGAGATACCAGGAATCGTCGCGATCGGGAGGAAAAAAGAGATTTGTGGAAAGGCGCTCCGCCACCGTTGATGAACAAATGGGCTCGGACAGATTCCCGAGCCAAATTCGCGTCATCTCTCCAGACGGCGCAGGCAAATCCACCTCGTTGGTCAGCGTTTCGGCGAAACCGCTTTCATGAGTGATATCTGCATAAAGTCGATAACTGGCAGCTGGCAAAGGTGGCAGAGCCGCTTCGAAAAGTGTTCCGGTGCCATTCTTGGAAATCGGATGCAAATGAGCGAAGGCTGACGGAACCCCGTCACCTACCAAAAAGAGATGCATCAATTTACCGTGGTCAGGGAGCAACGGAGTCCAATCACCGCGATGGTCAGACGCATCAATCTTCACGCGGAGAATATGTTCGTTATGTTCAGTTCGAACACTCGCGGTGATGGGCATCGGGTGATACAACGAATTATTTCGATAGTTTTTATCTTCAAAGTCCCACCATTTTTTTCCACCGAACACCAAGCCAAAGAGAATCAAGCCAGTCACGATCATTGCTAAACGTCCTCGCCAACGATCTTTGGCCTGAAGGGATGCTCCCTCTGGAATCAGACTTTGGCCGAATGCCGCACCAGCAATCGCAAGCCCCCCAATGAACAACAAGATACCCAAAGCGGAAAGCATCATAGAAAAGCCCGCTGACATTGGACGCGTATTGGTGGCGATTGAATTAACCGGCACGAGCAGCTTTCCTTCCCCTGCGCTGCCCCGAACTACCACCTCAACATTGTATGCACCCGCCTTCATCAACCACAACGCAGCTGAGTAGAGATTAGTTTCTCCAAAGACCGGCACAGCGAAATCTGGTGGCGGTGCTCCTTTTCGGCCTGCCCGCCAGAAAATGGGAAGGACAGAGACGTCATGTGCAGAGCCCGCCTGCACACGGATACTGATTTCCGCAAGACCAGGGACTACTTGCGGAGGTTTAATCACCACTCGCAAGGGGTAAGGACCAGCATTGCCTTCAAAGAAGACATTGGGGCTGCCAATATGAGCTTCGGCAACGAAACAAAAACAAAAAAGCCAGGCCGTGACAAAAAGTCTTCTCATCGTTTTAGCCGCAGCAAATAATTGCCTAACCACAAGCCAATCCGCGTAGAGATGAATGCGCGTCCAAATGCTCCCGCAAGCGAATGCATTGTCACTCGTGATTCACGCTCCCAGAATTCATTCATCCAACTTCCCGGCTGAGAGAAGTAAGGCCAATGACCACTTCGTGCAAAAAATCGATTATCGGCGGCATCACTCAGGAGGAATGCGGAAAAATTCCATTGCACAACCAACATTACTACCAGGAAAACAATTCCGACAACGAACGATAAAGCCCAATCTCGCCACCACGGTTCCCTATTCTTAAGAGCGGATGGTGCGCCAGAAAACCTCCACAAAATGACATCAATCAGAATGGCTGGAGCAATCAGAAGGAGCGGAAATGCAGGAGGAACCATCCGATCTACGGGATGATAGATCGGTGCCAGCTTCGGGTGCCCTGGAAATAGCGGAAGCACCAAGATCATAAAAATCAAAATGGACATGTACGTCGCCGCGGCAATGGTCGCTGCACCCCGGATCCGCGACGCTCTTGTCGCCAGGACCAGAAGCAATGGAAACGGCAGACAAATAACGGAATAAAATCGCGCACCGTGCTGCGCATTCGGCCAGCTATACTCCGTTGTGAAATCTGCCCACAAGGTGATCAAAGCCCCTACAGCAAAAGCACAGATCAACCCGGCTCGATTTTGGTTTTCCACTGGCGCGCGGTTTTGACAGGAGAAAACAAACAGCAAGATCCCCATTCCTACCGCAAACATTCCGAGCCCAAGAATTGCATGCGGCGGGCTGACAATCTTTACGTCGAGGCCGTATCGATTGTGCCACCAATCGTCAAACGGTGCCGACGTCAACATCGCTAATGTGCCCCACACAGTTACCCAAACCCCAAGAGGCGCTCGAGCGCCAAGCAGGGACACCGAAGCATCGCGCTGTTCGTTCGAACGGCCAAAGGTTGCCTGCAACGCAATCCAGGCAAACAGGATGGCAGGAATGATTCCTCCGAGTTGAATCAGAATGTGAGCTGGAGTCCAAAATGTATCGCGGCCGATGGTGCTGTGATGCGAAATATCCCAGATCAAACCAATCGGCAGACAGGCCAATCCTGCCGCCGCAACATAAGCGGCAGGCGGAATACGACCATTCGATTTGATTGGAACGATTGTGTCCGCGATTTCGGTGTCACTCTCCATTAAACTATTCTCCCGGTCCTTTTCCTTTCCAGCCACCGAGCGGCAGAACGTTGGCGCGGGCCGCCCATGCATCCCAATTTGCGGCCATATCCTTTACTTTGTCTGGATATTTGGCAGCGAGATCATGCATTTCGGTGCGATCGGTCTCCATATCGTAGAGCTCCCATTTCTCATCCGCTTTGGCTACGAGTTTCCATTTGCCGTCGCGGACGGCGCGATTACTTTCGTGCTCCCAAAAAATCGGGTTCTTGCGGTCAACTGACTTGCCCGCAAACGTTGGAACAAGGCTGGTGCCTTCCATCGGCTTGATTTTGTTTCCTCTTAATTCCTTCGGATAATTGGCTCCGGACACATCTGCGCAAGTCGCCATCAAATCAATGACGTGCCCGGGTGTTTTTTCGATAGCTCCGACTCGTTTCGACGGAATGCCTTTTGGCCATTGCACAATCAGTGGAGTCGAGATGCCTCCTTCATGAACCCAATGTTTATATTCGCGAAAAGGCGTATTGGAAACATTCGCCCAGGCTTTTCCATAAGCAATATAGGTATCCGCAGGGCCAGGCATCACCCCAGGACCTGTCCGAACCGAACGGCCGTCGCGTGTCACCATGGGCGGCTTGGTCTGCAATTGCAGCTCATCCGGCTTTAACGGACGCAAACGCGGTTCGCCACCCGGTTGCGGACCTTTTCGTCCCATATCTTCAGCGCATCCACCATTGTCCTGTAAAAAGAAAATCAAGGTATTGTCGAGCTGTTTGCTTTGTTTCAATTCCGCCAAAACCCGTCCGATGCCCTGATCCATGTTGTCGATCATTGCATCAAAAACTTCCTTGCAACGGGATTCCCACGGCTTGCGCTTCACGGCATCCCAATCTCCGGTCGTGGGAGCGATTTCCCATTTCGGATCAATCAAGCCGAGTTCCTTGAGTTTTTCCACGCGTGCTTTACGTACCGGTTCGTAGCCCGTATCAAATTTCCCTTTGTATTTGTTGATATCTTTTTCCAAAGCGTGCATCGGCCAATGAGCCGCGGTGTAGGCCAAGTACATGAAGAAAGGTTTATTTGGCGACTCCTTGTGGTGCTGTTGCAAATAAAGAACTGCGTTGTCACTCAAAGCATCGGTGTAATAAAACTGCTTTGGTTTGTACTCCGGATCATTTTCGGGCGTAATAAAAGTATTCTGGCGACACAACGCGGATGGATCATAGAAACTTCCATAGCCGCGCAACGTTCCGTAAAACCTGTCGAACCCTCGCTGTACAGGCCAATTCGATTGATCGTCGTTCGGGCCATCAAACTTTGTTACATGCCACTTGCCGCACATATAGGTGCGATAACCCGCGGTTTTCATAACTTCCGCAATGGTCGCGCAATTTTTGTTCAGGTTGCTGCGATATCCTTCCAGGTTCCGATCAACCATCATGTGACCGAGACCCGCCTGGTGCGGGTACAAGCCGGTCAACAGGGAAGCACGGGTCGGACAGCAGCGCGCCGTATTATAAAATTGCGTGTAACGAATTCCATTTTTCGCCAGGGAATCGATGTTCGGCGTTTGAATCTCGCTGCCAAAACATCCGATATCCGAAAACCCAAGATCGTCAGCGAGGATAATCAGGATATTTGGTTTTTCCGCCGCGTGAAGGTGCACAGCAAGGCTGAGCAATAACAGGACGACGATGGCGGATTTCCGCATGAGACGTTTCATGGAAGAGAACACAGATTGAAGTATTACCGTCATGCCTGTTGGACGCAACTTTTCCTCAAACGGTTTCGTTTCTGCTCAATCAGAAATTCGCGCACCGATCGTTACAAGATCATCGAAACGACCCAAAGGCTGATGCGATGACCACGCCATCCCTCGTAGAATCAATAATCGGAATATCGGATCATCGAACGTCCAACTGTAATGGCCCGGGATCGAAACGAAGATGCGGCCTTTGCCTTGTTCGCGCGTCCACATGAGTGGCTGCGGCGCACCTTCTTCCGGTCCCGTCGCAACCAACTGCAGGTTGGTTTTGTTTCCGACCAGGTTCCAATAGCTTTCATCTTCAAAATGAGTTTGTGTCAGGCCCGCGGTGATCGGATGAGCAGCAAAGCTTAAGTTGAGAGGGCCATGGCGAAACTTGGAGGCACCACCGCGCCATGCGAGCCCAATTCGCTTGGCCAATTCGTCACAATGGTCATGACCATCGACGGCAAAATGTATGTAAAGAGCACCCCCGCCACGACTGAGGAATGAATCCAGCTCAGCGGCCTTCGCCGGAGACCAGCCCGGATTGTTGGAGTAAAACAAGATGATGTCCGCTCGACTTAACTGTTCTGCGCTTGGCCACGGATCGGCTCGCTCCACGGCCACATTCTCCGCAAACGAAAGGAGTTTAGACCAACGTGTTTGCCACAAGGGATAATCATGTTCCCCGGGCCCATGATCTTTTGGGCCGGAGCAAAGAACAATCTGCAAAGGCTTCTTTGTTTCGTCAGGGGCATGGACGGAAGCTTTCAAAAGCGCGTCGACTTCCGCACGGGAACGAGCTGGCGGTTCCCCACTTCTTTCCAAAGGCGCCGGTTCCATCGGAAGAGTCAGCAGGAAAGCAAATAGGTCTTTCCGCTCCTGTTCGGAAAACGATTGCAGCAAACCTTCCGGCATCAGCGAAATGGTAGAAGGCTTCAACGCAGCGATATCCCTTTTCGGAATGCTTGTGATCTGCCCGGCGGCATCGGCGAGCTTCGATTCGCTTTCGGTGGACGAAACGATAATGCCAGTCAACGATTCGCCATTTTTTAACTCCACGTTGTATGCCACGTGGTCAGGGTTGATGGCAGCACTGGGCTGCATCACATCTTTCAGCACGGAGGCGTAATCACGATGAATCAGATTCGAGAGGTCAGGCCCAATTTTCCCTCCGGCACCGCCCATCGTATGACATTTGGAGCAAGCGGCTTGTTCGCCGAAAAACAGTTT
This sequence comes from uncultured bacterium, assembly GCA_966095605.1. GTDB lineage: Bacteria > Verrucomicrobiota > Verrucomicrobiia > Limisphaerales > JACDHS01 > CBHWET01. The sequence continues at coordinate 13,449 of CBHTTJ010000057.1, read as the reverse complement.
CTTGCCGTGCAGCCAATTCCCTCCAGCGATTTCAGGTATCGCGCGTTCCGCCGGTCGTTGTTCTTCACTGTTTGCCGGAATCGCCCAGGGAACAAAGATGCGGCGAAGTGGCAGGGCGCGTCGACGAGTGTCTTCCGCAGTGTACCAGGAAACCTGTAATGACGTGGTTTCGGCTGACGTCGACACCGCTACTTCGATAGGGAACCAGTGATTCTCCTTCGGCGTAGCCGTAAGATGCACTTCGCGGTCGCTCAGCCGAGTTACTTTCATCGAGTTCGCCGTAACTGTCATGGGAGACTTCGACTGAAGAACCACTGTGACCGTTTCCTCTGCGTAGGCGTAATCAAGTTCCGAGCCGGGTTGAATCGCCGGTCGTAGCATTTGCCAGAGATCCAGTTGTCCCCGGATTTTCAATGTTCCGGGTCTGCTCACATTCTCCCAAAGCGCGCGGTGACTCTTACTCGCAGCGGTAAAACTCCTGGCGACTTCCAAGTCCAAATGAGGCAGCCAGCCCGACCATTGATTCTTCTTTGCATCTTGCCATTCCACTTCAACGCCACTCAGGTCATGGGCCAATGACACATAATTCCGTCGTGGTAATTCTTTGTCCTTCAGGACCCGATCCGAACCCGAGATGGAGACGACATAATTGACTGCTTCCTGTCGTGGTTCGGTGCGAAGAGTCAATACAGTGCGATCAGTGCTCACCGCAGTGGACAGAACCTTGATGGCGTAACGTGGCTCAAGCATCTGGTTCTGCACCACTTGATAGCCAGGTCGGAACGACTCGAACGCATCGCCCGCTGTCGCATACTTTCCCTGCACAATCGTGAGTCGCTTCGTCAAATCGCGGACGCTGTCGTCTTCGAGTGGACGATCAAATTGAATGACGGTCTCCGTTGAACTCGCCGGCCACATCGCCACTGGCTGCGGCGTGCCTTTGTCCTTGTACGAAATTTTGTAAACCTTGCCCGTTCCGGTCGGTCCACTGCCCCAATCCGGCTTCCCGCTGTGCACCGGAACAACCAAATCACCGGTTGGAGAAACGCACGCGTCTACCGGCATCATGTTGAGGTCTGCAATCAGTTGATTCTGTGCGACGTAACCGGAAGCCGTCTTTACCAGCTTCGTCCGGTAGAGTTTGCCTCGGGAGTATCCCGCAACAAAGGCATCCCCGCGCCATGACGCTGGTCCGAATGTTGCCTGTTTGGTTCCGACCGGCAGGTTGAAATTCGAACCGCACGTGCATTCATGTTGCGGCGCGTAATCGAACACACTGGGTTCGTCGATGACACCGAGCAGATGTTTCGGATGTCGCGGCGGAAACCCATAATGTTTCCCGGGTTCGATATACAATAGTTCGTCGAAAGGATTTCCATTCGACAGCCACGTGGCTCCTTCCTGGTCCGTGCAAAACAGATCCTTCGCTTCATTAAAAGCCAGTGCCACCGGATAACGAATTCCCGTGCAGACAATCTCTCTCGTCTTGAAGTCCGGCGAGACGCGCATAATCGTGCCGTGCTCGTTGGTGAGGCTGTATCCTGCTTTCCCATTCTTATCCACGAGGTAAGGGCTCACGAAGTTCACTGTTCCCAGACCAAAATAAACACTCCCATCCGGCCCAACCGCCGCCCCAAGGGCGTCAACGCCGTGAAAGGATTCGTTCCAACCTTTTGCAACAATGACTTCTTCATCAGCAACATCGTCAGCATTGGTGTCGACAATCAACGACAGTTTTCCTTTCGAGGGGACGAACACTCCTTGACCTCGTGCATAACCGGGCGGCGTTAGGGCGAGCCCGATCGGAGCGCGCAGGGTAGGCTTGTTCCAAAAGGGCACCGCTTTGTCTTCCACACCGTCGCCATCGGTGTCCGTGAGCAGCCAGATGTTCCCGTCGTAACCGAGCGCCACGAGCTTCCCATCCTCACGATATTTCACGCAGTTGATGTTGTTCAACGTCACCGGCAATTCACGCGCGCTGAAGCCCGGCAGTAACATCTGCACGGGCGGAGGGTTTGTGACCGCAACCCACGGCGAAAGCGTGCGCCCCGGAATCGCCGTCTGCGTTTTGCTTTTGAGATAACCCTCCACTTTGGCTCGCTCGTCATCAGAGAGAATTCGATTGAAGACCAACACCTCCGCAATATCCCCATCAAAGAATCCCTGCACATGCGCGGGTTCGTTGTCGTTGGAGTAGAATCGCGCGCCAATCGTGAGGTGGTCGCCTCCGATACGAGTCTCGTTGAGCGGCTTAACGAATCCTGAAGAGCGTTGAAACAGACCATCCAACCAAACACTCACCGTATTCTGTCCCGCGTAGGCGGTGATCGAGAGGACGTGCAGTTCTCCAAAGGGAGCCGAGCCCACCAGTAAGTTCTGAATACCGGTAAAACCCGCGCCTTCGATGTTCAGGAAATCGAATTTCTTTTTCCTGCCAGTGCCGAGATCAATGTTGAGGCCACTGGAATAGTCGTTTTCTTCAGCACGATTAAAGGCAAGGAACGAAGTAAACTCCTTCTTGTTGGAACGCGGCGCGCCCGCGATGAAAATCGTGGTGGTTCCGAACTGATTGGTCAGCCCGGTCGCCGCAAGAAAGTCGTTAGTGCCGTCGAAACGCAACGAAGCCGTGTTCAAGGTGGTCTGTTGCAGATGCGGCCGCGCCTCGGGAACCGGTTGGTAAACATTCCGACCATGTCCGGAAGCGTCGTGCCAGCAGTCGACTGGACCGCCGTTGATCAATTTCGAGGGAACCGTTTTGTTATGCGCGCGCGCCGCGAGTTCTCGCGAAGCATCCAGCCAGATTTCCAGCCCATTCGTCACGCTAAGCTTTTTGTCAGCCCAGGGTTCGACGGCATGGAGTCCTTGTCCGAAGCCGAGAGAAAGAAAAGCGATCCCTATAAAAATACTTTGTTTCATACGCCTTTCCGTTTTCCGTTTGCGCCCAGACTCAATTTGCCGAATTTCTTTACCTCACCGGTGATGGCGGTTTCGGTTGGCAACCGTTCCATGGAACTCGCGCCGTAAAATCCATCCACGCCCTGGCATTTGTTCAGAATGAATTGGGCGTCCTCGGGTGTAGCAATGGGGCCGCCGTGACAGATCACCAGCACATTGGGACGAAGCCCCTTGCATGTATCGACAATGGCCTGGACTTCACCAACACAACTCTCCAGCGTTTTCGCCGTCCGCGCGCCAATGCTGCCGCTGGTAGTCAGGCCCATGTGAGCCACCACGATATCAGCGCCGGCTTTCGTCATCAACGCGGCTTCCTCCGGGTTGAAAACATACGGCGTGGTCAAAAGATCCAGCTCATTGGCTGCCGCGACGCAATCGACTTCCAACTGATAACCCATCCCCGTCTCTTCGATGCTCGTCCGAAAATTGCCGTCGTAAAAACCGACCGTGGGAAAATTCTGGATTCCGGCGAAACCCAAGTCCTTCAGCTCACGCAGGAAGTGATCGCGCAACATGAAAGGATCCGTTCCGCAAACTCCCGCGAGCACCGGCGTTTGCTTCACCGCGGTCAACACTTCGTACGCCATTTCTTTTACGATCTGATTGGCGTTGCCGTAAGGCATCAACCCCGCCAGCGATCCGCGTCCTGCCATACGAAAGCGTCCGGAATTATAAATCACGATGAGATCAATGCCGCCCGCTTCCTCACATTTGGCGGAAAGGCCAGTTCCGGCGCCGCCGCCGATGATCGGTTTGCCCTCAGCAATTTTGGCGCGAAGGCGTTTTAGAATCTCCGCGCGAGAGTTGTTGTTTCTCATAACGTTTCTTGTCTGACCAGTGAACTGCCGGCAATTCCGGAAAAAGCGACCTCACCCTAACCCTCTCCTTCCCCGGAGAGGGGACAGCAATCGCACGTTTCCTGATTGGTCAATAATTGTCCGGCCAATCCAGCGTGTCATTTAATCCAAAAAGCTGAGAACAATTCTCCCTCTCCTGGGAAGGAGAGGGCCAGGGTGAGGTCCGCTATCGTTCCTCAAATTGTTTTGGAAACCCTTCGCACATTTGATGCCAATCACCCTTCCTCCAACCGCTCCCCTTGTTTGCTGGCCTTTTCCCAAGTGTGCAATCCTGGAGCATTGACGACTGTGCAGCAAAGTGTGCATCCTGTGCGCAATGTCACCCGTTGCCGCTCTTCGTGAAAAGCTCTCCCTGCGTCAACCCCTCATCGGCGCGGCGGTCGGCTCGGGCATGACAGCCAAAGCGGCGCACGAAGGTGGCGCGGATTTGTTGATGGTCCTCACCGCCGGTTTTTTCCGCATGCAGGGACTCAGTTCCATGGCGTCACTGCTCCCTTACTCCAATGCCAATCAGCTCGCATGGGAAATCGCGAGTCGACAGGTGATGACCCGCGTCAAGGACGCTCCTTTGATTCTCGGCGTCTGTCCGCAGGATGAGGAAACGAATTGGCCGGAATTTTTCAGTCGCGCCAAAGCCCACGGCATCGCCGGCATCACGAATTTCCCTACCGTCGGTTTTATCGACGGCAATTTCCGCGAGGAACTGGAGAAGAACGGCCTCGGCTTTCAGAAAGAAGTCGAAGTTTTGGCCGAAGCTCGCGCGGCTGGTCTTTTGACGATCGGTTTTTGCTTCTCCGTCGATGAAGCGCTCGCGCTCGCCCAGGTTTCGGTCGATATCTTTTGTTTGAATCTCGGGTTTGCTGAAGAAAATTTCAACGACCCCGCGGCGCACCAGGAGAAGCTCGACGAAGCGATTCTCTTCATCAACAAAACCATCGGCGCGCTGAAAAAGGTCGTCGAGAAACCTTACGTCGTCGTCTTCGGCGGCCCGATTGTTTTGCCGCAGGACACCGCTCTCGTCTATCAACGCACCGAAGCCCTTGGTTACATCGGCGGCAGCGCCGTGGAACGCTTCCCCACGGAATCCGTCATTCGCCAAACCGTCGGCGACTTCAAGCAAGCGGTTCGTTCGAAAAAGCAATCGATTCGACTCGGCGCGATGATCGGACGCAGCGACGCGATGCAGCACACGTTCGAAATGATTCGCAAAGTGGCCGATTCCAATGCCTCCGTGTTGATCATTGCCGAAAGTGGCGCGGGAAAAGAACTCGCCGCCCGCGAGATTCATCGACTCAGCGGACGTTTCACGAAGCCGATGGTCTGTTGGAACTGTGGCGCCATTTCCGAATCGCTCGCCATGTCCGAATTGTTCGGCCACGAAAAGGGTTCCTTCACCGGCGCCGCCCGCACGCACATCGGCAAGTTTGAATCCGCCGACGGAGGGACTCTTTTCATGGATGAAGTCGCCGACCTCCCGCTCCCGGTGCAAGCCAGCCTGCTGCGCGTCATCCAGGAACGCGAGATCATGCGCGTCGGCGGCGAACAATTGTTGAAGGTCGACGTCCGCCTGGTCGCCGCGACGAATCGCGATTTCCAGGAACTCATCCCGGCCAAGCAATTTCGTCTCGACCTCTATTATCGACTCAGCACCGTCGTCCTTCGCATCCCCCCGCTGCGCGAACGTCCGGAAGACATCCCGTTGTTGGTGCAGGAGTTGGTCCAGGAGTTCAGCCAACTCTACGGCTGCCCGATTCCGCGGGTGCCCGACTCTGTGATGCAGGCGTTGTTGAGTCACAGTTGGCCCGGCAACATTCGGGAACTGCGGAACGTGATCGAACGCGGATTTATTTTCGGCAAAGGACGGAACTTTTCTGCCGAATGGTTGAACGAAATGTTCGCCTTCGACCGACTCGTCCTCCCGACCGCTGGCGAAGACCTCGAATCGCAGTCGATGAAACGCGCGCGCCTCGCCCAGGTCCTTGCCAAAAACAAAGGCAACAAAATCGCCGCCGCCCGGGAATTGGGAATCAGTCGCCGAACGATTTACAACTGGCTCGGAGATTCGGTTTAAGGGACGTGGAAGACCGGGGACAAGGTCTGGTCATCGGCGAGAAGGTGAAAGGGTGAAAGGGTGAAAAAGAGAAAAGATGAAGTGCGCTTGCCATCGGCCATCGGTGGTGTGCTATCGGGAAATTGGCATAAATGAAGTGCAACGAAGCTGCAAAAAGAGGGAGAAACCACGAAACACGCAGAATACGCAGAAAAGAAATCGGATTCCGCCATCTTTCTCCCCTTTCTGTGTATTCTGAGACTTGAGCCATTTGGGAAATGGCGAAAGGAATGCTCCCTGGTGCAGGTCCGACAGGACCGAGCGAGCGGGAGCGAGGGAGTCAATTCCGTGGTTTATTCTTCGCTACGCGCGTCGGTCGTAAATCGCAAATCGTAAATTGGAGCTTGGCACAGATCCTGAATTTCCACCCACCGCCAACTTCCGACCTTTGAACCTTAAACTTTGAACAATCAGCGTAAGATGCTGATAATCAACCTCCGCCAACTTTACTTCCCGCGGTTGACGCCGATTTCCCGAGCCCCGGAAAGCGCCTCAACCGCGGTTGAGGTCGATTTTCCCTCCCCGGAAAATGGTCCCAACCAAGGAAGTAAGGATTTCCGGGCTCGGGAAAACTGTCCCAACCCGGTTGGGACGCTTTCCGGGGCTCCCGAAAACCGTCGCAACCAGGGAAGTAGACTTTCCGGCGCTCGGGGAAGTCGTCCCAACCAGGGAAGTAGACCTTCCGGGGCTCGGGAAACTCGTCCCAACCGGGTTGGGACACTTTTCCGGGCTCCGGAAATCTTTACTGACGCAGGAAGTAGAGTTTCCGGGAGAGGGAAAAAGCTTACTGACTGGAGAAGTTTTTATTTCCGGGCACGGAAATTCGACGTCAACCGCGGTTGAGCCTCTTTCCCGGCCAGGGAAATGGAAGGTCAACCGGGTTTCCCGAAAACCCCGAGACAAAGTTCACGGACTGGCCCGAATGGTTATTTGAGCGAAGGGAAAAGTTTCCAGACACAGGAGATGACTTAGAGTCGTTACCACGGATCTGAGTCCTTTCCTCTTCTCACAATTTGTTCTCGACAGAGCAACAAAGATTAAGAAATGTCCCTACCAAGGCGTAGCTATCCACCTTACTAGATATGGCCATAACTACCGATTTGGCAGTTAATTTAGCTGCAAGTGCAATCTGGGCGGTTGCCGGTATTGCTGTAGGATATGCTTCACGGGCTTATGATCTTGATACGCGGCTTACAGGACAATGGGAGGGGGATTTGACATGTGAAAATCGCCAAAACCTCGAGTTTCAATCCCACGTTATCCATTGTGTTTTGGTTCTGGCCCGTCCAAGTGCGAGCAGGACTTCGGGGTTGCTTTATTACAATCGGGAATGTTTCGCGACCAGAACAACCATTACTCGAGGAGTCGACGCACTTGCTGATCTCAAACGAGCGGAAGGTTCATTCAGAACTCCAGAGTTTAATATGAAAGTCGTTCGTCGCTTCCACATAAATGACGGCAATTTAGACGAATCTCCCAAACCTTACGATTTCAAGATTCGATTTCCCAGGTTTGAACGTGTTCCCGCGCTTCAAGTGCAAACTGAGATTGCTTGTAAAAACGGCATGAGGCGCGATACTTGGACAGGCGTTTTTCAAAAGAAATAATTGTTATGCAGACGTTCGAAGCCGTTTCTAAAAAGCCTGTTCTTGTGACATCAATCCCGGAAAACGTGATCCGCAATTATACGTTTTTAGCCGGTGTTTCATTTGATAAGGCGAAACAATATTTTGAGGAACTGGAAAAATTTCTATTCCTTTGCGCTCGTAATGACCGGCCGTACGTGCCGTCCCCCGCGGTTGACTCAGTTTGGCATGATTTTATTGTTCATACACGTGATTACCACCTGTTTTGTAACGAGAACTTTGGTCATTTTATTCACCACGTTCCGCAACGGGACGGAAGTGCAAATCTAAAAGAACATTACGTAGCTACGATTGGAGCTCTCGAGGAAGTATTTGGGAAGGTTGACCATTCAATTTGGCCACGCTCTGATGCATTTATGAAGGAAGTATGTACCTATTGTACAACGAGATGAAGAGCAGTAGGAGCGGGGACGTCCACGTCCCTGTTTCATAAAGACAGACCAGAAAACTTCAAAAGACGAGACACCCCTTTGGCCCCGGAAAAGGCAACCCGGTCGGTGGCCCCCAAAATTCTCGCTCTATTTCCTTGCCAGAGAAAAATTTCAAAAAAGTTACGTCTCCCCGATGGCGTGAAAACGTTTCCCTTCCTTCACTCGACGCCATGTGCTGTCGCGAAAAAACCATTTATCCCGGCCAGACGTTGACTCTGAAGCAACCCGCGAGTTCCTACAACCTCCCCGCTGGATTGATGCCAGGCACGAAAGCGATTTTGAAAGCGCACAGTTACGGCGGCATGACGATCGACGTCAACGGCGTCGAGTGGCACATCTTCGACCGCTGCGTCGCCTACGAGTTAGAATATCAAATCGGCCCCCACTGGTTCCCCGCGTCCGATCCGCGCGTGGTGCAATACCTCGCGGATTGGAAGGCGAAAAAGCGGTTAAGCAGCAGCAAGTCGCGTAAGCAGGAGTTTCATTGTGTAAATACCTGTGGACTGAACTTTTTCCGGCCGAGTACGTCCCCTCTCGGCGCGGCACCGTAGACTTGGCAATGTGTGATCGTCTTTTCAGACCACCTGAAAGGAAGCCATCTGTCAAAATCCGGGCCTTTAACTAACTGAAGGGGCATCGGCGCGGGTTTCGAGTCACAACATTCTGTTGGCCCTGTAGAGGCGTCACAGCTTTCTAAAACCCTTGCAAATAAAGGCTGTAAAATGGCTGTGCAAATGCTCAGAGAGGCTACCCGCGGCACCACGCCTGAAGATTCCAAACATCGTCTCTGGATTTTGAAATTATTAGTGCACTTTATTTCTCTAAAAGCGCGGTTGCTCCATCGTGAAATTATTGCTTGAATTTGAACATGAACGTCAGGCTGCAAAATATTGGGGTTTTGAACGACACAGAGTTTGAGCTTGGAGCATTAACGATCATCACCGGACAGAATAATTCAGGTAAAACCTATGCTGCTTATGCCTTGTACGGTTTTTTGAAATTCTGGCCTGGTCTTTTTGATGTCGGCTCCGAAGAGGGAATTCTTGACCGTTTAAAATCTCAGGGCACAACTCACCTAGATTTGAAGTCGCGGATTGAGTCACTGTCGCACTCAGTCTCAAAAATGACGACTGAGTATACGACGGCGCTTCATAAAATCTTTGCCGCCGAAGCATCGGCTTTTGAACGAGCAAAATTTGATATTAACATTGGACAATTTCGGCCCGACATGACACGACCGGTCCAGGCTTCTGTAGGAGGGAAGGAAAAAAGACTACTTGTGGTTGGTAAAGAAGCCGGAAGCACAAAAATTGAGATATCAAAAGCAAGTGAATCCACCGAACCCCTGCCATCTTCCAGAATCCTTCGAGAAATTTTAAATCCAATTATTGCCGAGATTCTGTTCGGTCAAATTTTTCCAAGACCTTTTATCATCAGTTCCGAACGAACCGGGATTTCGCTTTTCTGGCGAGAATTGGATATCAATAAAAACATTCTTACAGACGAGTTAAGGAATCGCGAAGACTGGAGCAACCTAAATCCCTTCGAGTTGGTAAGCAAAATGATTTCGCGATATGCGCGACCGATTCGAGACAATATCGACACAACGCGTGACTTGCCGAATTTGCTCAAGGAGCGGAGTTTCTTATGCGAGAAGCATCCCTATTTATTGAACGCTTGTGAGGATTTAGTTGGCGGAACATATCGTCTTATTTCCAAAGAGCTCCAGTTTGCGCCCGCTAAACGAGTGGGCAGACGCAAAACATTGCCGCTCTATTTGGCTTCAACGTCCGTTCGCTCCTTGTCTGATCTAGTCGTTTACATTGAATACTTTGCGAAGCCCAACGACCTGCTTATTATCGATGAGCCTGAGCTTAACCTTCATCCACGTAACCAGCGCAAGATGGCTCGCCTTCTGGCAATGCTCGTTAATGCCGGAATAAAAGTCTTCCTCACTACACATAGCGATTATCTTATAAAAGAAATAAACAATTTGATGATGCTATCGAATGATTTTCCGAGCAAAGCGAAGCTCATGAAGACGCATGGCTATGTAAAAGAAGAAGTGTTGGATCCGACGAAAATTCGCCTATATGTCGCATGTAACGGAAAACTCGAAGGTGCCACCGTTGACCGACTCGGATTCACAAAAACCACATTTGATTCTGTTATTGATGAAATGAACAATGTTCAAGACGAACTAACGATTGCACTTGAAAGCCCTCATGAACAGAGAACTTAAGGCAGTACGTGACCTGCTTGCTGATTGGACTCGTTTGGATTGGGACAGTAATCAGCGGAGGCTCCTAATTAAGGAGCGAAATAACGTTGGCACACACGGCCTATCAGAGGTCTTCGTTAATGGAATTACCGAAGACACCATCGCATTCACGCTCGACAAAACGAATAAAAAGTTAAGTGAATGCCTACGCGCCTCTCCGGATGGGCCAAATAAAGTTTGCGACGCTATAATTGTTCTTAAACAATTAGAAAATTTTTATATCGTTTTTTGTGAGTTGAAATCGGGAAATACCGGTGGCCATGAGAAACAGTTAATGAGCGCAGATGCTTTCATGGATTACGTTTGTTCATTGCTGAAGCATTTTTATCAAACAAACCTCTCAGCGAACTGCGTGAGGAAATATGTGCTTTTCCATCAAAGGAGAATTAATATTCGTCCTATCCGCGGTGGCCAAGCGGCTCCGGAAAGACTTATAGGCCGTTTGAGGGTAAAGCAGTTCAATACGAATAACGTTCACATAAACCAGCTTACGGCGTAGTTTTATAATCAGGGCCAGATGACCCGTTCTCGGCAAATTCAACGTCAATGCGACGTACAGACCTTCCAAAATTATCCTAGAGAGCTCGGCACTAATCGACGTCCCGGAACCTTTACAATAATGACCCACCGTGGCTCAGTCTCTCCGCTGCGAACGAGTTTCCTAGGAAAAACCAGGTCATTGAGGTGAGGAATGCCTTTCCGATGCGGCTGGGTTTGATCGAGTACCAGCAGAAACCCAAGGCGGATGTTCGTGTTTTGGTGCTCTGATGCTTGAGAGGCGTAGCTTTTTGTGAGCGCATCAAAAGAACAGTCATGATTTTCGCGATTTACCTCTGTCACTAGTCGGTCCCCGTCATGAACAAATTGTACATCTACCCTGCCAGCCGCCACGTTTGAGACTTCAATTGAACAGCCGCCGCCAACAGCCGACTTCATTCACTGAGCATAGTCGTCTCGCAATTTACTTTCGTGTGGCAGCACCCCACCTTTTCTCTCAAAAAGATATTCGGCATTTACACTAGATCGATTGTGATACTCGCTGCGCTCGCCCCTGCGGGAGAGTGTTTGACCTGGCTTGATTCCGTTACCCCGTTTTGAAAAACGGGGCTATCGTCGTGCCTATGGCACTGCGAAAAAGGGTCAATCCTAATATTTACACAAACTTGAAACTCGCTTCGCTCGCGTCGCCGCAGTCGCGGGACAGAATGCTGGGATTTGTTACCCAGGGTAGCTTCCCGCTGGTGGGACACCACCGGGCGGCATGATCAAATTAGGGACTCGTGGAACTTCGTGGAACTCGTCCTTCCGAAAAAGGGAAAAACGCCAGGCTGCATGACGGAACATCGTTGGTGTTCTATTTGCGTCGTCAGTTGCGCGCTCCGTCGCGCAGGTCTGGCATTACCGAGGGAGTTGTGAATTGGCGTAGCGAACACGAAAAGGAACCGTCGTCGTCATGGTTCCGGTTGAGAACGGATCGGTCGATTGGTGCGTGATCGTCAGTAAGAATCGCCATTGGTTTTCAACCTCGCTCAAGGGGCCGACGGTCACGGGAAGGGAATCGGGCTGAATGGTCAGCACTGCCGTAGCACTTCCCTGGATGCCGGGATAGAGCCACTCAAGCCCGCCGTCAGCTTCCGAAAAGAAAATTTGCCACTTGAAAGTGGGAGCTGGATCGTTCGGACGTCGATTGGGATCAACGCACGCACTGGCGTCGAAGATGTACGCGAAATCCGCCAGGATTATTTTGGAATACAGGCAACCCCAGAATTCATCCACGATCGGGCAAACGTCGACCGGGGTCCAATCATCCGGGGAAGGGAGGTTCGGATGTATACCAAAGATAATCGGCTGCACGGGTCCGTTCACGATCTGTTTCAAACGAAAGAACCCGGCGGCATTGGTGTTCGCGAGGTTCACCACATATTTGTCATTCGAAACGGTGGCGCCATACAAGGCGGTCCAGTTGGTGGAAGAAATATTCGTCGCCTGCTCGAGCAGGAAGGCGGGAGTGGTCATCGGCCACGAAAAAACAACGGTGCTTCCTTGCCGCTGCGCTTTCAGCGCCGGCGCTGCCTCCGGTAAAATCTTGTCGTCCCCGAGCGTTACGCCAAAGGCATTCGAGGCCACGGCGCGAACGTGATAGGTGAAGGCGGGGTTGAGGTTCGTGATGATTTCACTGAAAGCGGCCGGGAGGAGTCCGTTGCCGACATTTTGTTGACGTGTGACGTTGCCGTAATTGGTGGTGGTTCCCCATTCAAACCAGGCGAGGGTATCGTTCCCATGTGGATTGTACACGCCGCCCAACTTGCTGACAGAAGGGTTGATCGAGACTCCTCCCGAAGTTCTCGCCCATGGTCCCGCAGAAAATCCGGGGATCGTGGAAGGAACGAAGGTTGGAGAATTGACGAGGGTGCCGGTGTTTAAGCTAATGGCGGGAGCGCTGTCGTTGATGGTGGTGCCGCTTCCTTCGTCGAAACGGTAATACTGCACCAGGCCGCTTTCACCGCCAGTCAGTCGATAGTTTTTGTCAGCCAGAATTTCCTCGGTCGTTCGCGCCACGTTCCAAATGCGGACATCGTCCATTTCCCCGGTGAAATATTCATTCGGATGCGCTCGACCGAGAGTCAGGAGGTGATTGAAATCGAATAACAGTGGCGTGGCAGAAGGAAAGGAGGCGTTGGTCAGTTGGACTCCATCCTGATAAATGGAATAGCCGTTCGTCATGACGACATAGGCGAGATGGTACCAGACATTGGTCTGAAGAATGGCAGGCGCATCCGCGGTGGTCGTGATCCAGTTGGTTCCATTGCCAATGTCTCCGTGCAGAGGTCCGTTCGGTTTATATTTAAAGTCGAAGGAATTATCCTGCGGCGAACGCGATCCGATGAATGCCGCTCCGCCTGAAGCCGGTGGAGCCGTCAACTTCACCCACATTTCGACCGTGAACGTTCCGTTCAAAGCACCGCCATTAAAGGAGACATAATTGCTGTTCGCGGAATTGAACGAGAGGGCGTATCCCGCCGCGCCTTGACCCCGAACCGCCGGCATCACAAAAAGTGTTAAAGACAGAACGACCAGAAAGTAGCAATAAGACCGGATCCTTTTCATGAGTGATGCAAATGCCAAAGCCACTGATAATGACAGTGTTGCGGAATGAAGACAACGGAGA
>CBHTTJ010000056.1:0-28466 GCA_966095605.1 uncultured bacterium | reverse complement strand
CGCGGTCCGGAGCGCGGCTCTGCGAGCCGCAGAAATGTAGATTTCCAATCTCGCGTGGTAATTCGAAGAACCGCCGTTCGTACGAAACGGCTCGAGAGACCTAAAACTTAAACGCGGCGGAAATGTTTACGGCTTGATTGAAAGTTTCGTAACGTCCGTCGGCGAGGCCTGCGGGCGTACTTCCTTTGACGACGCGCCCACTGCCGTTCGACGCGAAATGATAAGCAACAGCGAAGTCCCAGCGCTGGCCTTTGCGTCCGAAACCGAAACTGCCGAGGTGCAGGTCGCCGTCCGGAACGATCGGATTGTAATTCAGGTCCGGACTGGAATTCTCACTGTAAAAATAGCCAATGCTCGCGAAAAATCCGTGCGGCAATTTGCGCGTCACACCGAATTCATACATGAAACTCGACGTGTAATTGAAAACAAACGGAACGGTTCCGAAAGAAGTGTTCTTAAATGGCACCGTTCGAACGCTGTCCCAGTCGGTCCAGTCGATGTCGAATTCCACATTCCACTTTTCCGTGGGACGAAACGAAACACCGCCGACCACAAATTGTGGGAACGGTATTTCCGCACTGGAACCGCGCGGGGCGAACAGCGGGTTGGCTTCCGATTCGCCGCGAAAGTTGATTTCCGTTTTCGAATGGTAGTTCACGCCGAACGACCATTGCTGGTGCGGTTGCCAGAGGATACCGGCCTTGTAACCGTAATCGACCCCGTGGCCTTTGAAGCGAAATTGGTCGCCGGAAACGATCCCCATAGCGCGATTCAGCTCGGCTTCGGCGTAATTAATGGTGGGACCGACACCGATCGACAGGGTCCGATGCAACTTCCAGGCGATCACCGGATTGACCGTGGCGTAGAGAAGTTTGCCATTTTCCGCCAGAGTCTTGAACGGCGGAGTGCCCCAATCCAGGGACAGACCGTACGGAGCGTAGACACCCAGGCCGAAGGATAATGGACAATTCGTCGGGGAATAGACGTAATACAGTTGAGGGACCGGCTGAAATTTGTCGTCAGTATGCGCCTTCGCGCCGGTGGGGGAGGTATATTCCGTGTTGGCGGAAACCAAATACATACCCGCGCTGATAGTTTGGCCCTCTAACTGAGTAATTCCCGCAGGATTATAATATATGGCCGACGGGTTGTCGGCGGTCGCCGCGAAGGCGTTTCCCCGAGCAATAGCTTCGGGATCCTGATTGGGCAGACGAAACGCCACGGCCTCAACCTGCTGGATGCCCCCGATCAGGAATCCGAGGGTCACCGCAAGTACGGCACCAAATTTGCAGTTAGAGAGGTATGGCTTTAAGTTCTGGCGTGGAAGTGAGGGTTTCATAACGTAAACGCTGCGCCGGATTGAGCAGAGCATGATGGAAAAACGGATTTAACGCAACTCATTAAGTATCAAGACTCAACTTGAGAATTGATAAGCAGTTACATCCATGAGGACGTTTGAATAGCTAATAAGGGTTTCCCCTAAAAAAGCTATTCAAAGGGTTTCGTTTAGGTTTAGTATCGTAGTCGGTCAGGGCAAGAATTAGGCAACAGAGGTTTAGCGTCGGTTACAATCATCGGAAGAAAGTTCCCAAACACCAACAACAGCCAAGCTGTAAACTTTTATTAAGGATTGAAAACATGGAAGAGAACGCAACCAGGCTCCAGACTGGAGAAAAGAACAGTTTCATCGTATGCCGGAACAGCCAGGGCGTCGAGATACGTGCCACTCCTTTGCGGATGACGAGGTATCTCGTTGTTTTTGAGGTGTATAATCCGTACAGCATTCTGCAACTCTCCGAGGTTTTGCAGGAGTTTAAGATTTTCATGAACGAAAAGCTGGTTTATTCCGGCCGCGCCGTCGTGAGCAATCTCGTAAACACCGGGATCGTGCTGATCTGCGAAGCGAGCCTTGATGACAACTGGTTGGACGTGGATCTTTTCGCTCCGATTTCCCAGCCCGAACGGCTGCAGGAAGAATTCAACGAGTTCCTGAAAGAATGGGAAAAAATCTACAAGGTAGCTCCGGACTTTAAAGTGATTGTGGCGGACATGCAGACGTTGCTGGCGGATTTACGTCGGTGGCTGGAGCAAGTCGAACTGGGCGTTCGGTCCCAATCCAGCGGGAGCCGTCCGCAAATGGAGCGGGACGTCATTGGCGAACTGCGGACTCCAATGTTGCCGACCGTGAACTCGCTTTTCGGCCGCTTCGAACAGGCCGCCGGAGAAATCAACCAGGACCTTCAGCCGGTGCATCGTATGTATGTGAAGCGGCAGTTGCATCCCCTGCTCCTCTGTTCTCCGTTCATGTATCGGATTTACCAGAAGCCACTGGGTTACGCCGGCGATTACGAAATGGTGAACATGATTTTGCGCGACCCGGTGGAAGGCAGTTCGTTGTTCGCGAAATTGTTGAATGTTTACATTCTGTTGCAGGCGCCCGCGGAAGGGCACCGCAATCGCGTGACCTATTTGACCGAACGACTGGTGGAAGAAACGCGCCGTTGCAACCGAGCGGGACGCAACTCCCGCGTTCTGAACCTTGGCTGCGGTCCTGCGAAGGAAATCCAAAACTTCCTGACGGACGAGGATCTGTGCGACCGCGCGAATTTGACACTCCTTGATTTCAACGATGAAACCCTCGCCCATACCGGCAAGCTTCTCGAAGAAATCAAGATGAAGAATCGCCGCACCACGCAGATCCAGATGGTGAAAAAGTCGGTGCATCAGTTGTTGAAGGAATATTCCAAGCCACAGCCGGGCAACGAATATGATTTTATCTATTGCGCCGGCCTCTTCGATTATTTGAACGACCGCATTTGCAAACGGTTGATGTCGATCTTCTACGATTTGCTGGCGCCCGGCGGATTGCTGGTGGCCACGAACGTCGATGCATCCAATCCGATTCGCAATACCATGGAATATATTTTCGAATGGCATCTTGTTTATCGAAACGCAGAGCAGTTCGAGGCGTTGCGCCCGGATCAGGCGTCGCCGGGTTCCTACAAAGTGCGGGCGGAAACCACTGGTTCGAACATATTCATCGAAGTGCGCAAGCCTCTTAATACGAATTGAACCTCGACGAAGTTAAACAGGAATTCGCCGAATACGACCGGCAAGTCAGGATCGCCAATTCGAAATGGGGATCGATCCTGGCCATCATCATGATGCCGGCCGGGTTTGTCCTCGACACGTTTGTTTATAAGCAAAACGTCTGGGGCTTTTTCAAAGCGCGACTGTTTTGCTCCGTATTGATCGGTGTCGTTCTCGGACTGCTCTACACCCCCTTCGGAAGGAAACATTACCGCGTCCTTGGGATGACGTGGTATTTGCTTCCTGCACTGTTTATCTCATGGATGATTTATGCGGCGCACGATCCGTTGTCGCCGTATTACGCTGGATTGAATCTTGTCGTCCTGGCCATTGGGCTGATCCTTCCGTTGAGCGTGCAGGAGAATTTGCTCTCGGCTTTGATCGTCATCCTGATGTACGTCGTCGCTGGTGTGCTGCAACCTTCGGAATTCGAGGCGCGCTATCTTGTTAACAATGTTTACTTCCTCACATTGACTTCGGTGGTTGTGGTGGTGAGCAGTTATTTTAAAAACAAACTGCGATTCCGGGAATTTGCCTTGCGACACGAACTCGACGTCAACCGGCGCAAGCTGGAGGAAGGTAACAAGAAGCTCGTCGAACTGGACCGGGTGAAGAGCCGGTTCTTCGCGAACATGAGCCATGAGTTGCGCACCCCGTTGACCCTGCTCATTGCGCCGCTGGAATCGATTCTGCATTCGAAGGCTCATTCCGTTGACACAGAAACTCGTGGTCTCCTGCAAACCATGCAGGCGAACGGGATGCGTTTGCTGAAATTGATCAACGACCTTCTCGACCTGGAGAAGCTTGAGTCGGAGAAGATGCAGATTAAACAGGAACCGCTCTCGATTCCCGACTTCATTCGTGGACTCGCGAACTCCGTCCAGACGGTTGCCAAGGATAAACGGGTGCAATTGAAAATCGTGATCCCGGACAATCTCGGCGTGATTCTCACTGATCGTGATAAGCTGGAAAAAATCCTGTTGAACGTCATGTTCAACGCCCTGAAATTTACCTCTGCTGGAGGACAAGTGACGGTGGAAGCGGAACGACGGGAGGAAAGACTATTCTTGCGTGTCATTGATACCGGCATGGGCATCGCCGAAGATCATTTGCCGTTTATCTTCGACCGGTTTTGGCAGGCCGACTCCTCGGCTCAACGAAAGCACCAGGGCACCGGGATTGGCCTCGCATTAGTGAAAGAATTGGTGGAGGCGCAAGGTGGAAAGGTCACTGCGCAAAGCCAATTGGGTAAAGGGACAACCATGACAATTGACCTTCCCTACATTGAGTCGAAAGAAATTCCGGTTCCAGCCAGGGAAGTGGCGGAACCTGAATTGGCTATTCCCGAAACGGCGCCCCGTCAGGAAGTGCAGAGCGACGCGTGGCTCGCCAACTTGTATCGCCGCGCGGAGCTGCATCCATCTCTGACTCCTCTGCAAGACACATTGCGTCGCGAAGAAATCGGCCAGAACGGAAAGAAGCGTCGTATGCTGATTGCGGATGACGAACCCGACATGCTGCGCTTTTTAAAATCGCAGATGGTGGATCAGTTCCAGGTCTTTGAAGCTGTCGATGGCCAACAGGCCCTTGAAAAAGCCAGCCAGTTTCTCCCGGAAATTATCCTTCTCGACATGATGATGCCCGAAAAGGACGGATTACAGGTCTGTCGCGAACTGCGGGCGAAGACGTCCACTCAAAACATCCCGATCATTTTATTAACCGCGCGGGCAGATGAAGAAACAAAACTGGCCACATTGTCCGCCGGTGCCAGTGATTTCCTCAGCAAACCTTTCTCAACGACTGAACTGCAGGTGCGCGTTAAGAATCTTGTCCAGCAATACGACTTGCAACGTCAACTGGCACGTCAAAATCAAATTCTGGAATCGACGCTCGAGGAGTTGAAAGATGCGCAAACACAATTGGTTCAGGCGGAAAAGATGGCTGGGCTGGGTCGCATGAGCGCCGGGATTATTCACGAGATCAACAATCCGCTAAATTACGCCAAGACTGGCTTATATTCACTTCGGAAAAAGGACAAATATTTGCCTGAAGATCAGCGGGCCGATTTCGCTGAAGTTTTAAAAGACGTCGAAGATGGAGTAGATCGGGTGAAAAATATTGTCTCGGACCTGCGCACCTTTACACATCCAAGCACCGATCAACTGGAAGTAGTCGATGTAAGCAAAGTCATCGCTTCAGCCGAGCGCTTCCTGAGCAACCAGTTAAAAGAGGTGAGCTTGGAGAAAAACGTGCCCGAGGATTTCCGCATCAACGGAAATTCCAACAAGCTGGTCCAGGTGTTCACCAACCTGGTGCAAAATGCTGTTGATGCCATGAAACAGAAACAATTTGTGGACACTGTGCCCACAATTTGGATAGAAGCGAAAACGGAACCGGCCCGGCGTTTGATCATTGTTCGCGACAATGGAAACGGAATTCCCCCTGAAATCATGGGCAAAATCTTCGATCCGTTCTTTACCACCAAGGATGTCGGCGAAGGAATGGGACTTGGGCTTAGTATTTGCTATCGCATTGTCGCCGAAGCCGGTGGAACTGTGTCGGTTAAGAGCGAAAAAGGACTCTTTACAGAATTTACATTGGAATTTCCCGAAAAAATAAACAATATGGCGCAGGTCAATCAGGGATAAGGATTTATGCAAGGTCTCTACGATTACAAAAAATTTGGAATTCTCTACGTTGATGATGAAGAAAAATCGCTGAAGTATTTTGCCCGTGAATTCAGCGAACATTTTAAGATCTTTACCGCGGTTAACGCCGACGAAGGATTCAAAATTTTCCAGGAGCACAAGGATGAGATTGCCATTCTCATGACGGACCAGCGGATGCCCGGCGAGAAGGGTGTACAACTTCTGGAGAAAGTTCGCCATCTACGTCCGCGTACGATTCGGATTCTGGCGACTGCGTATTCGGATTATGATGCTGCGGTCGCCGCCGTAAACACCGGCGCCATTTATAAATACGTCAGCAAGCCCTGGAATCCGCCTGAACTCGAAATCACTTTGAAGCGGGCACTGGAATTTTACATGGTCCAGATGGAACGCGACCAACTGTTGCACGAAAAACTTTCCGTGCTGCAGAACATGATGATCACCGATCGCGTCATCAGCCTCGGTATTTTGGCGGCCGGCTTAAGCCATCACATTCGTAACTCGCTGGTGGCGGTTCGCACCTTTCTGGATCTGGCTCCGGCCAAACTCCGCGAAGAAAACATTCGCGTGGACGAACTGCGCAACCCGAACTACTGGCGAGATTTCTACGATCACGTCCAATCACAGGTTAAACGCATCATGGAGATGCTGTCCGATGTTGGAGCTGTCTCGGAAAAACCTCGTCCTGTCTTCAATGACAAAGTCCAGGTATCGGACGTAGTCCAGCGCGCCGCAGGTAAATTGGAACCGCAGTTGGCGGCGAAAAAGATCCGGGTCGAAAACAAAGTCGGATCGTTGCCGCTCCTTTCTGTGGATCAGGCCAAGTTTGATCGGATCTTTGAACTAATTCTAAAAGACGAAGCCATCAATCTTCCGGAAAACAGCAATATCACGATCAGCGCCGCTTCAACCGCTGGCAATTTGGTGCAGATTGAAATTCGGGATGATGGCCACGGCCTGCCGGACAACGATCTCCGTTCGGTGTTTAATCCGTTTTTTGTTCGAAAAGACAATCCTCAGGAATTCGGTATCAACCTGATGACCTGTTATTTCCTGATTTATCATCATGGAGGAAAAGTGGACGTAAAAAATGCTGATGGCAAAGGAGCCATTTTTACGTTAACGTTTCCAATCAACCCCCCGGACGAGCCAATTGAGCAGAGCGATCGCGAGTTTGTCGCGAAGGTTCTAACCAATGAAGCGCTCTGGGAGAGGTTGCTCTCCGGAGAGTGATTCATTTTATGATTGTGTCAGCTGAATTTAGCTCATCTCGAGAAACAATCACTCCGCTGCAACAACGGAAGCGAACCCTTTTAATCGTCGATGACGATGAAGGGCCACGCCGTTCGCTCGAGGTGGTGTTCCGCAATGTCTACCACGTTCTTGCCGCATCCAACGGGTACGATGCTCTGGAATTGATCAAGCAACATCCCATCGACGTTGCAATTCTGGATATTCGCATGGCGGGGATGACAGGCATTGAGCTTTTGGAAAGGCTGAAAGCAGCCGATCCATCAATTGAAGCGATGATGCTGACGGGCTACGAAACAATCGAAACCATTCGTCAGGCTCTCCGTTTCGGGGCGTGTGATTATCTCAGCAAGCCGTATGACGTAGACACCATCCGCGCTGCGGTCGCCAACGCGATGGAGCGGAGAAGTTTTGCTGAAGAAATCCGTTCGACGCACCAAAAAATGACTGCGTTGCAAATTGAATTGCAGCAGCACACGTTGGATGAAGAAATTACGCGGAACAAAGGAGAGATCTATGCAAGCGTTTTACACGACATCAACGGTCCTCTGACGATTATCGCTGGCTATATTCAGCTGATTAATTCGGACCTCGAAAACATCAGAAGGTTTGAAAAGCAAGAGATCGATGAACTGAAGGATCATCTACGACTCATCAACCGCCAGGTAACCCATTGCGTCGATATCTCGCAGCGTTATCTGAGTTTTCTGCGTCGTAAGCCAACGGAAAAGGCAGCGATCCTGGTGAGCAATGTTTTTGAAGACGTCCTGACTTTGTTGAAAGGCCATCCAAGCCAGAACGGCAACACGCTAAACGTACAAAAAGGACCAACCGATTATTCGGTTGCGATCAACGGAGCTGACCTGGTTCAGATACTCCTTAACCTTGCGATCAACGCTTTTCAAAGCACGAAAGACCCACACAATGTGGATATCCGTGTCGAGCTATGCCGTCAGCCCTTTAAAATCGGAGATATGCGATCAGGTCCGAATGACAGGTTCATAGCACCGGAACAGGTTCAAACCTATTATCCATGGGTTAAAATTACAGTAGAGGACAACGGCCCGGGAATTCCTTCCGAAGTTCTTTCAAAGATTTTCGAACCGTTCTTTACAACCAAAGCAGAGAATGGCACCGGTCTTGGCCTATGCATTGTGCAGCGGCTGATCAAGCAGGCGAATGGTGTTTTGCACGTCCATACTGAACTGGGTAAAGGAACAGCATTCCATATTTATCTGCCCTCCGCGACAGCCTGAGGCATTACTGTTTTGCCTCAAATTTGTAGTCACCGGAACTAACGCTAAACACAGCGCAATTGTTTTCCATCCGTTGGAAAATCACCCCCTCGGATTTTCCAACAACTTTTCCGCCTTCAGTCACTCTATCGACGGTTGCAGCGGGCACATAAACCGTCGCCGTCACATTCGGCGGGACGATCACGTGTAATTGGAAGTTGTCCATGCCCTTCTTCCATTCACTCACAATTTTGCCGCGGATTGAGTTGTAAATTCCCTTGGCCCAGCGCAAATCTTTTGCGGGTCGTGGATGAATTTTGATTTTATCAAACCCGATCGCATCGTCCGCGGGATCGATTCCGGCCAGTGTTTTGTAAAACCATTCGCTGACGGAACCAAACATGGGATGATTGTGCGAATAAGTATTATCGCTGTAATCCCAATGTTCCCACAACGTTGTAGCACCGTTCTCAAGCATGTAACCCCACCCGGGAAAAGTATTTTGATTCACGATGTCGTAGGCAACATCCATACGACCGGCGTCCGCGAGCGCATGCAGCATGTATTTTGTACCGAAGATTCCCGTGCTGAGGTGCCCCTTATGATTGGCGATAATGTCGTTGACGAGAAAATCTACCGCACTCTGTTTCGATTCCATCGGTACGAGGTGCAAATAGAGCGGAACCGACTGACAACATTGTGTTCCGATATCGTATTTGCCGGTACGGGTTTCGAGGAACTTTTGATTGAAGGCAGCTTTAATTTTCCCGCTGACTGTTTCGGCCTCCTGCGCGTCAGATTCTCTCCCCAATACATGTGCGATGCGGGCGAATAGTTGCACGTTGAGATAATAGAAACCTGTTCCAGTCAGAATCGGGCGTTTTGGCACAAGGCTCTCATGATCACCAATGCCATTATCCAGGATAAAATCCTTTGCTTTGATGTGAAGCAATTCAATCCACCGCTTGGTCGCATCGTATTGTTCAGCCAAAATCCGCTTGTCCCCGTAGTATTGATAAAGCTGCCATTGTAATAATGGATGCGCAGTCCCCCAACCGATCGGACCTGATTGCTCTCCCAATCCGGAATCGGAAATGCCTACGAAAGGTGCCGTTTCCGTAAAGCCCCCGTTTGCTCTAACGGCATCGGAAAAATCATCCGCAACTTTTGCGTAAAACCGGCTCATATCGAAATTCAAAAGAGCCATTTCGCTGTCGGCGACGAGGTCGCCTCCATAACCAAATTTTTCGCGATGCGGACAATCCGACTGCACGCTGAAGAGATTGCTTAACTCGGCCCAGATGGCGATGTGCTGAATGCGATTGAACATTTCGTTCGAGCAAACGAATTCACCAGCAGAAGGAATGTCCGTATTCAAGACCAGTCCTTCAATGGAATCCAAAGTTGGCTTTCCCGGATAGCCCGTCACTTCAACATAACGAAATCCGTGAAAGGTAAAATGCGGCGTGAATATCTCTTCGCCATCGCCGCGCAGGATGTACTCGTCCAATTGAAACGCGGTCCTGGGCATACCAACCCCGTCATAAACATAGTCTTTGCCTCCGCCTTTGATTTGACCACAAACCGAGGTCATTCCGTTTAACGTTCCGTCTTTGTAAAGCAATTCTCCATAACGCATGCGCACTTTAGTTCCTGCAGGTCCCTTTACGCGTAGACGCGACCATCCGGCAAAATTTTGGCCCAAATCAAAGATGAAAACTCTCGGTTTTGGTTCGGTAAGCTTGACGGCTTTGAATGTATGCGTGACGCGAATCGGGGGCGCGTCTTGCGCGCTGAGCTTCCCCAGCGGCTCTTTTGCCACAATTGCATTCTCCCACGTGGAATCGTTGAAACGCGGCTTGTCCCAATCTGATTTCTCCCGTCGCGCGTCGTAAACTTCTCCAAGATAAACGCTATTCCGCAAAACGGGTCCGTCGCCGACGTGCCAACTTCCATCCGACACAACGGTTTGTGATGTTCCATCGGTAAATTCAATCGCAAGTTGCAGAATGAGCCGCGGTTCACCGATGGTAAGATGGTCGCGAGGATTGATCTTTCCCCACATACGGAGCGGCAAAGGATCATACCATCCGTTTCCGAGCATAACGCCTACAGCGTTCTCTCCGTGCTGCAGTTCCCGCGTGACATCGTAGGTAGAATAGAGCACGCGTTTGGAATAGCTCGTCCAACCGGGGTCCAATACGTGATCGCCGATCCGTTTTCCGTTGATATGAAGTTCGTAGTAGCCAAGCCCACTCACATACGCGCGAGCCCGTTTTATTTTTTTCTCAATCGAAAATTCTTTGCGATAAAGCGGCGACGGACGGTCCTCAAACATTTCCTTTTCGGAAGTGATTCTCGGCGTGTCGCGCGTAATCCACTTTGCCTTCCAATCTTCTGGAGTAAGCAACGCAATCTCAAACCAGGCGGGCCTCGACCAATTTGCTTCTTTGTCGTCGCCCCAGACGCCTACCTTCCAGTAAATCCGTTGGCCAGAATGCAAAGGATTCCCGGAGTAAACGATCCCCAACTGATCCCGGGATTCGACTCGCCCGCTATTCCACAGATCAGCCTCGGTGTCCGACAATTTATCGGGCGAACTGGCAGCGAGCATCTGATACGCCTTCTGTGTTGAGCCTCGTTCCTTGGAGGCGAGCGTCCAGCTGAAGCGTGGCTGCCCGGTTTGAAGGCCGAGCGGGTTAACCTGGTATTCTGATTTTAGATCTTCCGGTAGAAGCTTTCCTTCAGTTGCGGGAACGATTGTTGCCAAACAAATAAGCCAAAAGCCGATCGCCAATGTTCTTTTCATATCCTTACTTCCGTGAAAGCCGCCAAGAGTGGAGGCCGTGCGCCATTTCGGCGAGGATTTTTAATAACCGATGAACCCATTCGTTACCTGCAACGCGTCACGACTTCTTAAAGCTTAGCTCGTAAAGCATGTGGTAATTACCCTTTCGAGCCAGGAGCTCCTGGTGGTTACCACTCTCTACGATCACTCCATCTTTCATAACCACGATCAAATCTGCGTGAAGAATCGTTGAAAGCCGGTGAGCAACGCAGAAAGTGGTGCGTCCTTTCATTAATCCATCGAGCGCATCCTGAACCGCTCGTTCCGACTGTGCGTCCAACGCATTCGTGGCTTCATCGAGAAGAAGAATCGGCGCATCACGCAAAATGGCCCGGGCAATTGCAATCCGCTGTCTCTGGCCACCGGAAAGATTGGAACCTTTTTCACCAACAGGAGCGTCATATCCCAATTCTTTCTCCATGATAAAATCGTGCGCGTGAGCGTACTTCGCTGCCGCAATGATTTGTGCTTCGGACGCCCCGGGACGACCTAATTCGATATTCCGTCGAATCGTGTCGTTAAACAAAATTGTTTCCTGCGTCACGATCGCCATCTGATCGCGGAGATCGTGTGAATGCACCTGTCGAATATCCGTCCCATCGATACGAATCACGCCGCTCTGTGGATCATAAAACCGAAGCAATAAATGGGTTAGCGTCGTTTTCCCGGACCCACTTTCACCGACAAACGCCACAAGCTGTCCGGATTTTACTTTTAGCTGGATATTTCTGAGGACTGGTTTCTCTCCGTAGCTAAAGCTCACGTTGTCGAAGTGAATATCCGCTCCTTTAGCCTTCAAAGGCACAGGATTAGCTGGCTCCGGAATACTGCTCTTGGTGCCAAGTATTTCGAACATCCGTTCGCTCAAGCTACGAGCCTGTTCGATTTGAGAATTCAAACGGACCAATGCCTTGATAGGTGCATACATCAGGAAAATGCTACCGATGAATTCAAAGAAGTCTGCTGCACTCGGCTTAGGCCCGGATTTGGAAGCAATATAGAGGAAGAAAAACATTATCCCCACAGCGCCGGCAAATTCGATCACGGCGCCCGGCATTTCCTGGGCACGAACAAGACGCATTAGAAGGCTCACTGCTTGACGGGAGATTTCCTTAAATCGATTTAGAACCAGCTCTTCAAGGTTGTAGGCCTTGACTACCCGCATAGCCGTGAACGTCTCATGCATCTGCTGATTCAAACCGATGGAACTCACGCTGCTCTTCGCCGCGGTTTTTCGCGTCTTTCTTCCGAAGTAAACGGCCGTCCCTACACAAATCGGAAAAATCATAAGTGAAACAAGAGTCAAATCACGATGTTGAGTCAGTAATAGCGCCAACAATCCAATCACGGTGACCGGTTGAAGAATTAAAACCACCAACGATTCCGCAATCATTCCCTGCAACAAGGGAATTCGATTAATGATCGACATCAACTCGCCGGTACTGACGTTATTGAAAAAGCTTACGGGTTGATGGACAACATGAGAAAAAACCTGTGCTCGCAAATCACTTGTCACCCGGACAGAAACCCACGTCATGAAATAGGTATTTAAATAAGTAAATAAAACTCGAAACAGCATCGCGAGAGGGATGCTCATCACGATCAGAAAGATCAGTTTCTTGTCACGGCTGCGACCGATCTCTTCCAGTTTTTCGTGGAACCATGCCGACCAACTCTTGGACTTGTCCGCAAGCAGTGCCTTTACCCCAAGTCCCGCGCTCTCCACCTTGCTTTCACCTTTTAAGACAAACCGTTTGCTGACGGAATTGGTGCCATCGTCCAAGGTTATCGTCAGGTTGTTCGAAGATGACCAGTTATTTCCCGGCCAATTCGTGATCGGGCCCGGCGATTCCACTCTGACCCGGGGACCGATCGGTTGAATTACCAACGCAGGAGAAACTTCATTCGACGAGACCGGAGCCGAATGAATGTCAACGAATGGTGTTGAGCTGTTACCAGAACCGGGGAAAACCACTTCCATCGAGGTCTTCACGGCCATCATCAGCAAAGGGTTCGCAACGCCCCCCAACACTCCACAGAGAATCCCAAGCACCAGTCGCCCTTTATAGGGTAACAATCTCGACCAGAGCTTACGCAGAAAATCAATCATCTACAGGGCCGGAGTATGCGAACGGAGGACGGGTTTGTCAGATGTTTTTTCGAAAGGACATTATTTATTTTTGACCGTCCAGCCCGCGCCTTGAAAGTTGATCAGCACGGGCATCGGCTTTCCGCCTCCGAGTTTGCGCTGATAACGTTTTTGAAAATGACGGGAAAGCATCGCCAGCTTTGACAATACAAACGACTCCCATTGGGTATACGGACGTCCCCCGTATTTCTTCAAAACTTCAGTGGCCTCGGCAAGATATTGTTCAAAGTGACGTGCCGATCGTTGAGTCTTTTGATGTCGAAAACAGGCAAGCGGAACATTGATGCCATGCAACTCAGCGTTCTGAGAAAAGAAACGGGCCCAGAGTTCAAAGTCTCCGGCCAGCTTTAAAGCCGGATCGATTTTTCCACCTGCTTTCTCCCAAAGCGATCGCTTCCAAAAGGTCGATTCCTGCTGGATAAAGAAGTCAGCATGCCAATCGCCACCCGGAAGATTCGCTCCGCGGAAAAATGCTTCGCGGTTGAAACCATGCAGCTTCACACAGTCCGCAACGATTCCATTCTCACCCGCAAACATTGGGAGATTGGTGGTAAGCCAATCGACATTCTGGAACTGGGAAAATATTTCTGAGACGACGCGCAACGTCCAGGGCGTGTATTTGTCGTCGGAATTGATCCACGCCATGATCTCGCCTTTACTTCTGGCAAAGCCTTTTTGCACGGCATCGTATTGCCCCTTGTCCGGTTCGCTCACCCAATAGGCCAGGTGCTTTTCGTATTTCCGGATGATGTCGACACTTCCATCTGTCGAACCTCCGTCGATGATAATGTATTCGAGCCCCGGATAGCGTTGTTCCAATACCGATTCGATCGTTTCAGCCAGGAACGCCGCCTGGTTGAAGGAAGGCGTGACGATGGAAATCGTTGGCAACGGCGATGACACGTCAGGTGTTATAGTCTGGCTTTTTGAAATGAAGCAGCTTTTTTATGCGACTCCCGAGTCGGCGTCGGTGACGTTTTCGATCGGCCGCAATCGAATCCAATTCCCCGACGAATTCTGCTGCCCAGCGCAGACTCTGCGCAGGTTCAAAACGAGACAAGGTATTTTTGAGACGTTCGGCTTCCAGTTTCGCGTTGTTTTTGGCATTGTCAGCCGATTCCCAGCGCGGTTGGTCCGCCGTAAATCGTTCGATACAAAGCGAAACAAGTTGATGAAAGCGTTTATTAAATTCAGGCCCGAACAATTCCTTCGCCGGAGAAACGAACGACGGCCTTGTGTGCAATAGATCGTCATACAACCCCAAGCACGTTTTTGCCTGATGTTGCAGCGTAAAACGATTCTCCATCTTTTGCCGGCAGGCGGGTCGCATCGCGGTAATTCTGGAAGGCGGGCGAACAACGCTGCGAATGGCTTCTGCAAACGCTTTTGTATTTCCAACCTGCACCAAAACACCTGTAACCCCATCCTCTACCACGTCAGGGATACCGCCAACGTTGAATCCCATGACCGGGGTTCCGCAGCTCATCGCCTCGAGCATGGTGTTGGGAAGATTGTCCTGCAACGACGGCAAAACAAACAAATCGGCTGCGACGTATAGCTGGGCCATCTGTTCGTCTGAACTGATATAGCCGGAGGATTGAATCGGAACCGGAATACTTTCGAGGGACTTGTCTGGACGCCCAAAACAAAGAAAAACCACTTTTCGATCTCGCACGAGACTGACAAAACCTGGATCCGCGGAACAAATCCTCAATGCAGCAAGCAATTCCTGAAATCCTTTACGTCGTTCGCTAATAGCATCCGCACCGAAAAGAAAACAAAATGCATCATCGGAAATATTAAGATTTTTCCGGGCCTCTTTACGATTAATCGCCCGAAACGTCTCCGTTTCGAGTCCATAGGGAATGACTTCAATGCGGGACTGTTTAAATTGAACACTGCTCGCCGCCACGTTTCCCATCCATCGACTTGGAGCCAAAATTGTAATTCCTTTGGCATCCAATAAAGATTTTTGGTCTGCGAGTTGGGCCACGGTAATACTTAATGGATCATTTTTCAGCTGTGGGCACTCCGCACAGTCCCGCGCGTATCCCTGCGAGCCGAATGTGTAATGACATCCCCCCGTAAATGCGCGTTCATCGTGACAGCTCCAAACGATCGGTTTCTCCAACCGCTGCAGTGCGGCAATACTTACCGGCGATTGAAACCCTGCGACCCAATGCAGATGAATGATGTCAGCTTCACGAACAGCCGGATGCTCTGCCAAATTGACTCCAGGGTATCCGAGGGAAAAGTAGGTGTTGGAAATTTCCGTGCGGTTCCTCGCGATGTAAAACTCCTCCAGCCACTGCCAAAAGCGAAGTACGTTCGCATCCGCTGGGATCTCCTCCACCGAGGCAAGCTTCGACACTTTTTTCTGCACCAACATCTTTGAATCGACGCCTTCCGCAAGAAGCCCTTTGTGTAAACGAAACGCAGCTCGCGCGGCGCCGCCCGCACAATCGCTGGTTGAAAGGTGAACGATTCGCATAATTAACGTGCGAACTATTTCGAGACCGGCCTTCGGGCCTCCATGAATAAAGAATCGGGTTTTCGGACCGCACCACTCGCGTCCGTATCGAGCAAATATTTTGAAAAATTTGGGATCGCCGATTCGATCGCAGTGCGAACACAAACATCTTCAAAACCGCACGCCTCTAATAATTGTCGCAAGGAAATGCGGTCATACATCCATTTGTGGATCTCTCCCGTTTCGCGAAACTTAGCGATTACCTCTGGTTTCGCCGCACCGGTATCGACATCTCTAGTGGGTTGCGGATTCTTTCGATAAGCTTCAACAAACTGTTTTGCTTCGCCTCCGAGTCGCTCGAAAACAAAATCCTCCGCCGGCATCGGATTTTGTTTCCAGTATTTCATCATCTCGCCACCACTTTCCTCGCGAACCATTTGGTCAAGAAGCTCGATCGTCATCCATCGATGGCGCTGCAACGCCTCGGGATCATTAGAACACGCACCATCCAATGCTTTCAGGTAGGCACGCACAATTCCCTCAAGATCCGGCACCGCAACGCGCAACGTCCCTCCCGGCTCCAGCAGCCGAAAACATTCGCGCAGGAAAACAGGGGCAAATGCGTGAGAAAAATGCTCAAGAACGTGCGAGTGATAAACCGCGGAGAAACTTTGGTCAGCAAACGGCAACGGTTTGCGCAAGTCATGTTTTATGACGTCAGAACCGTGGGCAATAAAATCGACGTTTACCCACGCAGCATCGAAACGTGTACCACAACCAAGGTTCAGCAATTTCGACTTTGGAGTCGAAGCACCGAGGAACGAACGCCATCTACTTGGTGAGCCAGACGCCGGTTTCATCGATGACATGCAGTTGAAATTTCAAGCCACGTTCCTTTTCGAATTCGCTGACAGCTCGTCGACAACCCTCCCAATAACCATAGTCGTCAATCTGGATCTTTCCGCCGGTTGCCACCTGGTCGAAAAGATTTGTTAAAATATCGCGCGTGGAGGAATACCAGTCGCCGTCCATGTGCAGAAAAGCAATCTGCCCAATGTTCTCGCGCTGCACGGGCAACGTGTCCGCGAACAAACCTTTGACAGGTTGAACGATCTTTTCGACCTTGAGCTTTTGGCAAACTTCCAGCAGCGACACTTCTGCAGCCGCGCAAGTACCTCGCCCCCAACCGGTCTTTTCCGCCTGTTGTCCGGCGTGAAGATCATAGGACGAGGATTCCGGCATTCCGGCAAACGTATCGAACGAAAAGAGGCGTCGAGGTTGATCGCTGTAACGCGCAATGACCGTCGCCAGCAACGCAGAGGAACCGCCCGCGGCCACACCACATTCCGCAAAATTCCCAGGAATTTTTTTCTGGCAAACTTCCTTCGCTAGACTGAAGAGAGACCATAGGCGAGCCTCGCTCAACATTGTGTAGTTGCGAACCACCCGAAAGAGTTCCTGAAATTCCGGATCATTCGGCAAAGCGCGAACGGCCTGCTGTTCCCGAAGTTGTTCAAGCAAAGCTGCCGCATCCGCGTGATCTGGAAAAAATCGCAACTCCTCTTTAACTGCTTCGATTGCCGCAACACTTTCCTGGCGTTTAATAAAACAAAGCGCACGGAGATAGTCCGTATCGCGAGCAGGAACCTGACGCGCCTTTAAATGGTTCAAACGAACGAACGCCTCAGCGAGCTGATTTTTTTCGAGGAACGTTTTCGCCTCACTCAGCAATTGCTCCGCGGGAATGTTCGGATCAATCCGCTCGTGAGCGGAACTTCCGGACAATCGTTCTTTGATCTTTTTTAAGAAAGCAGCCATGCAACTCGCGGTTATTTCGCGTTTGGATCCAGACGTTTCAGGAACCCGTTCGTGCACCACGTCGTGTTGTAACCAAAGAAATCGCAATAATTCGCATCGATTTCGTATTCACGCAGGTGTTGTGGCAAAAACTCTTTCAACGCCCGGTGCGGACCTGAATTACACGCAGCATCCCGCTCGAGATCGGAGATGATTCCGTCTTCCACCACAATATATTCTCCCGGCTTCAACCATTGATGGAAAAAGTTCAGCGTGGCAATGGACGTTTCGTAGGCATGATCGGCATCTTCAATCACGAGCCATGGACGCGGAAGGTTTTTAAGAAACTCTGGCGTAAATGTTTTTTCCAACGCCCGACCATTGGCTTCCATAAACGTCACCCGCGGATGAGAAACCTCGGTCACCTTTACGATGTCGCCGGAGTAAATGTGACCATCAATCCCAAAATTATTCAGCATATCGCCAAACCAGAGGGCACTTCCACCCGACTTGGAACCAATTTCGAAAATTGTTTTCGGCTTCAGTTCCCACAGCAAAACTGGATACAGCGACATGTCGAACGGATTCTTCAACATCGGCACGCCACGATATTTGTAATCATGCAGCGCCGGCTGAATCGAATGCAGGACTTCCACCGGAAGACTCGTTTTGTATGAGCGCTCCATCGTGGGGATTTTCTTTACCACGCGCTTTGCAAGCGCCTTGGCGAGACTGTCGTGGAATTGACGCGCTTCCGTGTTCTGGCTGTCGATTTCCAACTCGCGACCAAAGGCATCAAAAGCTTCCTGGTGACGGCCGACATGATTCAAACACATTCCACGAAGGTGATTTAATCCGGGTTGGTTTGATGCGACAGCAATCCCCTGCTCCACGACTTTCAGAGATTCCGCAAATTTTTTCTCAGCGAACAACTGTTGGGCCTGTTCACGCAACGCCTTTACTTTAGGTTGTTCCGGAAAAGAACCCGGATCGCCCAGGGGCGCGCGTTTTTCCTCGGCCCCGTTGGGTTGACCAAAAAATTTTTTAACTTTCTTCAGCATTCTGATGATCAGGAAAGATAACCAACACTCTTCAACGCATTCCCCGCTTCGCGCAAGAACGATGTGCGCACGGCCTCGGGCATTTCGTCCTCATGTGAACCGACCTTGCCGCGCCGCACGAACATCTTGTCTTTGGGCCACTGCGTATTGGCCCAACCAAGCTGGCGTTCACGTTTTTGCATGTTGTTGAACGACGCTTTTTTCACGGCACGCTCCAATTCAACCGCCTCGCGTTCGATACCGACAAATTCACAGACCCGACGCAATTCCTTGATCGCATCTTTCTGCAAGTCCTCGTAACGCAACAACATCATTTTCGCCTGGAACGGATTGTCCAACCACGCTTTTACATGGTCATGCCATTTGCCGGGATAAAGTCCTTCACCGGTTTCCACCATCTTCAGGAAATCAACGTCACCACCCAGCGCCCGCAAATGGTGATAATAGGAAACCATCACGTCACGACCATCGCGCAGGAGATAAATGACCCGCTTATATTCTTTCTTCGGTAAATCGTGCGTTTTAAAAAAAGTCGGTGTGGAAAAGCGTTTGTAATACTTCGGCCGATGCACATCGACCACCAACTCCTGCAACAAACTGTCGGGGACCAGTTCGAGATCCAGACCGAAGAACGCGCTGGCAATCAGATGCTGCATCCAGGTATTCCCGGACTTGGGATAACCGGCGATAAAAATGTCGTTGGGATCGAAATCTCCGACCTTTTGCAGCCCCGCTGCCTCGCAAAAATCCTTTTCGGCGGATCCCCTTTTTGCAGCCGCTTTCCCGGTGAAGAGATTACGAATTTGCAGGCGGCTCATGTTTTAAAAGTCAATCGCAAGGGGTATGGCATCACAAGATTATTTTTAGCGGCTCATGCCTTCAATTGCTCCGTCAGCGCCGCCTCCGCGAAGTGATACAGTTCACGGTCATAAACATTGCAGTTTTCCACCGCCGCCAGTGTTTCGGCATCGATTTGACTCTGTTGTGGACGATTTGCGGTCACATTCGCCTTCGCATAATCCGTTTTCTGCCAGGCAAACCGTCTCGCCAAAAGGTTCAGGGTATCGTCGAACCGCTCGACGAGGCCGATGACCGCAAATGAATTCCGCAAATGTTGCTTCGCCTTCGCCAACATTTCCGCCGTGCAACCACCGAAAGGAATATTGGCTTCGCCACAAAGCAAACGCATCTGGCCATTGTCGAGCTGCGGATTGATTTTGCTCTCCACGTATTGCCGCAGCGTCATGTTTTCGGCCTTCACTTTTGCATGCAGATGATGTTCTGGCGTGCGCAAGACGTAGAAGTAATTGGAGATCACCCGCTCGATCGGGTCTCTCAACATGGTGAAATAGGTCGTCGGCTGTGGAATGTCTTTGTGCAGCCCGTAATAAAAATGGCCGGAAACCACTTTGAAACCGCGTTTCTGTCGATCGGAATATTTTTTAAAATCCTGCGGTCCCTGGTATCGATGCACTTCCCCCGGCGCGTAGTTGCGTTCAATGATGGTCTGCAAGGTCGTTCCACCCGCCTTCGGGATATGCAGAAAAATCAATGTTGGCGCGTTCGGGTCCAAAGCCATCGCCTGATGTTCAGGAATCGGCGAGGCATCACAAGGTTTTTCTGCGGTTTTCCGCAAGAAAATGACTCGCGGGAACCGTCCGTCCGCCGCTAAATTCCAAGAGCATGTTCACTGGCCTTGTCGAAGAAGCGGGAACGGTGGAGAAAATCGAACGTAAAACCCGCGCGATCGAATTGATCGTTCGCAGCAACGTCTGCGCTCGTGATGTGAAACTCGGCGACAGCATTGCCGTTAACGGTTGTTGCCTGACGGTCACGCGCATCAAATCCGCCGGCAAACAAAAACTTCTGCAATTCGACCTGTTGCAGGAAACCTGGAACCGCACGAGCTTCGCCAACGTAAAACCTGGGTCCCGCGTAAACCTGGAACGGTCACTTCGCGTCGGCGATCGTATGGGCGGCCATTACGTGACGGGCCATATCGATGGCGTGGGCAAAATCACCCGCTGGGAACAGTCAGGTCAGGACTACATTTTGGAGATCTCCGCCCGGGCCGCCATCATGCGTTATGTGATCTTTAAAGGTTCCATCGCGGTGGATGGAATCAGTCTCACCGTGGCTGAGGTCAGCAAAAACAAATTTGTCCTGTGGATTATTCCGCACACCCGCGAAGTCACGGCGTTACAGGATCGCAAGGCCGGCGACATCGTTAATCTCGAGGCCGACCTGTTTGGCAAATACGTGGAGAAATTTGCTAACGCTTCGTCGCAGGCGTGAAGTTGTTCTTGGTCGCCATCGACATCGGGGCGATTTCTGAAACGCGCCCGGCTGGAACGGAAGCTTCTTTTCCTTGCGTATCCTTGAAGACATACGCCCCATCCTTAAATTTTGGTTTCGTCGAAGCAACGATCTGCGCACGGCTGTTCAGGGTAATGACGTAACGAGTGCTGCATCCGGCCAAAACGACCGTCGCAAACAACAGGATAAGGACTTTTTTCATAGGGAAGGCCGAAGATATGGTGCGCACGGCAGGACTTGAACCTGCACGCCTTACGGCACTACCACCTCAAAGTAGCGCGTCTGCCAATTCCGCCACGTGCGCAGCCGGGCTAGAATGAAACCACGTCTTGGAAACTTCGCAAGTTATTTTCCCTTTTTTTGCAACATTGCGTTTCCAGAACTGTCTTTCTAAGATAGAACCGAATATCTTTTATGCCAGAAAAGAGCATCAACCAAATCCCCAAGATCTGGCGGGACCAATACGAAAAGGGCATGACTGCGTTTCGTGCCCAGAACTACGAATACGCCATCACGATCTTCAATCAGGTCCTGGCGAGCGAACCCGCCTTTTTTGACTGCCGCCAGGCTTTGCGCGCCGCGCAGGTCAAGAAGTCCGGCGCCAATACCGGCTTTTTCAAAAAGGTCCTCGGTGGAGCCACTTCCTCGCCTCTTTTGGCCAAAGGACAGCTCGCTTTGCGGTCAAATCCGCTCGAAGCACTGCAAATTGCCGAGCAGATCCTGAATGATGCGCCAACGAATTCCCTGGCGCAAAAGCTTCTCGCCGATGCCGCACTGGCCGCTGACCTGCCCAAGACCGCGATCTTTTGTCTCGAAATTCTTTATAAGAATTCACCAAAGGACCGCGAAGTCGCCACCGAACTCGCCGAAGCTTACGCCGCCGCAAACCTTTCGCAAAAGGCCGAAGACGTTTATCGCGAGTTGCTCAAGATTTACCCGCACGACCCCGATCTCAGTCAGGCGTTGAAAAACGTCGCCGCTCAGAAAACCTTAAACGAAGGCGGCTACGAAGCCCTCTCAGAAGGTAAAGGTTCTTATCGCGATATTTTGGCGAATAAAGAAGAAGCCATTGCGCTGGAACAAGCCAATCGCGGCGTAAAGAGTGAAGAGGTTCTCGCCCAGCTGATTTACGAGAACGAAACCAAGTTTCAGTCCGAACCGGAAAACCTGAAGCTCGCCCGCACGATCGCCGAACTGTACGTGCAGAAAAACGCCTTTGATCGCGCGCTGGAGTATTACAATTACATCTCCGCGAAACAGGGGGGTTCGGAGCCGGCCATCGAAAAAACGATCCTCGAAGTCACCGCGAAGAAATTTGATCATCAGCTATCGCAACTCGATGCCGCTGCGGCTGATTACGCCGAACAGGCGGAACGGATCAAAGCCGAGCGTGCCGCTTTTTCGATCGAACAAAAGAAGAAACAGGTCGAGCGGTATCCTACGGATCTCCAACTTCGTTTCGAATTGGGCCAGGAATATTTCCGCGCCGGCAAAGTGAGCGAAGCAATCCAGGAGTTGCAGAAGGCGCAGGCGAATCCGCATCGCAAGATCCAGTCGATGAGCCTCCTCGGCCAGGCCTTCGCGCAACGCGGCATGAACGATCTCGCCGCGCGCACCTTGCAGAATGCGCTGAAAGAAAAACTGGTGTTCGACGACGAAAAGAAAGAACTGATTTACGCCCTCGGCTGTGTCTTTGAAAAAATGGGGCAAGCTGATCAGGCTATAGAGCAGCTGAAGCAGATTTACGAAGTCGATATCGGCTACAAAGATGTGGCCGCCAAAGTCGACGCTTATTACGCGTCTAAATAATTTCCGTTTTCAAAAACAAAGAGCCGCCCCGGTTTCCGAGGCGGCTTTGTTTATTGATTCATTGTAGCGGCGTGTCTTTGACCGCCGCACTTCCGTTTTCCGTCGATCCAAACTTTTTCGCGGAACGCACCACATCTGCAACACCCGCGCGCAATGAAAGCGAATCACCGTCCCTTGCCGGTGCGTATCACAAAGCGAACGGGATCGACCATTCCAGCCAACAACTCAGAAGGCAAAATGACAGAGCCATCAGTCACTTCCGGCGGAACGGAAAGCCACGCACTGAAGAGTTCGTCGGTAGAGCCGAGACCGCCGCAGGCCGAACACACCGTCGTTCCCGGAGGACATTTTTTGCAATGAACGGCTACTCGCATCGAAATCATGATCATCCCGCCCTGCTTTGCCTCAGCCGCGCTGAGGACAAGTTCGATGACACCACAATCAATTTCTCGAGCAATCCCGCAGGCAAGCAACGCCATTAAAGGTCCGCTTTGCCGGGAAAGCATCACGCCTGGCGCTCGGGGTCGAAGAGGATCACGACTCACTGGGGGAGCAGCAGCTTTCCGAGCAGTCGTCGCACGTCGCCGACGATCGTAGGCCGCCCGCGTTAAAGGGTCGCAAAGGACCGTGTAGGCCGCCGAGAGTTTCTGGAATGAAGCCGTTGAATGAGCACCAGCGTGGTCCGGATGATGACGTTTCGCCAACTGCCGCCACACGCGACGCAACTCAGCATCATCGATATCTTCAGAAACTCCGAGTATCGCGTAAAAATCTTCCGACGACGCATCAGCCATAATTTGCGAATTGGCCTAATAACGAAACATGTATCTTGCAAAGTAAATACTACGGACTGTCACAGCACACAACTACCGTCATTTCATCGGCTGCCGGATAATTGTTTTCCATTTCTTCGGATCGGCGCGCCGGATGTCACTCAAGTAAATCTCGTGATGTTTTCCTGTTTTACTGCTTCGGGTGTCGATGAATTCATGTAACCGCACAATCGTCGGCCCTTCCTCGGCAAACGGACCCACGTGCAAAATTTGGGCACATCGGCCTTCGGTAAATTCCTCAAGCCTCAGTTTGCTGATCGCTGGAAGCTTCTTCTTCCTTTCCACGTCGGCGATGGCTTTGACAATAACCTCATCTTTTACAAAGGACGGCTGGAGAATCATCATGGTCCACTTCCACTTTGTCTTGTCACCGACGACAAAAGCCGACATGTCGTCGGCCCACCACAATCCTTCGAGTGGCATCACCGCATAATCGATCGCCTCCGGACCTCTCTTCACGGCAAACTTCGCGGTGTAAGAAACTGAAAACAACGCTTCCACAGCCTGAACATATTCTGTCGACGTGTTGGGATCGCCTTCGCCGTCGATCATCAGGTATCTGAACGTCGGCACGACCACTTCGCTAACCTCCTTGGCGGAGACGCGGTAAAACTGTTTTAACTCTTTCTTGAAATCAACTTTGTCCATAGATGAGGGCCTCGATTTTGCGAGACGAGAATTGCAAACGTTTCCGGATCTCAACGCAAAATCTTCTCCATCGCCTTTCCCTTTGCCAATTCGTCGACCAATTTGTCCAAATAACGAATTTCCCGCATCGTCGGCTCTTGAACGTCTTCCACTCTTACACCGCAAACGACCCCTTTAATCAAAGTCCGCGCAGGATTCATTTTTGGCGCTTCCTGGAAGAACGTTTCGAAGTCTTTCTCTTTTTTCAATTGCTCTTCCAACTCCCGCTGGCTGTAGCCCGTCAGCCAGCAGATCACGGCATCCACTTCTGATTTCTTTCGCCCCTTCTTTTCTGCCTTTGCGACATAGAGAGGATAAACGCTCGCGAAGCTCGTCGTGAAAATCCGATGTTTTGGCGTCATGTGAGTAGAAAATTCTGACGCAACCAAACTGATCCACGGAGAAGGAAAATGCAAAACAATCTCTGACTGCGAAGCAACCACACGTATCCGCCGTATTAACCCTAGAGTGTCGGTCAAACCATTTTTCGTCGGGGATCGTAATAAATCATGACCAGCAGGGTTAGAATAGCTCCCTGAAAAACCAAAGCCAATACCACCGCGCCCGCCAAAATCTGCTGTGGAAAGGAAAGCTGTTCTTTGAGTGCAAATAGCAGCCGAATGCCCACGACCCCGATCAAAGACGTAATTATGATAAAGCTGTAAGTCAGGATGAAGAACGAGCGTTTGGAAAACTTTTCGATAAGGTTCACACTGAATCAGACAAACCCAACGACTGCTCGTCACGCTCAGCTCATGCTTTAAAGGTTGATTCCGATAATGTCTTGAGGAATATCTCGCGGCGAAATGCCCATGACCTTCTCTACCTTTGGCGTACTATTGTTTACTTCGTTGCTCACTCTTTCCTCACTTGCAGGGACACAGGATACGAACATCCCCACGGTAACCATCACGGCGCCGGCAAATAGCTTTGAGAATCCCGGACCGGCCGCAAACATGTTTGTCTACGGCAACGCCACGGACAACGTGAAGATCGATCACGTGAGTTATCGCGTGAACGGAAGCGCCTGGCAGACGATCACCGACGTCACCAATACGGTCGTCAACAGCAACACTTTCGTAACGGGTTGGCAGCAGAATATTCAGATGACCGCAGGAACAAATATTTTCGAAGCGGTCAGCTATGATGCCAGCGGAAATCATTCTACGACCAACACGAGAACGTTCTTCTACAAGGTGTTGTCCATGCTGACGGTCACGACCAATGGCTGGGGAACAGTCATCGGCACTCCACGTTCGGTACCGGGCGACAACCGAATTGTCCCCACCAATGGCGCGATGTTAAGGGTGGGACGTTCCTACACGGTGCTCGCCACGGCTAATAACTACCCGACGAATATTTTTACCAACTGGACCGGCAGTGTTACGTCGAGCCCGGCCAGATTGGTTTTCACGATGCAGCCGAATATGAATTTAACGGCCAACTTCGTGACAAATCCCTTTGTGGCGGCAGCCGGTAACTACAACGGTTTGTTTTTCGCGACAGACGGCTCTGGCTATCCCGAGATTCAAGCCACCAATTCCGGATTTATCGAACTGACTCTTACTTCCCGTTTACAATTCGCCGGCAAAATATGGAACGAAGGAGTCCTTTCCGCATTGCAGGGAACGTTTAATTTAGATGGAACTCAGGATGTCATCGTGGGACGACAACGCGAAGGCCGATCCAACCTGTCTGTCCATTTGAAAGTACAATTTGGCAGCGGCCAGATTCTAGGAAGTGTCAGCGCATACGATCCCACGACACAGGCGGTGATGTGGGACCCCGTGCCTCTCCAAGCCGTGCAGGAATCATTCGGCCAAACCAACCCCGCCACAAACTACATGGGAACTTATAACATGTTGATTCCGCCGCAGGGAGATTGGCCGATTCAAACACCGGCAGGCTACGGCTGGGTAACCATGAATATTTCCGCGAATGGAACTATCCGGGCCATTGGAACCGCGGGCGATGGAACGCCGATCTCGCCGGTGGGCTCGCTTGGAATGAACATCTACGGAATGATTCCGTTTTTTGCCCAGATGTACGGCACAGGAGTGATGACGGGATGGCTGTCTATCGCCAATAATCATTCCGCATCGCCCGCCGGGGAATTGACCTGGATCAAACCGACGATCAGCACGGATCGATTTTATCCCAACGGCTTCACCAACGTCTGCACGGTGATGGGAAGTTCGTATACGAATCCTGGACCAAACGGACTCATTTTGAATGTGTTGACAGGAAATCTGGCCATCAACGGAGGGAACATGAATACGCGCGGTGCCGGTTATCCGTCTGCTCTCTTTTATGATATAGCGATTTCAAGCACCAACAGCGCCGTGACTCGGACGGGAGGAGCGACCAATCGATTGACCGTCACATGGTCACCCACAGACGGAGAAGCCCGCATCACATTTTTGAACGACCAAACAAACCCTCAATCACCGAGCAACACGACCGCGAGAGGCGTCGTCCTGCAACAACAAATGGTGGCGGCGGGTGTGTTTCCGGGAACGAACCAGAGCGGTCAGTTCCTGCTGTTCGGACCTAATTCAAATATCCGTCCTCAATAATCGAGAGCTGCCCGCACGATCGCGTGTTTCA
This sequence comes from uncultured bacterium, assembly GCA_966095605.1. Taxonomy (GTDB): domain Bacteria; phylum Verrucomicrobiota; class Verrucomicrobiia; order Limisphaerales; family JACDHS01; genus CBHWET01. Next base: position 1,644 of record CBHTTJ010000056.1, on the reverse strand, counting down.
AAAAAATAGCCGCCTCGGTTTCCCGAAGCGGCTTGGTAAGGACGCGTTCCATCCGCGTCCCAAATACAGCCAAATGTATTTTTATTTCAAAGGTCGTTGTCCGCGTACGCGGTCTAAAACGATTTGTCTTAATGATATCTTTGGCTCAGTCAGGGACGCGGATGGAACGCGTCCCTACCGAGGTTTTGCTTAGTGCGTGGTGACTGTGATTGGCTCCGACAGCGCTGACTCACCACCGTTGTTCACGGCTGAGATCGCGATGTCGAGCGTTGCATTGGCAGGCAGGTTCTCGAGGGTGAAGTCGAGGTCTGCCGGCGAACCCATCGCGACATAATCGTCGACGGAACCATGGACCTTCATCCACACGCGGTAATATTCCGCGCGAGCTGAAGCGTCCCACTTCGTCGCCGCCGCTGTTGGGCCGACGAGAACAACCGTAATGTTTTCCGGCACATCCGGCGTCTCTTTAGCGCCGGGCATATTGAAGCCAAAGGCCTTCCAACGCGGATCCAATGGGTCCAGAATGTGCGACAACTCATCCACGAGTTGGAGCAACTTCTTGCGCACCGTCTCAAACTTGGCATCCCGATCGATCTTCGCCAGATCCACCGCCAGTTCTTGAGTTTTTACCGCGGCCGCCGTCTCCTCCAACGCCGTCAACAACACCTGTGCATGTGCCGCTGTGATGTTCAACACTGCCACCTCACGCGCCGGATTGGCTGTCAGATATGCCACCATTGCCTGCAACAATGGACGCAAGTCCTCGAATTTCGTGGCAATCGCCAGCGAATCGACGAATCCCAGCGCCAGCCAGTTCTCGTTAAACCCCGCGCCGAAGATCGGCTTCAGAATTTCGCGGAACAGCGTGGCAAAGGAACGCGCTGCGTCACACGCCTCGGCAAAGGCGTCACGTTTGGTGCGCAACAACAATTTCGCGTTGTTGAACACCATCGCCGCAGCGAACGCCAGCGCACGCGCGGCATTCAGCACGGTCGACGTGCAGTACTTTACGTCCAGTTCTTCTTCCATTTGATCCAGGCCTTTCGAAGCTTCAAACGCGTCATTGGAAATGCCTGCCATTGTGTATGCTATTTCTTGTTTCATATGTTTTCTTTTCTTTCTGTTCGTTCGACCAATGTGGCGTCAGCTTCCGGGTGGCCAGACTTCTCCGACTTATATATATGCGAAGAATCGATCTTTTGACGTGCAACCGAGAACACCTCGGTTCAACACGGGCCATTGTCCGGTAACGAATCCGAATCAATCGAACGTGGAAGACTCTAACAGGGGGGTTCGGCAACCATTGTCACGAGGCCTTCAGTGGATTTTTCCGCAAGCCACGTATTTATAGCCATTTACGAAAGTCGCAAAAAAAAGTGAAAAAAACTCTCATTTTTTTACGGTTTTTTGACTTTTCAGGGCCGGAAGAAGAGAAAAAAACTGCGCTTTCGGATCTTGCCCTTTATCCTGCAATCAGACCTCTATCATCAAAAATCACTTTAATTCAGGGTGAAAACCCCGTTCTCCTCTATCCAGTCGACGAATTTAGCTCCAAAAACGTCCGAAAATCTAGAAAGACACTCATTTTGGCTCTAAAAAAAGACTCTCGACTGTACAGATGAAGATTTTTGCTCTAAAAAAACA
>CBHTTJ010000055.1:0-28722 GCA_966095605.1 uncultured bacterium | reverse complement strand
AATCGAAATCAACCTTCCTTTCACTCTGAAATTTTGGTCCAAAATCGAAAGTGCCTCCTTTTTACGCTGAAAATTTTGTCCAAAATCGAAAGTGACCTCTTTTCAGCGTGAAAATTCCGTCCCAAACCGAGAAAGCAGCCGCTTTTCAACGTGGAAACCGCGTCTCAAACAGCGAAAGCGACTAATTTACGCGCTGAAAATCCCATTCGGAAATGGGTTAACTTCGGAAGAGCCCCAAAACGGGTAAGTGTCATTTTGGCGCACTTTACACAAAAGGCAATGTGTGCCATTTTGTCGCACGTCTGTTCTGAAAGTTATGCCGAGACCTAAATCCAGTTTCCTCGACAAGGTGCTGGGGCGGATTGGTCGGCTGGATGCCGAAGGTTTGCAGACGGTGGTCCAGCGGCTGGCCCGCGAACGCAGCTTCCTTGAGACCCTTTTTAATGCCATCGAAGACGGCGTGCTCGTCATCGACGAGAAAGGCCGAATCATTTATTTCAACGACGCGGTTTCCGCATTGCTCGGTCTGCAAACCGACGCCGAAGAAGGCGAATCGATCGAGAAATATCTTCCCGAACTCGACTGGCGGAAACTTCTCAAAGCCGACGGCAAAGGAGAACGCGTCATTCGTCACGAGTTCGAAATTCATTTCCCACGGCCGCGTTATCTCCGTTTGTATGCCGCGCCACTCGAAAGCGATAAAACCGGCAGTTCTGGTGTCGCTTTGATTCTTCACGACGCGACGGAAGCTCGAAAACAAACGTTCGATGCGATCGAAAGCGAACGTATCCACTCCCTCACGTTGTTGGCAGCGAGTGTGGCGCATGAAATCGGCAATCCACTCAACGCCTTGCACATTCACCTGCAGCTCATGGGGAGGGAATTGAAAAAATTGCGCACCGCGGCATCGGAGTTGCCGACGGGTATTTCCCCTTTCAAGAAGAACCGGCTGGAAAATTTATCTGCGAAGAATGACCTGAACGACATCGCGCATAAACTCGAGAATTATCTCGATGTCGCTCGCGGGGAGATCACGCGCCTGGATTACATCATCACGCAATATCTGCAGGCGATTCGTCCGAGCCCGCCGCAATTGAAAGCGACCCAGCTAAACGATGTCATTCAGGAAACGCTGACGTTGCTTCGGCCTGAACTGGAAAATCGCGGTTTAATTGTGAACGTCAAGCTGTCACGTCGGCTCCCCACGCTTCCGATCGATCCCGCCCAGATGAAGCAGGTGCTCGTCAATTTGATCAAGAACGCGATGCAGGCCATGACGAAAGGCGGGACGTTGACACTGGAAAGCGGCGAAGGGCCAGAAGGCATCTGGTTCAGCGTGATCGATACAGGCGGCGGCATTCCGCAGGAAAAGATCAACCACATCTTTGAACCGTTTTATACGACAAAGAAAAAAGGCAGCGGCCTCGGCCTCATGATTGTGCAAAGAATTGTGCGCGATCACGGTGGGCGCATCGAATTGGAAAGCCGGGTCGGGCAGGGAACCATGTTCCGCATCTGCCTGCCGCTGCACGAACGAGGGCCGCGTTTATTGGGAGAAAGAAGCTAACGCCAACCCAAATTTAGAAACATGAAGTCCACGTTGCTCATTGTTGATGATGAAAAGCCGACCCGCGAAGGTTTGCGCGCGGCGCTCGAAGATCAGTATGACGTTTATATCGCCGAAGACGCCCAGGCTGCGATGAACCTTCTGGAGGCGGAGCATTTCGATGTGATGCTCACTGACTTTCGTTTACCCAACGAAGACGGCATGAAGCTTATCGCGCGCGCCAAGTCGCTGCCGAAGCCGCCGATCTGCATCCTCATGACGGCCTACGGCTCGGAAGAAGTGGCGGTCGAAGCGATGAAAAAAGGTGCCGACGACTACATCGCCAAAGGACGATTGCAGATTGATGAGCTGGAAATGCGAATCGCTCGCGCGCTCCGCTCCCAAAAACTTGAGGTCGAAAATGTCAATCTGCGTCAGCAGCTCGAAACCAAGTTCGGCATGGAAAATATCGTCGGGGAGTCCGCGGCGATGAAAGAGATTTTCGAAATCGCGCAACAGGTCGCGCCGACCCGCGCCACTGTTTTGATTCTCGGCGAAAGCGGCACCGGCAAGGAACTCATTGCCAAAGCCATTCATCAGTTAAGCCCGCGAGCGAAGCAGCCTTTGGTGACGGTGCATTGCGCGGCCCTCGCCCCCACATTGCTCGAAAGCGAACTGTTCGGACACGAGCGCGGCGCTTTCACAGGAGCGCATGAACGACGCATCGGCCGGTTCGAGCAAGCGCAGGGGGGAACGTTATTCCTGGATGAAATTGGTGAAATCGACGCGACGATCCAGGTGAAATTGCTGCGGTTTCTGAGTGAACGCACCTTCGAACGCGTTGGTTCGAACAAGACGTTGACTGCGGATGTGAGGGTCATCGCCGCCACCAACAAGAACCTGGAAGAAATGGTGAAGGCGGGAACCTTTCGCGAAGATCTTTATTTTCGTCTCAAAGTCGTCGAGCTGCTGATGCCACCTCTGCGGGATCGAATGACGGATGTTCCTCTGCTCGCGCAAAGTTTTCTCCGTGAATTCGCGAAGGAAAACAACAAGCCCGTCACGGAGATTTCGCCGGAAGCGATGGATGCGCTTGTGAATCACACCTGGCCCGGCAACGTGCGGGAATTGCGCACCGCCATCGAACACGCGGTGGTGTTGTGTCGCGGGGACAAAATTTCGTTTCGCGATCTCCCGGCGACGGTTCGCAATGCAGCGACCGGAACCGCTGACGGTCTCAGCTCAGCCAGACCTCGCAATGCCTTGTCCCTCGACGAAGCGGAGAAGCAAGCAGTCATCCGCGCCTTGAAGGAATCGAATGGTATTCGAGCCGAAGCGGCCAAGAAGCTGGGTATCAGTCGAAGAACGTTGCATCGCAAATTGCACGATTACCACCTCGAGGGTTTCTGACGATTATCAACGTTCGCCCGTGTTTGCGCGTACCGGAAATGCCATTGGCGTTCGCCGATGGCTTCAGTTATGATGCAACATCACAATTTTAGAAACATTTCCGCGGGTCGCCCCGTAATAAGAAGGTTATGAAGACGTTTATTGCTGCCTTGATCGCCCTGACCGTTGGCTTTGGTGTCGCCTTTGCCATTGTTTCCGCCCAGAAAGAAGCCGCGCTCAATCAGCAAAAAGCAACACTTGAAGCCGCATGGAGAGCTGAGAAAGAACAGCTGGAAGCAGAATTGCACGGCAAACGCATCCCCGGAAAAGTCCGAACGGTTGAAAAGCAGGTGAACATGCCCGCCGCAAGCCGTACCGCTGAAGAAATCCTCCAAAATCTTCTCACATTAAAACCTAGCGGTAGCGGACGAATCGCGATTATCCGAAAAATTGTTCATGAGTTGGAGGATTTGGCCCTTTTGAAAGACGAAGCAGTTCCGGCCATTCGTGATTTCCTCGCCCGCAATGAAGATCTCGATTACTCCGAAAAATCCCAGGATGAAGGAGATCGCGGCGGTGATCGGAGTCGTTGGCGCTGGTCGCGTTCTTCGCCTCCAACTGAATTCACTCTTCCTCCGTCATTGCGCATCGGTCTTTTTGAAGTGTTGGAAGAAATCGGCACTCCTGCGGCGGAAGAAGCCCTGGCGGATGTGTTGGGCACGTCCGGTCGCGCGGTGGAAATTGCCTGTGTTGTGAGGATGTTGGAAGCGATGGCCCCCGGAAAGTATCGCGAAGCCGCGATTGCCGCCGCAAAAGAACTGCTCCGCAATCCATTGCCAATCGACAATCCGAATCGACTTGATGATCAGGCCGAAAATTATCTCTATGCGATTCTGGAAATGTACAAGGACACTTCTTTTCTAGCCGATGCTGGCAAACAATTAATCACTCCGGATGGCAAATTGAATCGTAACGCCCGTGATTATCTGACCAAGACCCAGGGCGAGCAGGCGATTCCCGCCTTGCTAGATGCTTTCAAAAGCAAAGCCATGACTAATGAATGGGACAAAGCTTCGATTGCCGGTCGCATTCTCGATTACGTGGGCAGTAACGATCAGGCGAATAATCTTTTAAATGATATTGTTTCCAATCCGGAATTCGACGCTCGTATGCGCGCCTATGCGCTGATGCGTCTTGCTGGTGGTCGCGGCACGGATAGCCCAACGGACCCTGAAATCATCAAGAAACGAATGATGATTGTTGAGGCGATTAAACAGGGCACCACAGAAGAACAGATTATCCGCGCGGCGGATCGAACCCAACAGAACCTGCAAACGCTCCTGAGCGGCGGGAAGGTCGAGGATCCGTTCCGTGGAGGCGGTGGAGACCGAAGTCGTCGCGACCGCGGGGGAAATACGACAGGCACAACAGCTCCCAATCGCTAGTTCTTGGTGATCCTCCGCGATAGGTTGCTACCCACAAGTTGACCTTCGGGAAAATCCTCTTTAAAAAGGACCGAAGCGCCATGAAATATTGCCGTCTTTTGTTTTGTCTTTTATTGGCGGCTTTTTTTTCCAGTCTGCGCGCCGATCCAGCAAATATTCTGGTGGGAGACCTCAGCTTTGTCCGGCCAGAGGCGTGGCAGTGGGCACCTCCGCCGCCGGAATCTCCGGCGACAAGTCGCCTGGTCATTCACGAGAAGCCAATGGTAGACGTTCGGTTTTACGCGCCCGGTAAAACCCCTGCCCAGGCAAAAGCGCAATGGAAGACCTACGTCGATCCAGCCGATGCTCATAGTTTCCTGGTGCAGGAGAAGAAGATTGGTGAGCGAACGATTACTTACATCAGTTTCCACGGGAAACTCACTCTTTTAGGCGAACATCCAAAAGAGAATACCACGTTCGTCGGGGCGGTAATTCCATACCAAAATAAATTATGCACATCCGCGTGGCAGGTTCAACAGCCCTTGTTTCAGAAGCCGTCCCGCAGTTTAAGAAGATGATCGAGGACGCCGTGCGGGAAAGAGAAAACGAGCTCGGGAACAAATAGCCAAAATTTCTGCTGGCGTTATTTAGGGGAAACCACTATACCTCACTAAGGTCAACCAAATCCCCTTCTATGAAAACCAAACAACCAGTCCTCGGATTGTTTTTATTCCTTCTTTTACTTTGCGTTCGACTGAGCGCTGAACCCCTCAACGTGATGGTTGAAGATTTGACGTTTACACGTCCTGAAAAATGGCTATGGGCCGAGCCAACCGAAAGTTCTCCCGCGGTAACCCGTTTCGTTGTTCCTGAAGCCGGCGGAACGAGCGTTGATGTCCGGTTTTACGTTGTGAAAAAGGATTATTCCAATGAACGGAAGGCGCTACAAACACAGTTTCCGGAAGCAAAAGCGGAAGACTTGCACGAACAGGAGCTTAAGATTGGCCGTCGCAAAGTCGTCTATTTGGAAATAGAAGGCACCTATGTCTTTCGCGATCATCATCCTAAGCCAGATCAGCTCTGGGTGGGAGCTGTAATTCCTAAGGGGAAAGAATATGTCTATGCACGTATTCAAGGTCCCCGTTCGGAAGTTCAAGGTCAGCTGGCAACCTTTAAGAAAATGGTGGAAGACGCAGTCACTGAACGCGAAGCGGAACTGGCTGCCAATTAATTCTATCGTCTTCTCCTTCAGTATTTTCGTGCTGGAAGAACTATGGCGACGGTGTAGTATTTCCGAGGCGGCTCTCGAGCTGTCTTATGAAATGCAGGTTCACAGTTTTTGCCGTTGTCCTTCTTGCCAGCATTTTGTCGCTTTCCAACGTTTTTGCTGAGCCAGATAATGTCCTTATTGGAAATCTGACCTTCACGCGTCCTAAAAACTGGACCTGGCAGGAACCGCCCACGACCTCCAGTGCCGTCAGTCGATTCGTCATTCAGGACTCGCAGGGTCGAGCCACCCAAACCGATGTTCGATTCTACATCATGAAGAAGGCTGTTTCGACGGAGAAAGCGGCGTTGTTGCACACGTTTCCGCAGGCCAGTGCAGCCGATGTGCACGAAGACGAAACAAAAATTGGCAAACAAAAGATCATTTATCTCAGAATCACGGGGACCTACAAATTCAGGGAAAACAAACCTCGTCCTGACCAGCTTTGGGTCGGCGCGGCAATTCCTTCTCCCTCCGGTAAAGAATTCATTTACGCCCGAATTCAGGGGCCTCGAAATGAAGCACAAAGTTATCTGCCCATCTTCAAGCAAATGGTGGAAAACGCCGTGCGTGAGCGGGATCTAAACTAAAGTCACACTAAACCTTTTCAATCGCAGGGTTTTCTTTATGTTCCTGCGCCGACATGAGTTGGTGTTATCGCCATTTCGTCCGTCCATTTCTTTTCACACAGGATTCCGAACGAATCCATAATTTCACGTTGCGCAACCTGAATCGGGCGAGCAAACACCCAAATGTTTCAGCGATGGTGGAAAGGGTTTTTTCCACGCCCGACCTGCCCATTCATTTGATGGGATTAAAGTTCCCCAACCCTGTTGGCCTGGCGGCCGGGATGGACAAGAACGCTGTTGCCGTGCCAATTTGGAAAGCCATCGGATTTGGATTTACGGAATTGGGAGGAGTGACGTGGCACGCTCAACCGGGGAATCCAAAACCGAGAATCTTCCGCGCGATTCTCGACGAAGGCATTGTGAACCGAATGGGTTTCAACAATGGAGGTGCGGAGGCGATGGCGTTAAGGCTCGCTGACTGGAAAAAGAAAAATCTTTGGCCCGCACACCCGATTGGAATCAATTTAGGGAAATCCAAAATTACTCCACTGGAAAAAGCAGCAGAAGATTATGCAAACTCCTTTCGTGTTTTGCGCGACTACGCCGACTTCTTTGTCGTCAACGTTAGTTCCCCGAACACACCGAACCTCCGGCAATTGCAGGACAAAGCGGCTTTGGACGAAATCTTTGCGGCGTTGCAACAAGTGAACAAAGGCGCCAAACCCATCCTTGTCAAAGTCGCCCCGGATCTTGCTCTGGAGGCAATCGATGAAATTCTTCAACTGGTGGCGCCACGACACATCGCCGGAATCGTCGCGACCAATACCACGATCACTCGGCCCGTGTCGAATGATGCGCTTTTACAAAAGGTGTATGCAGAAACTGGTGGTCTGAGTGGACGTCCAGTGCGTTATCTCAGCACTCAGATCATCCGCCACATATACGGACAAACCCAAGGGAAAGTGCCAATTATCGGTGTCGGCGGAATTTTCAATTCGGACGATGCTTTCGCGAAAATCCTGGCGGGCGCGTCATTGATTCAGATTTATACCGGCCTCGTTTATGAGGGGCCCGGGATTGCGCGGGACATTGTGCGCGGCCTTCACCAACGGTTGCGAGAGCATGGTTTTAAGAACCTGACCGACGCAGTTGGAGCGGCAGCTGGATAGAGATAATTCCGCGCTGGCGTCTTCCGTTCAATTCTTCGAAAGCGGCTGAAATGAAGAATCGACCATGAGATCCTGCGCGATTTTTTCCAAACGCGTCCGGAGTTCGGCAGTTTTGCAGGAGCCTGGAATGTGCAACCGCGCCTTCGCCTTAAAAAGCATTTCCCCCGACATCGGAGCGCTGGCGCATTCGGTATGGAGTTCTTCCACGTTGACCCCGTATTGAGATAAGGCCTGGGAAATTTGTTTCACGATGCCTGGTCGGTCGTGTCCCACGATTTCCAGTTGAGCAAGGGTCTCGGACGGTTTTTCGGTTTTGGCTTCACCTGTGTGAACGACCACGGTCAATTGGCGTGGATCAATGTTCTTCAATGCTGCGACCAGCGCTTGTTGTTTTTCCGCCGGAACGTGGATGCGCAGAATCCCCGCAAAATGCCCGGCCAGATGTGACATGCGGCTTTCAAGCCAATTGCCGCCATGGTCCGCAACCAGACTTGCCAGAAGTTCAACCAAACCGGGGCGGTCGGGACCGATAATTGTCATCACCAAGGGAATTTGCATTCATCTCTCGTAAGCTGGAGCGCGATTTCTGGCAAGCAGTTCTCTTCCTTCTCCCGTCGTCGGGTGAACCTATGACAGCTCCGGCGATTGACAACCCCGATGGTAACGCGTAAACCCATCGACGGTTCCCACTGTCCTTTGCCAAACACAAACCTTATGAACGTACGCACTATGCACCGTTGGCTTCGGAAAATTAAAACCGCATCCATCATCTTTCTCGCTTCCAGCAGCTTCGCCACCCTCTTTGACGGCGGTGTCGACTCGGCGAATCTCGGCAAAGGCGATTGGATTTATTTCGTCTCGGATGCGACGAATAAACTCGGTGGTAATGTCCCCGGTGTCACAAATATTCCGAGTTTCATGGCTTATGAAAAAAGCCAGGGGATCAACTACATCATTGTGAAGTCGGGCACTGGCTCTACCAACTTTACCGGCAGTGGCTCGACGCCTCAGTTCACCAGTAACCTCGTCGCGCAGGCTCATCTCGCGGGACTGAAAATATTTGGCTACACGCGTTCTTATGGTAGCGATGTGCCCGGGGAAATTAACAACGCAACCTATTGTTTCAACCTCGGCGCTGACGGTTACGTTCTCGATGCTGAAGCCGAATGGGAAAGCAGCCGCCCATGGATCGGAACCAATGGTCCCGCTTTGGCAATCCAGCTTTGTCAGGGAATCAAAAATCTCTGGCCCACAAAATTCCTCGCTCATGCGCCCATGCCCATCATCAGCTTCCATTCCTCATTTCCGTATAGGGAATTCGGTTACTACTGCGACACCGTCATGCCGCAGATTTACCATTTCAGTTTCGACATGACGCCCAGTGCGGCGATTGATTGGACCGACACAGAATGGCGGAACTTCCACAATTCACTCACAGGTGTCTGGACGAACGCGATCAAGCCGCTGGCTCCCGTTGGTCAGGTGTATGGCCCGCTCGCGCCACCGGATGCCGCGACCATTCCTGATAAAGATGTCACCGAGTTCGTTGATTACCTTTCTTGCGATCCCAACACCGTCACAATGGGTGGCTACAAAGGCGTGAACTTCTGGCGCGCCGACCTGCATGGCGCCGTTCAATGGACAAATATCAAATCGAGCACGATCGGCGACATGCCGGGGGTCATTAACAATATCGTTTTCGACAATCGCAGCGCGATGGTTGTGGGAAGCTGGAGCACCAGTACGATCGCGACAAACAAGTTCGGCACTGATTATCGTTACAAAGGTGGTGGAACTGGTGCTGCTTATATCCAATATACCCCCAATATTCTTCTCGCGGGTAATTACAAGATTTACGAATGGCACACCGTCGGCGCAAATCGCAGCGTGGGGGCACCGTTCCAAATTACCTATAATGGCGGCACCACCACGGTGAATGTGAACCAGCAGAACAATGACGCTCAATGGGTTTTGCTCGGCACGTTCAACTTGGCGCTCGGCACAGGTGGATTTGTTAGGTTGTTGGATACTCACGCAGATAGCGCGCAGGTGGTGATTGCTGACGGTTTGAAATTCGTTTATGCGGGGGCGCCACCGCCACCAACTCCTCCAGCTCCTCCGAGCGGACTGGCTGCCACCGCAGTTTCGTCGACACAGATTGATTTAAGCTGGATCGATAACTCCAATAACGAAGATGGTTTCATTATCTTGCGCAGCCTCACTTCCGGCGGGCCTTATAGCACGATCAACACGTTGCCCGCGAATACCACGAGCTTCAGCAACACTGGGCTCACGCCGAGCACGACTTATTATTATGTCGTCCGTTCCTCTAACAGCGCTGGCCAATCGGCGAACTCCAACGAAGCTTCTGCCACCACACCAGAAAGTAATTTGCTCATCGACAACACAGCAGCGACGGTTGTCGGCGTATGGTCGATCGGTACGCAATCGACGGACAAATACGGTGCGGACTATCGCTTTATTACCCAGGGAACAGGCGCGAACTATTTGAAGTTTACGCCGAATCTGCCGAGCGCGGCGGCCTACGATGTTTTCGAATGGCATCCACAAGGGGGCAACCGCACCACCAATGCCGCACACGTGATTACGCACAGCGCTGGCACGACCACGATAGGAGTTAACCAGGAAATCAATGGTGGAAAGTGGAATTATGTCGGCACCTACGATTTCGCGGCGGGAATTTCGGGCAACGTAAAAATCAGTGATAACTTTCCTGAATCAACCCAGGTTGTCATGGCGGACGCGATCAAGTTCGCGCAAGCGCCAATTCCAACGGCGCCCAGTGGATTGACCGCGACTGCGGTAAGTTCTTCCCGCATCAACCTGAATTGGACCGACAATTCCACGAACGAGACAGGATTTGTTATCTCGCGCAGCCTTACTTCCGGCGGTACTTTCACGGATATTGCGACGACTGCGGCGAATGCCACGACTTTTGCGAATACCGGGCTTTCGGCTAATACCACTTATTTCTACAAGGTGCGTGCGAAGAACGGAACGGGTTCATCCGCCAATACCGCACAAGCCTCGGCGACGACCTACAAAGCGGTTCACGTGAATAGCATCACGATGAGCTGGGTTTTCGCTTCGGGCACACGATATCGGTCCCGCGCGGTGGTAAATGTAAAAGATTCGGCAGGAGTGGACGTTAACAATGCGACCGTAACGGGCGACTTTACCGGCGGGATCGTGGAGTCTGGAAGGACAGGTGTAACCGGTTCAGCTGGAAGTGCGACCATCACGTCGACCGCGTCCATCTCACATGGAATGGTTACATTTAGCGTTACGGATATTTCTGGCGCGAACATGACGTATATATCGGGAGCAAATGTTGTCACATCGGCGACCCACTCGCGATAATTTCTCAAGCAACGTCTCATCGCGGACCGGGTTCCATCAGCCTGGTCCGCGTTTTGTTTTTGAAGTTCTACGAAAAATGAGAGGGAGACGGCCTTACGTTCTTGTCGTTCGGAACGAACAATCCCTAATCCGAAGCTGCCCGTAGGAAATTTCAAAGAAATCTCCATCGCTCGCACTGTAAATCAATGATTGAGGCAAATTCAGCCGATTTCCCGCTGTTTTTCTTTGGAATGGATTAGTGAGACGGTGACGAAGCGGCAAATGCATCCGGGTTCAACCATTGCATTTTCCACGTTTTATATCCTCGGAAACTTCAGGTCCGTGATTCTCCTAAAAATCGGCTGTGCAACTCCCTTAATCCATTGTTAAGGTTGATTCCCGTATTTTTTACCCGCATGAAAACCGTCCGGACGCGATTGATTTGGAGCGTAACCGCTGTTGCCACATTGGGTTTCGCTGCCTCACTTTTGGCCGAAAAACATACCCCGCCCGCTCGTCCAAAAGTCCATCCCCGCATTGCAAAATTCTACCCACACGACAAAGACGGAGACCATATTGAAGACTCTCTTTTGGAAAAATCCAAAGCGGCGAAATCGCGAGGGGAAAAGGAAAAGAAGGTCGCGGTGAACCTCGTGTTCAAAGATCAGATTACCCAGGAACAAATCGATGCGTTCGAAAATGAAGGGGGAGAAATTGGTCATATTTATAAAACAATTTCCTACGGATGGAACGGGACGCTTCCTTTGCACAGAGTCGGTCGCCTGCCACAGGTTCTGGGCGAAACGTTCCTGCTGGTAGAGGAACAAAAGCCTTACAAGCTGCATATGATCAATGCGACCCAAACCGGTCGTGTGCGTCCGATCTGGGCGAACACTTTTGGAGGAAGTTCAAGCGGTTACGACGGGTCTACGAATATAACCATCGGCATCATCGATACCGGGGTGGATGTGTCGCACACGGATTTGGCTGGCCGCAAGGTCTACTGGTACGATTACTCCTCCACCACGAATACGACGGCCTTGGATTATTATGGACACGGAACTCACGTGGCCGGGATTGCCCTTGGAACCGGCGCCGCGGCCGGGAACAGTGCCGGGCAATTCAGCTTTACACTTTGGAGTGATTTGAGCGGTAAAGCATCTAACAGTTTTTACTTTCTCCCGTTTGCCTTACCGACGAGCAGTGTGACGTGGAAGGCCGGAGCCACCTGGTCAGGAGGAGGAAGCGGGACGTTCAATGAGGCTTATCGGAGCGCAGGAGCCTCTCCATCCTCATCAGTGTCAGCCATCACGATCGACACTATTGGAACATCGCCTCTTTCGACGAGTTGGACTTTTACTCCGTCATCAAGCCGCATTTATGCACCTATCCTTCAGACGCCCGGGGCAAATGGTGTGACGGATTACGCGATCACGAATTATATTTCCAGCTATCCCGCAGTTGGGGACGGCTTTAACAAGTTCCGTGGGGTTGCACCGGGATGTAATTGGGCGGCGGCAAAAGTTTCCAGCAGCACCGGCAGTTCGATCGATTCGATTTATGTCGATGATGCCTTGGACGACATGGTGACCGCGCGAAGTGCAAATAAAATCAAGGTGATAAATATGAGCCTTGGCGTGATTGGGACACCTGGGCTGGACACAACCATGCGACAAGCGGTGAATACGGCCGTGGCGAACGGGATTATTATGGTAATCGCCGCGGGCAACGATGGAGAGAATTCTCTCTCCACAGACAGGGAAATCGATGATCCCGCACGGGCTGCGTACGCAATCACAGTTGGGGCTATGAATCCCAACAACGAATTGACCGCCTACACCAGTGTTGGCTTCACGAGCCCCGGTTCGACGTCTGGCCAGGAAGAAGATTATAAACCCGATCTCATCGCGCCGGGCGGATCGCTTTATCGCGGTGCGATTTTTGCCACAGACAGCAACACCAGGGACGGTGATCTGTCGGACGCGAAGTCGAACGATTATACCCCCGACGTCGGAACGTCGATGGCGACCCCGTTTGTCGCCGGATCAGCAGCCCTGGTCATTGATGCTCTGGAGCAGAACGGGCATTCGTGGGACTTCAACTCCGATACGGATCCCCTGTATGTGAAAATGTTGCTCTGCGCGACGGCGACCGAGAGTAACACCAGTCGTGAGAGTTCCACCCGTAGTCCGACCCTGGACCGAATCGCCTCGGGAACAAGCAACTATCCGCAGGGGAAAGATCAATATGAAGGGTACGGAATTATGAATCCGGATGCTGCGATTGAAGCTGCGATGATAACATTTACCAATGCGACGCAATTAAGCAGTTCCATGGGTGCGACGACCAGTGATCGTCGTGCCTGGGCGCGAAAGATCTCGTTGGAGACGGGGAAAACGGTTAGCCTTTCCCTGGCTGTTCCATCCAATGGCGACTACGATCTTTATCTTTACGACGCCTCACCTGGTACGTATGGAAAACCACAAATTCTCGCGTACAGCACTTCAACAACAACGAATACCGACGAATTTATTTCGTTCACGCCTTACACAAATCTTAGCGCATTTGTCGTGGTGAAGCGCATCTCTGGTTCGGGCACCTTCACGATTGGCTACACCAATTCGAACGATACGTTCAGTAGTCCTTTCAGTCTTCCTGTAACTGTGGCTGTCCCCTACTCGACCGGCTCAAATCTTTATTTTTACGCGACAGGCGATATTACTGGGAACAACAGCGGTTATTCCAAGGACACAGGAGAAGCAAGCATTGGCAGCAACGCTTCAGGAAAAACTGCCTGGTACAGCTGGGTCTCTCCGTTGACTGGCAAAGTGGCCTTGTCGGTTCCAGGAAGTTTTGGCGTCGAAATGTTCACGGGGAACAGCGTGAGCGCGTTGACAAACGTAACAAAAGATTTCAGCGCGCTGCGGTCTTCAAATAACTTCACCGTTACGGCGGGAACGAGCTATCACATCGCGGTCGATGGGACGAACAGCAACAGTGGCTCTTACACGCTGTACTGGTCGGTGGTCTCCGCGACGGCGATGGTGATTTCCAATAATTCCACGATTCAGTACGTCAGTGGCTCCCACGAGAGTCCCAATCCCGCGAGTATCATTATTTCGGGAATGACCCAGACGGCCAGTTCGGTGAAGATGTCCCTGAATAATTTCACTGCTGCAAATCCTCATATGCATGAATTCATGGTTTCAGCTCCCAATAACAAGGGGGTTGTTATCTGGGCGCGAAATGGTGGTTCAAGCGCTTACGCATTCACGAACTTGACGCTGACCTTTGACGACACGTCGACCAATATACTCCCGGATTATGTTGCATCCTTCACGATAACGAACGGGACTTATCATCCCTCTTGTTGGTACAGCGCAAGGCTTACTACCAGCTTTGGGAACGGCGCGCCTTCTGCTCCCTACACCACGAATTTATCAGATCTCGCGGGAACACTTTCCGGAACCTGGTCGCTTTACTCTGCACTGATATTTACGGATACATCCGTAATGACGAATGGTTGGACGCTGTACTTAACGTTGACGGTCCCGGCGGCTCCCGTCCTTTCGATCAATGCAACGAACATGGCCTACACCGAGAACCAGGGCGCAACGAGCATCAGCAGCACAGCAACAATTACCGATACGGACAGCACGAATTTCAATACAGGGAATCTCACAGTTCAGTTTGCCGCAAACGGCGCCTCGGAAGATAAATTAACCTTGCTAAATCAAGGAACCGGAGTCGGACAAATCGGCGTTTCGGGAAGTGTGATTTCTTATGGAGGCACAAATTTTGGTTACTACACTGGCGGTACGAATGGATCCTCCCTGATCGTTAATTTCACCAATGCCTACGCCACGATAGCGGCAGTGCAGCAGCTGATCACTCGAGTTGCTTATACGAATACTTCTGAAAATCCGTCGACATCAACCAGGACAGTTCAGTTCTTTGTGACGGACAACACGGGCAATACGGGTAGTGCGAGCAAGAACATTACAGTGGCTGCGGTAAACGATGCGCCGATTCTTTCGCAGATTTTCACACTAACGGGCGGCACTGAAGACACGGACTTTACGATCAGTTACTCCAGCTTGATGAGTGCCTCGGATTACTACGATCAGGAAAACGGTACTGGCACATTTAAAATTCAGTCCGTGACAACAAACAGCGTGCTGAAGAAAAACGGAACCAATGTTGTTGCTGGAACGACGACATTAAGTTCGGGAGAAAGTCTCGTCTGGACTCCTGTTGCGAACGCTACGGGGACGAATATAGCGTTTTATGTCACCGCTTCTGATGGCGCGACCTCATCAACGAATGGAAATGTTCCGGTCTACGTTCTTCTCACGGCAGTTAATGATGCGCCGACGTTGACAACCATTAGCACCCTGGCCAGCGCAACTGAGGATACTCCGTTTACAATCAGTTACACCGCTCTTGCTGCTGCAGCAAACGAGGCAGACGTTGAGGGAAGTTCGATTTCATTCCGAGTCGACTCGGTGAACAATGGAACACTCACCCTCACCAACGGCACTCCAGTGACCACAAATTCAACCTTGCTTGGCTCTGGTGGCAGCTGGATATGGACCCCGTCGGCGAATACGAACGGAACTGTGAATGCCTTCAGCGTTAAAGCGTGGGATGGCACTGCGAATTCCAGTGCAGCCGTTGCGGTGACCGTGAGTGTTACCGCAGTCAACGACCCCCCCACGATTACAAATGTGACGACGTTAGGACCGGCCACGGAGGATACGGCGTTTACGATCACGTATTCGACGCTGGCAGTAGCGGCGGATGAAGCCGACGTGGAAAACAGCGCGATATCGTTTCGCGTCGAAGCGGTGACTAACGGCACGCTTACCCTTACGAATGGCACTCCGGTAACCACGAATTCAACCTTGCTCAGCTCAGGCGGCAGTTGGATCTGGACTCCTTCGGCTAATACAAACGGCACAGTCAACGCGTTTACGATAAAGGCATGGGACGGCACTACCAATTCAGTAAACACAGCCCAGGTAAAAGTGACGGTCACGGCTTCCAATGATGCGCCAGTCCTGACACTCGACAGCAGTTCGGTTACTTATACAGAAAATGATACGCCGGTGATTATCAGCACAAACACCAGCATTACCGATGTGGACAGCACGGACTTCAACGGTGGTTTTCTCAAGGTTCAGTTGACTTCAACAAATATTGATGGCGCTGATCGATTAATTATTTCTTCGGAAGGGACGAATGCGAATCAGATTGGCGTTTCGAGCACGAACATCACTTACGGCGGAACGACCATTGGATATTACAACGGCGCCGCTCTTAGTACGAATCTGATGACCATCACTTTCACGTCCGCCGGCGCGACGTCGATGGCCGCCCAACGGCTTATATCCAGAATTGCTTTCACGAATTCGCAGAACAATCCATTTCCGGGAGATAAAACGGTGACCTTTACTGTCGCTGACGGCGATGGTGCTTCCGTTTCTGCCTCCAAGACCATCACGTTCATTTCCGTCAATGACCTGCCGACGATTTCAACCATCGCTACGCTCAACGGTGCCTTTGAAGACACACCCTTTACGATTGCTGAAACAAATCTTGATAATGCGGCCGATGATGCGGACGCCGAGTCGGGTTACCGCGGATTCCGAGTGGAACAGGTGACAAGCGGCACGCTGACGTTGAATGGCGCGCCTGTGACGCCGGGAGTGACCACATTTTGGCCTCCGGACAGTGTTGTTTGGACGCCGGCGACAAATGTTAATGGCACGAATATCGCAGCGTTCACCGTCAAAGTGACGGATAGCGCTGCGGTTTCCAGCAATGCGGTCCAGGTTTATGTCGATGTCACGGCCGTCAATGATGCACCGACTTTGACTTCGATTTCGACGCTCACGAACGCCACGGAAGACACCGCGTTTACAATCAATTATACCGATCTTACGGCGGCGGCAGACGAAGTCGATGTCGAAGGGAATACAATATCATTCCGTATCGAAAGCTCTACCGGCACCTTGAAGAAGAATGGCACTAACGTTTCCGTGGGAACCTTGCTCAGCTCTGGAGAAAGTCTGGTCTGGACTCCTGCTTCCAACGTTAATGGATCCAATGTTAATGCGTTCTCTGTGAAAGCGTGGGATGGAGCGCTGGCTTCGGATTCGGCGGTCCCGGTCACGGTGAATGTGGCTTCGGTACCCGACAAACCATCCCTCACTTTGACCAGCGACTCGACCTACGTCGAAAACGATCCGGGAATGTTTATTTCTCCGACTGCCACATTAACGGATGTGGATAGTCCAGATTTCGATGGCGGTAGTCTGACCATTTCTCTCGGCGGCGGTGCGGGTGGAAGTGATCGTCTGGATATTTCAGCCGAAGGAACCGGCCTGGGGCAAATTGATGTTGCCAACAACATTATTTCCTACTCAGGAATCCCCATTGGTTATTTTTCCGGCGGGGTTACAAATAATACGCCTCTCGTCATTTCGTTCACCAACGCCTCGGCCACGCTGGCGGCAGTGCAACAACTCGTCACGCGAGTTACGTTTCATAATGTCATCGATTCGTTTGGAACATTTAGCCGGTTCGTAACCTTCTATATCAATGATGGCGATGGGGCCACGAATACATCGGGGAAATTCATTTTCATGACGGCAGTAAACGATGCACCAACCCTGAGCAATATTAATACGCTGACCGGTGCCACGCAAAATACACCGTTCACTATCGGTTACACGTTGCTTTCCACCAATTCCAATATTTCCGACTTGGATAATTCCAGCACCAATCTTTCCTTCCGCATCGAAAGTGTGAGCAATGGCACCTTAACAAAGAATGGGGTTGAGGTAACCAACGACGTTTTGCTCAGCACAGGCGAAAGTTGGGTCTGGACGCCGCCGACAAATACCAGCGGGTCTGCAGTCGCCGCGTTCGTCGTTTCTGCCTGGGATGGCTTATTGGCATCAACGAATTCAGTTCAAGTGAAAGTTAATGTTGTTGGAGTCAATGCGGCGCCAGTTGTGGTAAATCCGATTTCTGCGCAGGCCTGGGTTTATGGCCTTCCATACAGTTATACGTACGCGACGAATGTCTTTAGTGATTCGGATTCGGGCCAGACCTTGAGCTACAGCATTTCAGGGCTCCCACCTGGTATTTCATTATCGCAGATCATTCCGCGTACGTTCAGTGGCACCTCCACAGAGAGCGGTACATATAGCGTTTCGCTTATTGCCACGGATGACGGCAGTCCGAGCATGAGCGCAACCAATACCTTCACTTTCACCGTCAGCCCGGGACTTTTGATTGTGACGCCGACAAATGTTTCGCGCAGTTATGGCGTGACGAATCCAACGTTGACCGGCTCGGTCTTCGGAATCAAAAACGGCGATGACATTACTGTTACCTACAGTACGACAGCAGCGACGAACAGCCCGGTGGGAAGCTATTCGATTACGGCGACTCTGACAGATCCCAACAACCGTCTGACCAACTACAGCGTTACTCTGAATAGTGGGATACTCACGATTACGAACACCGCTCCGTCTGTCACCATCACCTCGCCAACCAACGGGGCGAGCATTAATGCAGGTTCAACAAACACGATTACCGCAACCGCTTCCGATCTCGACGGCACGATAACCAAAGTCGAATTCTATGAAGGAACAAATAAGCTCGGGGACGTTTCCTCAGGCGCCTACAGTATTCTTTGGACAAATACTTATGCGGGAACTTTTTCGCTGACTGCGGTTGCGACCGACAACGCTAACGGGACCAACACATCTGCCGCGGTTGGAGTAACAATTAATCCATCTCTCGCAGCACCGCAGTATAGTTCGACCTTCAACACTATTTTTTACGGAGCCAGGGATACTGCCTATACGGTGGAATACTCTACGAACCTTAGCGCCTGGCTGACATTGACCAACATTGTAGTGACAAACGGTCCTGTCACTATTTCAGACTCACCTGATACCAGGCAGCGTTATTATCGCGTTCAGTCCAACTAGGAGAGAAGTTTTCGAGGTGGAGCGTCTTATGTCAAAATGGCTTTAACCACGTTTCCGCTGACGTCGGTGAGACGAAAGTCTCGTCCTTGAAAACGGTAGGTGAGGCGTTCATGGTCGATGCCTAGCAGATGGAGCAAGGTGGCGTGGAAATCATGTACGTGGACCCCGTCCTTCGCGACGTTGTAGCCGAATTCATCTGTTTCCCCGTAAATGGCCCCCGGTTTCACGCCAGCCCCAGCCATCCAAATGGTGAAGCAACGCGGATGATGGTCGCGACCGTAATCGGTAGCGGTCAATTTTCCTTGAGAGTAATTCGTGCGGCCAAACTCGCCGCCCCACACGACTAATGTATCTTCAAGCATTCCCCGCTGTTTTAAATCTTCGATCAAAGCGGCTGCTGGTTGATCTGTTTCGCGGCACTGCGTCCGCATCCCGCCTGGCACATTCCCGTGATGATCCCAACCCTGGTGATAGAGTTGAATAAATTTTACGCCGCGTTCAGCCAGTCGGCGTGCGAGTAAGCAATTTGCGGCAAATGTCCCCGGTTTGCGCGCGTCGGGTCCGTAGAGATCAATCACATGCGGCGGCTCGTTTGCGACATCCACGACTTCCGGAACCGATGTTTGCATGCGAAATGCCATCTCGTACTGCGCAATGCGAGTATTGATTTCTGCATCGCCAGTGGTTTGTGCCTCGACCTCGTGTAGCTCTCTCAAGCGGTCGAGGGCAAGTCTCCGATCTTTTGTGCTAATGCCATTAGGATTGGTGAGATAAAGCACTGGATCTTTACCGGAGCGGAACTGCACCCCTTGATAACGCGACGGTAAAAATCCGCTACCCCAAAGGCGCGAGTACAAGGGTTGGTCTACTTTTCCAGGTGTAATCAACACGACGAAAGAAGGGAGATTTTCGTTGTCGCTGCCAAGTCCATAGCTCAGCCATGCCCCCATACTGGGACGACCCGAAAGTTGCGAGCCAGTTTGAAGAAAGGTAATCGCTGGATCGTGATTGATTGCTTCAGTGAACATGGAGCGAACGAAGCATAGATCATCGACGCATTTCGCGGTGTGAGGAAGAAGTTCACTTACCCACGCGCCGCTCTGTCCATGTTGCTGGAATTTGAAGATCGAACCAGCGAGTGGCAACGAGGCCTGATTTCCACTCATGCCGGTGAGACGTTGCCCCATGCGAACAGACTCCGGCAATTGCTGCCCCTGGCGTTCGTTCAAG
Organism: uncultured bacterium; assembly: GCA_966095605.1. Lineage (GTDB taxonomy): Bacteria > Verrucomicrobiota > Verrucomicrobiia > Limisphaerales > JACDHS01 > CBHWET01. The sequence goes on along the minus strand of CBHTTJ010000055.1, from coordinate 8,762 downwards.
AGAGGTTTGTAATCGAAAGTCTCGAGCTGTGAGGGACCGCCAGCCATGAACAAAAAAATGACACGCTTGGCTTTGGCTGGGAAATGTGGCGCCGTCAGAAAGCGAGAGTTATCCGCAATTACGCGAGAAGGATTCAGCAATGTTGCCAATGCCACGCCCCCGAGGCCGAGCCCGAAACGATTCAGGAACGCTCGGCGGTTTAGTACATCCAGCGGCATCGGACCTATGCAAAGCGGGTTTTTCATCGTTCCATCACAAATTCATCGTGGTTCATGAGCGTGTTTGCAACTACGGCCATCGCGGCTGTTTCGATGGTGGGACATTGCGTGTTGCGGAGATGCTCTCCGATGGAAAGGTATTTTTCTGCGCCGGTGGGATTGTTGGCGAACCCTATGCGCTGTTCGTCGTACAGCTTTTGCAAAATGGCTGCCTCACGTTGTTCTGGTTCGCGTCCAAGGATCGTTCGAAATGTTGAACGAAGCTGCGCTTCGATATCCGTTCGATGTTCGAGCCACATTTGCTCCGCAAGGACTCGCGCGGATTCGACAAACTGTGGGTCATTCAACAAGACAAGAGATTGCAGCGGTGTTGCGGTAGTTTCGCGCCGGGCGGTACAAACCTCGCGGGATGTTGCGTCAAACGTCGTCATGGAAGGTGGCGGCGAAGTGCGACGCCAAAAGGTGTAGAGGCTGCGGCGGTATAATTTTTCTCCCTGATCCTGGATGTAAGTTTTGGCCAGACCAGATTGCTCCCAAAGGCCTGCGGGCTGATATGGTTTTACGCTCGGTCCGCCGATCTGCCGGGAGAGAAGGTCACTGACCGCCAACGCCGAGTCTCGGATTTCTTCTGCCTGAAGTCGATGCTTTGGCCCCCGGGCCAATAGCCGATTGTCCGGATCCAGAAGCATAATTTCAGACGAAGCTGTGGACGCCTGGCAATAGGTCGCCGAGGTGGCGATGAGTTTGTGCAACTTTTTGACATTCCAACCGCTCTCGATGAAATGTCGCGCCAGCCAATCGAGAAGTTCGGGATGCGTCGGCAATTGGCCCTGGCTGCCAAAATTTTCAGGCGTCGCGACGAGGCCGCGTCCGAAGTGCATTTTCCAAATACGATTGACGACAACGCGTGCGGTCAGTGGATTCCGAGGATCGGTCAGCCAACGGGCCAGACCCAGCCGGTTTTTGGGGAAGTTTTTGGGGAATACGAAAATACTTCCAGGAGTGCCGGGTTCAACGGGATCACCCGGCGCATCGTATGCCCCGCGCTTTAAAACGAACGTCGGACGACGCAGCTGCATCTCCTTCATCACCATGATTTCCGGGATGTCATTGACGAAGTCATTTTCGGCTTTACGCAATTGTTTCAGTGCCGCCAGTGTCGCGATGTAATTTGTGTTTTCTCGATTCAGGAAAAAATCAGATAAATCCCTCTGCGTAGGAGCAGGTGTCATGAAGAGCGCTTTAACTTCGAGCGAAGTTAAAGCGCGATCAAAGATTTGGAATTCATCGACACATCCATTTTTAAAACCCGAGTCGCGGAAGCGTGAGGCAAGACGTAATTCAATTCCGTCCACGTCTGCATCGCCCCATTGAGCTCGATAAGTGATGTCTTTAAATAAATTATCGCGGACGACTTCCGGGACCCCCGCATTTCCGTTGATATAAAGGTGCAAACCGCTCGCTCGGCTTGAGCCGTCGTAGCTGATCGTGAGTTGAGTCCATTCGTTCAAAGGCAGCGCATTCGTTGTCCGCACGCGGATGGCATTGCCCGGCCAAAAATGGATGAGGGCAAAACTCGGACAGCCTTTTTCCAGCAGCAATTCGTAGCCGCGACTTCCGGCGTCCGTCCAGGAGCGGGAAAAATGAAAGACCACAGCGCGATCCTGTTTTTCGGTGGGCTTTAGCCAAAGGGAAAAGCTGAAGGGATCGGGCCGGGTGAAATTTCCGACGCTCTTGATCACTAATCCATTTTCGCCATCGAACTTGAGTGCTTTTCCACGCGCGCCATCGATCTGTTGAGGAGCGTCAGACAGAATGCCGATAGAAGTTCCAACGGACGAGGACGTTTTGTTTTCGGCGACATTTTCAAAATTGAAACTGGCCGCGGGCATTGGAATGAAATTGGCAGAGGTCGTTTTAAAACTGGGTTTGGCATAACCCGTTTTTTGGAGTTCCAATTCTTTTTCCGCAATCTGCTTCTTCAACTCCATATGTTTTTCTTTTTCTCCCGCACGATAAAGCAGCATGGTGGGCGAAGGTGTGGCGCGGGTGAAATGCGAGTAAAGACCAGACTCATCGATGTTGTTGAAGAATGCCGAGAGACTGTAGTAATCGCGCTGTTTGATTGGATCATATTTGTGATCATGGCAGCGGGCGCATTCAAAGGTCAGTCCGAGAAATGCGGTGCCAAAGGTATGCACCCGGTCGGAGACATATTCGTTGCGAAATTCGTCTTCGATACTGCCGCCCTCATTCGTTTGCCGATGTAAGCGATTGAACGCCGTCGCGAGGATTTGTTCTTCCGTAGCGTTCGGAAGCATGTCACCTGCGACCTGCCAGGTAATAAATTTGTCGTAGGGGAGGTTTTCATTGAAGGCCTTGATTACCCAATCGCGCCAGGGCGACATATCGCGTTCGACATCGGATTGATACCCGTAGGTATCAGCGTACCGTGCGAGATCCAGCCAATCATTGGCCATGCGTTCGCCGTAAGCCGGTGAAGCAAGCAGGCGATCCACGAGTTTTTCGTAGGCGTCTGGGGACGAATCCGAGAGAAACGCATCAATCTGTTTTAACGATGGTGGCAGGCCGGTGAGATCAAGGGACAAACGGCGAATGAGAGTTTCTTTAGTGGCTTTAGGGGACGGCCGAAGATTTTCGCGCCGCAATCTTGTCAGAACGAATGAATCTATGGGGTTGCTGATCCAGGAACGTTGCGATTTGTCGACTTTTGGAATTGCCGTCGAACGCAGCGGACTGAACGACCAATGTGATTCGTATTTTGCGCCCTGAGCGATCCATTGTCGGAGCAAATCGACTTCGGCGCGGCTCAATTGCAAATGACTATCCGGCGGCGGCATTTTTTCGTCCGAGTCTGCCGACATAATTCTCCGGATGACTTCGCTTTTCTCTGGTGCGTGCGGGACGATGGCAATAGTACCGTTTTTCTTCCTAGTAGCGCGGGCGTCTTCCGCAAGGTCAAGTCGGAGGCCGGCTTTTCGGCTTTTGGGATCGGGGCCGTGACATTTGAAACAGCGGTCAGAAAGAATGGGGCGGATCTGAAAGTTGAAATCAATCCGTTGCTTGTCCGCGGCGCTCACGACTGCGACGAAAGAAACTAATAACCAGTAGAAAATTGTTCGACGAACGCTTTGAAACTGAAAACGTGAACGACGCATACCTTCGCGTGTCCTATTTACTCAGGACGCCCCCGAAAAATTTTAGCGTATCGAACAGATGCACCTGCCAATAGTTCCAATCATGTCCGCCGGGGAACTCATGGTATTGATGTGCAATACCCTGGGCCTTTAATTGTCGATGCAACTCGCGGTTATTTTCGATCAATGGATCTTCGGTGCCGCAGTCGAAACGAATTGGTGGAAGATGCGCACGATTGCGTAACATCGTTTCATAAACTGAGAAATCTTCCGGTCTGGCTCCATAACTCAAAACATCCTCGACCACGAATTGTTTCAATTGCTCAAAGTGCGTGACGGAAGAATGACCTGAAACGGCTTTGTACTTTTGGGGATACTTTGCCGCAAGGCGTAGCGCACCAAATCCTCCCATGCTCAAACCAGCGATCAACAGAGGAGAATTGCCGGAAACGCACGGCAAGGTGGTAGCCGCGCCAGCCGGAACTTCGTCCACAATCCATTGTTCGAAATTACGATGTTCATGCGGAACATAGCCGCTGCCGTCACCGAGCAAGCCGTCGGAGGGCATGGCCATGGCCATCACCGGAATTTCTTTGCTGCTGACAAGCTTTTGCAATGTGCGATGCGCGAAGCCTTTCATTGCCCAGGCCCAATGGCTTCCATAGACGCCGTGCAGTAAAACGACCAGAGGAACATCGTTTAAATTCGCTGCTTCCAATGGGGCGAAAAGTGTCACGTCAGCGCGGCCGTGCAGCGCGCGGCTCTTTACCGTCAGGAAACGAAGTCCTTCAAAATCAATTCTGCTGTCCGATTGTTCAATCGTGCGAAACATGTGCGTAAAAAATTAGTTGAAAAGAATAACCCCTTTGGAATTACGACCTTCAAGCATGTCATCAAGGGCGATACCGAGCTGTTCAAGCGGATAGGTTCTCGTGACGAGCTCGTCCAATTTCAACTGCCCTTTTTCATAGAGCGAAAAGATATACGGAAAGTCGCGGTTCGGAATGCATTGGCCGTAGAGTGGTGTGATGTACGTTTTATCCCACATGAAGGATGGCATTGGAACGGTGACGGAATCGTTGATGCCGCTGAGTTGTAATGCCATGCCACCATTGCGCACAAACCAGAGTGGCGAAAATGCCAGCTCAGGAACGCTGGTGGCTTCAAAAGCATAATCGGCGCCGCGTCCGTTGGTCAGTGCTTTTACCTGTTCGGCAGCGAGCGTAAGATTTTTGTCTTCGCGTTGAACCTGGACGATATGCGTCGCGCCAAATTGTTTGGCGACCTCAAGTCGAGCGGCTTTGCGCGCGACGGCGATAATTTTTTCCGCCCCGGCAACACGCGCGCCCTGGATGACATTTAATCCGACTCCTCCCACGCCTATAATCACCACCGAAGAACCTTTTTCGATCTTAGCCACGTTAATTGCGGATCCAAAACCAGTCATGACACCGCAGCCGACGATGCATGCGGCGGTAAATGGAACAGTGTCCGGAATTCGGGTAACCGCGGCGGCTTTAACGAGCGTGAGACTGGAAAGTGTTCCGATGTTAAAGGAACGATCAACAGGTTTACCCTGCCACGTTGTTCCGTCGAGATGTGCATGCCCTTTGGAAGGTTCCATCACGTAAGCTGGTTTACTCTCTTCGCAGAGGACCGCCATGCCGCGCTGACATTGAAAACAATGCTCGCATGGAATCGCCCAGTTCAAAATCACACGATCACCTGCCTTAACGTGAGTTATCTTTTCTCCGACGGCCCGCACAATGCCCGCGCCTTCGTGGCCCATGACGAGAGGACGTTTCCAATTCAGGGAAGCGTGGTCCGTATGACAAATTCCCGCCGCTTTAATTTCAACCAATACCTCATCCGCCAATGGCGAGCCGACTTCAATCTCTTCGATCGAAAAGGCCCCGCGACCGTTTGCGATGGCAGCTTGGGCTTTCATGAGTCCCTACAGGATAAGGATTTCAAACCGAAGGTCTATGCAATAAAAAACCCGGACGATTTCTCGTCCGGGTTGCGAAGAAATTTTACTTTTAAGGCGACCAGACAAATTTCACCGCATCGGCAATCACTACTTGTGCCGTATCGGTGTGTCCATCGGTCACTTGAACATTTCCTGAAGTGCCTGCGGCAAAGTTCAATTTCCCGAGCAGGTTCCACGTTCCACCGTTGGCCTGTTGATTTACGGTAAACGTCTGACTGCCGCCATTGTAGTTGACTGTGACCTTCGCTCCGGTGGTTCGGTTCGAACCCTGCGAGTGCCACTCATAAACATTGTAATTTCCGGCGCTCACAATGTTTGGCGAAAATTGCAGGTAACTTGAACCGCCTCCGCCGCTCTTGTAGCGATAGTCCGCTCCAAAACGATCCGCTGCGCTGGTGCCGGTGGACCAACTGCCCACGACAAGTGCTGCTGGATTATCAATAATGATGTCGGCGGGCGGGCTTCCCACGGTAATGGTGGTCGAGGCGATCGGGCCGAACCAATGCACACCTTCCTGCAACATCTGCCACGCAAACGGATAGCTCGCGGCGGTGGCGGGTGCGGTGCAGTTAAAGGTGAACGTCGCCACTTGGCCCGTTGAGACGGTGGAAACCGCCAGGTCAACGCGACTTAATCCCCAGGTTGTGTTGTCCGCAGGATTTTGCGAACCCAGTCGGTACGGATTTGCCCCGGTATTGGTCCACGCGTTGATGCTGCTGATATTGCGGAAGCTGACGGTCGCAGTGAACGCCTGTCCGGGATTCAATGTAGCCGGAACACTGATTACTGGAGAATCAGCATGGTCATACGGTTGATTGTTAATCAAAGCCATTACATAACCCCAATTCCAATACGGCCCGGGGTCGGTGTGAGTATTGCAGGTGGGATCGATGCCTAAATTCGGTCCGGCCCATGCGACCCAGGCCGCGTTTGATTTTTCACCGTGACCGACAACGTGATTGCGATCGCGTGGCGTAATGCTCCACGCATCGAGGAGATGTCGTTGCAGGCCGGAAGTCGCTTTATACATTTCGTAGGTGTACCACGCCGGGTTGCTGGCGAAACCTTCGTGTTCGGTTCCGAAAGAGTATGTATTCCAACAGAGGGCGTGCCACGCGTACTGAGATTCGCGAACCATCTGCGTAATGTTTCCTGCGGCTTGATCTGTGCCGGTGTCCTGTTTGCCATTCACGCAGTAATGAATACTCGCGGAAGTGCTGCGTTGCTGAAAATAAGAGATAGTGGTCAGGTAATAACCTTCCATATCGTGCATCACGACAAACCTGTGTCCGTTGCCGGAGCTGTACCAATGGTTTTTGTAAGCCGGACTCCAGATCGCTCCGGGATAATCAGGCTGCGCTTGAGACATGCTCAGGCCGACCGCAGTGGCGCCGACAAATACAGCGAGCTTTTTAGACATAATAGTTCTGTGGATTTAGTTCTGTTGCGTGTACGCGAAGACACAAATGTCTTCACGAAGTTGCCGGGAGGCGATTGGGAACGTGGACGATTAAATCAGGTCTGGCGCCAGACCTGAATAAGAAGAGAGCCGTTTATTTATTGGAGAAATCCCTGATGACCTGCGCGGTGCTTCAGTGCTCCAAAAGTTGAATCCCTTTCGGGACGGAGCGGATGTAATCCTCTTTTCGCAGCGGTTTATCCGCCGCAATTTTTTGGTAATTCTCGGTAATTGTGCCCTGAAGCTGGATCGTTTTTTTCCTTCTTTCCATTATTTGCGCCTTCATTTGCTGAATGGCTTCGGGCGTTGCGTCGCGTCCCGCCTGCTTCAACGCCTCTTTCACGTCATCGTCCGTGGGTTCGGGTGGCTCGCCGATAAGGAACTGCTTTTGCTTCACCAGAAAACCCTTTTTTGTGATCCAGACTCGAACTTTCTGTCCTTCTGCCCTTCCTGCGAGGACGTAGCAACTTTCGTTGTCGAGTGTCTCATCTTTTTCGCTCACGTAATCCTTCACCTCTTTGATCGCAGAACCTTTGGTGTCGAAGAACAAAGACGGTGTCGTGATCGAAGCACTGCCTGAAGAACCGCCAGCCAAACGCAAAGCGGTGTCCCGATCTTTCATCGCGCGACAGGTCCCCTGGTTCATCAACATCAAAAAATTTCCCATGCCGTCGCCCCATGTCGCGCCTTCGTTCACGCGCGTGGGCGTCATTGGTTGTGCCCATTCGATGTTGTAAAGATCAGGCTTGGCGAGTTTTACCGAAAAGAAATTGGTGATCGGGTTCGAAACTTTGGCTCCCGGCGGTCTCATGTCTGAAATCGTGGTCCCCTCGGCGCTGTACGTTTTGAACCCTTTGTAATTCTCCTGCACTTTTTTGATGATTTCCGCAGGGGTCAGTTCCGCGGAAAAAGCCAGGGAAACATTGGCCAGGATAACAAACAATGCCGTGATGAGTTTCATATGATTCATCGGACAACTCTCGCTCAAAAAAGTTCGGGAGGCATGGAGACCTTCCTGCCTGAACGGACACGGATGACGGCGGGACAACGGTTCCGCCGCGAATATTGGTTGCTTAAAACCGGACCAGTTGCTCGAGCTCTTTCGCGCGCTTCTCGATCGTGTGCTTCGTCACGCGGGTGGTCATTTTCAAACCAAATCCTTCGCAACAGAAAGAAGCGACGACACTGCCGTAAATCATGCCGCGACGAATATTTTTTTCGATCGGGCCTTTGGCGGTGGAGAGATAGCCCATCATCGCGCCGACGAATGAATCACCGGCCCCGGTCGGATCCACCACGCGATTCAACGGAAACGCTGGCGACATGAAAATCTCAGTTTTCGCCGAACCATTGCGCATCGAAAGCATCGCGCCGTGTTCACCTTTCTTGATGATGACGAATTTGGGGCCGAGCTTGTGCAATTTCTTCAACGCCGTCATCAGGTTGTCTTCCTGCGTGAGCTGGCGCGCTTCACTGTCGTTCAAAACAAAACTGTCGACGCGTTTCAACAGCTTGATCAAGTCGGCGAGGGCAATGTTCAACCAAAGATCCATGGTGTCGGCGACGACGAACTTCGGACGACGCATCTGGTCAAGGACGTGATGTTGCAGGGAAGGGGCGATGTTGGCCAAAAGGACAAAGTCCGACGTGCGATAGGATTCCGGCAATTTCGGGCTGAACGTTTCAAAGACGCCGAGTTCAGTTTCCAAGGTTCGGCGATTGTTCATGTTCACTTCATATTCGCCGGACCAATGGAACGTTTTTCCCTCGGCGACCTGAAGGCCTTCGAGGTCGACCTTATGCTTGCGATAGAGCTGAACATACTTCTTCGGGAAATCCTTGCCGACGATACCGACCATCTTGACCGGGGCGAAAAAGCTGGCGGCCACGGCGGCGTGGCTGGCCGAACCGCCCAACAAGCGGGGATTCTCCGCTTT
>CBHTTJ010000054.1:0-28893 GCA_966095605.1 uncultured bacterium | reverse complement strand
CGGCTCATCATGCTCTCGAGCGTTTACCAACAGAGCAGCGAGAGCAACGCCCGCTTCGAAGTGAAGGACCCGAATAATCGTTTGCTCTGGCGCGCGAACATTCGGCGACTCGAATTTGAAGCGGTCCGGGATTCATTACTCGCGATCGGCGGCAAACTGGACCTGACAATGGGCGGCAAGCCGGTGAACCTTGGGGCAGGGGAGGAAGGTTACTCCACTCGACGAACCGTCTACGGCTACATCGATCGACAGAACCTGAATGAAATTTACAACCAGTTCGATTTTGCCAATCCGAGCATCGAGACCGGCAAGCGCTACGAAACCATTGTTCCGCAGCAGTCGCTCTTTCTTATGAATTCGCCGCTCGTTGTTGAGCAGGCGCGCAATCTGGTGAATCGCCCGGAGTTTCAAGCGATGGACAATGAAGAATCACGCATTCGTTGGCTCTATCAGTGGATTTATCAGCGCGAACCAACCGCCGCCGAGATCAAATTGGCGGAAAAATTCCTCGAACGCACGCCGGATCAGCAGCCCATTCCCGAGAACGTGCAAAAGATGTCGCGCCGGGAGCAACTCCGGGAAAAGAAACTCGCCGCCAAACGAGGAAATCGGACCATGGCGCTGACGACCATCTCGGAAGTGAAACCGCTCGGGGAATGGGAAATCTATGCGCACGCGCTCATGCAGGGAAACGAGGCGCTGTTCGTGAATTAACAGTGCGTTTACTTCGACTTTCGCGCGCCTTTTGGTTCACCGAAGGGCAAGTTGTTTAACTCTTCGATGGGCGCTCCGCCGATTTCTTTTTTCAATTCGGCCAGCCGCGAACGAAGACGCATGAGAGTGCTGCGATGGTGGGCGTCACCGGCGAGATTTTGTCCTTCGATGGCGTCGTTCTGGAGGTCGAACAGCTCTTCCGTGTTGGATGCGATCCAACGAATGTATTTCCAGTCTTTGCTGCAAACGCCTTCGGAAGCGGGAATGATTTCGCTGCTCCATTTGAATTGATAAAGGAAATCTTTGCGCCAGTCAGAAGGCTTTTTCCCGCGCAGCAGCGGAGAAAAATCGCGTCCTTGCATCGTCTTCGGAATTTCCACTCCGGCCCACGCACAGAACGTGGGAGCGAGATCGACGTTCAGCACCCAGTCGTCGTTGCGTTTGCCACGATCCTTCTGCGGCGCCCGAGGATCGTAGACGAGCAGGGGAACGCGCAGGCTTTCCTCGTAAGCATACCATTTGTCAGCCAGGCCGTGTTCACCGAGGAAGTAACCGTTATCACCCACAAACACGATAATCGTATTCTCTGCGACGCCCTCGCTGCGTAATGCTTCAACGATGGTGCCGATGCTGCGGTCCATTCCACTGATCAGCCGATAATAATTTTTGGTGAAGATCTGGTATCGCTCTGGCGTGTCGAAGCGTTGCGCCCAACGTTTCCGGCCTTCATTCGGTTGTTCGCGGAAAAATGGCGGGAGCTTTTGCCAATAGGTGTCAGTGGCAGTTTTCGGAACAGGCACGGCGTCGCCAACGTAAAGCTTCTCCTCCTCAGGCATTGGCAGGTATTGCTGCGGATCATGGTCTTCCGCGTGCGGAACAGTATAGGCGACCTGGAGAAAAAACGGTTTATCTTTTGGACGTTCCTTCAAAAAGCGCAAAGCCTCTTCGGTATCCTTCTGCACGCTGTGGATGCGACCGCCTTTTTCATCTTTGATCCAATGGTAGGGCCCATTCCTTCCCGCCCAGAAATCGTAGTTGGATGCGGACTGTCCCTGCACGTGAATCTTTCCAATGTGCCCGCCGTAATAACCTCCTGTCCGCAGACGTGCAGGCCATGTGTCCGGCCAGGTTTGTGGAGTGACGCGAGCCGCTCCCATTTGACTCAACCATCGTCCCGTCAACATGCTCGCCCGGCTCACCATGCAAATGGAAGTCGTGACGGCGGCGTGAGTGAACACCACGCCTTGATTGGCCAATCGATCGAGATTAGGCGTCTTGACCACGGGATCGCCCATGAATCCCAGGGAATGCCAGCTCAAATCATCTGCGACGACGAAAAGAATATTGGGTCGTGGTGCGGCATTGGTGTTGAAGGAAAAAAGAAAAAGGGAAGCGATGAAGTATAAAAGTGTTTTCACAAGCGCTTGATCGATTGGTGGGCCCACTCGGATTTGAACCGAGGACCAAGCGATTATGAGTCGCCTGCTCTAACCGCTGAGCTATGGGCCCAAAATCACGGAAATAGAACGAGAGAATAACCCCTTCGGCAGAAGATCGAAATGGGCACCCTGACACTCTGCGTTCCATCCGCCATTCATTTTGCCCGCGTTCGGGTTTCCGGCAAGTTAATTCGAAAAAACCTGAACTCGTAAGAGTGTCTCCGGAAGTCGATCAAACATTTTTGATCCATTTTTACGGATTCAGAATTCCGACAAATAATTTTTCAACGGGATTTTTAAAGCTGGAAACGCGATGAGAAATTTTCGATCGCTTTTTATGGAATCAAAATTCCACGAAATAATTTTTGATCGGTGTTTTTAGAATCAAAATCCCGTTGAATAATTTTTTATCGAACTTTGGAAAGTCAGAAAACCGTCGGAAAATTTTTCATCAAGCTTTGCGGAGTCAAAATTCCGCTAAAACATTTTTCATCCGTTTTTACGGAATCAGAATTCCGATAAATAATTTTTCAACGGTTTTTTTAGAATCAAAATGTGGATGAAAAATTTTTCATCGGAGATTATGGAATCAAAAAGCCATGAAATAATTTTTTATCGTCGTTTTGAGAGCTCCACCTGGTGCAAAACGGGGTTTTAAGGCGCAAAATTCCTAAAAAAATTATAAAACGGGTCGAAAACCCCCTTTTTGCCCTTTCAACTGTATCTTTTTGACCACCTTCCGGTCCGGAAAGCCGAGATGACCTCGATCCCAGGAAACGGATTCCTGCCGAACGAGAGTCTCTCAACTCCAGATGAATCAAACTTTACTGTTTCACATGAGGCTTGACCGTGTCATTGATGCCACGTAGCCTCCGCGGCCATATTTAATGGACTCGGAATAAAGGGATTATAATAGATGAATGATCGAGGTGAGGCACCCGGACCGCGATCCGGGCAGGAACGGATACGGCGACGAATCCTGGTATTTTTTATCATCCACGCACTGCTGCTGGTTATGGCCTTATTATTAAACAGCTGTCGTCCTTAAACAGTGTGGGATGCGATTCTGGAATGGAAGTGGCGACGTGCGGGTGCCTATTCCAGGGTTAACCCCACTAGAAACGGACCGGATTTGTTATTGAGACAAACGAAGTCGATTGATGAGATTTCTTCCGTCAGCTTTGGGTTCTGAAATGTGCTTTTATAAAGCCTGACAAACCAACTGGCTTTTCTTGTCAGGATATAGGGATTCTTTCCGGCCCACGCGAGTTCTGAATTGGGGGCCGAAACTTTTCCATCATCCGTTTCAGTCCCGTTACCGGTCTTATACAAAGGTCCCCACCAATCTTGAACGTGCTCTCCGACGATAATCTTGACCACTTCTTCGGTGCCGTTTTGATAATGCAAGACCAGCTTTGCAATCGCGCTACCAGCATCCTGGGCGAACAATGCGCCATGCAAGATGTGAATCTTTGAGCACTGTTGTTTGACGTTTATTCCTTTTAATTCAACGGGCAGTCCACGTTCATTTTTTGGGAGCTTAGTTCCCCAAAGTTGTATTCGACCTTGAACGTTGAACGGTATGCCAGCGAAAATATTCGTGCCTCTGGGAAGTTGGGCAAGATTGTTGTCTTTAACTTTTTTTGGCACGAACGAATCGGCCAGCGCTGAGTTGGTATAAGGGATCAGGTTGACGGTAACAGCATTGGTCACATCAGCCTTTGATTGCCTTTGCGCCACTTTCGAGGCCGCAACATTCATTTCCGCAATTCGATCAGCTACCAGCTTCCGTTGAGCAGCCTGGCTTTGTTGCTGTCGTTTCTTGTCGCACCAGACAAGGACTGCAACTGCTGCCAAACAAACGACGCCGCCGAGCAAAATTCGATGCACGAGCTTGTCACCCATAAGCGTTCATAGCTAATAAATAACGAATAGATCGTAAAGCTAATTAGCACGGGAGATGGAGTTGGGTTTTGCATTGATTTAAAGTTTGGAATCTCACTTAATCGCGCCCGCCAAAGGTATGAGATTACGAAGTTCAATTGCATGGCTGGCGTTATTAATTGTTTCATTTCACCCTTATCTCGCTTGCGGGGATAACTCGTGGGAGCAACTTCAATCCCAGTTGAAAGAGCACATGGCTCAACATTGTTTTGACCAGGCAGAATGGGGGATCAGCGTTGTTGCGATTGAGAGCGGGAAGTTAGTTTATAATTACAATGGGGATAAGTTGATGAAGCCTGCTTCAAGTGCAAAATTGTATACTGCATCCCTTGTCCTGGACCGGTTAGGGCCGGATTTTCGGATTAAAACTTCTTTTTATTCACAGGCGAAGCCTGATGCGGCAGGGACCATTCATGGCGATCTTGTCGTCTATGGTCGGGGAGACCCAACATTTTCTGCGCGATTTAATAACGGCGACTACAGCCGGACGTTTGACCGCATTGTCGAAGCATTGGCCAGTGCAGGTATAAAACGAATTGAAGGTAATTTAGTCGGCGATGATAGCTATTTTCGGGGAGCGGCAATCCCTGGGAATTGGACCTGGGGAGATTTGCAAAATTCATATGGGGTGCCTGCGTCAGCTCTTTCGTTTGAAGATAACGTGTTCAAGTTCACGTTGAAACCTGGCGAGGGAGTTGGAAAACCTGGCCTGCTTTCTGGGAAAACAAGAGTTCCACTGGAAAATGTGAAAAATCAAACGCGCACGGTGGCGGAGCAGAGTCAATCTCGCTTGCAATTGTATCGTGCGTTCGGCAGCGAAGGATTTTATGTATCGGGATCGATTCCATTGGATTCCAATGGCCTGGAACAATCATTGCCCGTGTGTAATCCTGCACTTTGGTTCGTCGATAATCTCAAACAAACATTGACCGATCGTGGCATCGTCATCACAGGCAAGACACGATCGATCAATTGGCTCGATCGCGAAGCGACATCAGAGAATCCGACAAAATGGGTAGAGATCGCTTCTGTGTCTTCCTGTCCGGTGGGGGAAATCGTCAAAGAGACATTAAAGTCTTCCTATGGCCTCGGCGCGCAGTTGCTGCTGTTACAAGTCGCTGCGGTTGGCAAGGCAGCTGATCCGGCGGCGACCGGCGATTCGTTAGGCGACGCCCTTGAAGAAATGCGCAAGTTTATGGAAGAGGTGGGCATCAAACGAGGCGCTGTATTACTCGATGAAGGCACGGGGCTCTCACGAGCTTGTTTGATTACTCCGAATGCAGCAACACGGTTGCTCATTTTTATGACCAAGCATCGTTTTAATGATTGGTTTTTAACCTCTTTGCCAATTGCTGGCGTAGATGGAACGCTCCGTTCCCGCTTCAAGGAGACAGATTTGGAAAATCATCTGCAAGCCAAGACAGGGACCCTCTTGTTTATCGACAGTTTGACCGGTTATTTAACCACCAAAGGGGGTGATAAGCTCGCGTTCTCAGTCATGATCAACAACTATAAACCAACAGGCAGATCCATGGATGGACGCGCCGCCGTTGATGGTATTGTGGAGCTGCTTGGCAGTTATAGCGGAAAAATTCCTTGATTCTTCGGCACTGTCACCTTTCACCGCTTTATTTTGTGAACCGTAAAAACTCGTATAATGCTTCCAAGCGCCTCGGAGGTTTATCAGCCAAGACACTTTGGCTTATTCTTGGCGTTTCTTTTGTTGCGGTAACGGTGCTATCTGTGCGGATGCTTTTTGGCCGTGCGCATTTTTTTCGCGCGCCCAACGATCCCGCGTTTCAATCTATTGTCGAAACATTTCGTTCTGGAGAGCCGGTCGCAATGAATATTTCGCCGGATGGAAACTATTTCCTGACTCGAGGGGAGGAGCAAAAAGGAGTGAAGGTCGGAGTGGTTGATCTGGCACACAAACAGGAAGTTACTTCAATTTCGTCAGAGTACATGAAACGCTCGTTGACGTGGAGTCCGGATAGCAAGTTCGTGGCCTATCAGGAATTTGTTGGCATGGACAGGCCCGTCTGGATTTTCAATATTGAAACCGGGGAAAAGCAGCGCTTGGGAGCTTTTGTCAGTCAAACGGCATTGCCGCCGATTCGTTGGAACAATTCAGGAAAGAAAATCGCCTGCTTTGATGGTGATCGCCGGAAAGGCAGGCTTCTGGTGGTGGACCTTTCTCAACCTGATGACCCGATGGTTATTCATACCGGCCTCTCGACCGATTGTGATTTCGTCTGGTCCCCGGATGGATCTCAAATTGCATTCAGCAGCGATACGGAAGGTGTCGTGTACGTCGCGACACTCAGAAATCTCGAAACGGCAGAATATCAAGTAGCAGAAGGCCTGGATGGTTCGGTTCATCAACTTGCCTGGTCCCCCGACGGAAAACATATTTTGGCGTCGGCTCGAGGTGCGGGGGATCAATTCTACAAGGTTTTTGATATCCTCACCGAGAACGGCAGCATCAGCGTGGCAGCAACGGCTGATGGGGATATTATGCGGCCCGTCTGGCTGCCGGATTCGCGAGGATGGATTTATCACATTAACCGCAATGGAATAATAACAGCCTTCTTACGAAGAGTCTCTGATGCAACTCCTCAGCCGATTGGTCCCACGAACGGTGTTGTTCAAATTTTGCATGCTGATCCAGAAGGTAAGTACCTCTATGCACACTTCTCGGGCCTGACAAGCAGTCCTGTCCTTGGCCGGATTTCAATTTCGAAAAACGATTGGGAGGTCGTTTATTCCTCTCCAAACGCGAACAAATATACTTGTCCTGAAGCCCGATTTATCACGTTCCCTTCCGCCAATAGCGTTGCGGTGCCCGCATACCACTGGGTCGCGACCACGAACTCTGGCGCGGAGCGTTCGGTTCTGATTGTTTCGCATGGCGGCGAGCACACCCAGACCTTTCCAACATGGGAAGCTTATATTTCCCTGATGACCTCTCTCGGTTGCGACGTTATTGCTCCCAATCATCGGCGTTCATCCGGGTATGGACGTGACTACGAGTATCTAAGCGGTGACGCGTCGGATGATGTCTCAGCTGCCTGTCGTTATGCTGTTGATGTTCTGGGGATAAAACCAAACCGGGTTTTTCTTATCGGCCTCAGTACTGGGTCCCGCCTCATCGCTGAGGCTGCTGGTCGCGGGGGCGAATTCGGTGGGATATTTGTGATATCCTGGCCTGGGCAAAAGACTGTTATCGAACCCAATTTTACTCACGTTTTCCCGGTGTTCTCTTTTCACGGAGAGTTGGATTCTGTTCTTTCCCCTGATCAGGCTCATGCGTCCATTGAAAAATTCTTTAATAACGGCGCCGAACCTCGGTTTCATATTCAATATCAGGTCTATAAAGGCGAACCTCACTTTTTCTACCGCTCAGAGTCCCTTGCGTCTATCTACTGGGAAGTGGCAAAGCAGATTCAACGGCCGAACTGACTTGATAAACCTGCGGTCTAGTGACAAACCCATTTGCCGATAGTGCTAAAAATAGCCAGAACGATCCGCCCAGCGACAAACGCAGCAAACCGTCGCTAAAGTTGAAACTGACAAAAAGAATTACCACCACCATCCGGCATAAAATAAGAGTCATGTTGCAGGATGGGTTTGCCCCCTTGCTGCGGCCGAAAAACGTGGCCCAGATCAGCACAGCAAGCAAAGCCAGTCCTGGAAGTCCCAGATGAAGTGCGAGTTTTAGAAAATCGTTAAGAGCGAGGGCCTGCCCTTCGGCCAATCCAGGCTGCAGATATAATTCGCTGTGCACTTTAGGAATGCTTTGCCACCCATATCCAGCGAGAGGCCTGTCAACCAGCATGTTGATACCATCCTGGTAAGATGCCAGACGATTTCGGGATGAAAAGTCGTTTGGATCAAAGGTCACAGCGATTTTTTCCACTACGGCGACGTGGAAATTCAAAGCTTTCTTTACACCATAGGAAAGGCTGGTGCCAAGGAGGAGGCCAACCAACGCGAAACATCCAATACGTTTCCATCGTCTTTTGTTGGAGCAAACCTCATCTACCGATTGTTCAGATGGGGCGCGGAAAGACGTCCACCATAAAAATATTAAGCCACACGTAATAGCCACCCAGGCTCCGCGCGAATAACTTTTCACTACACAGATGCTGCTAATCACTAGTGGTATTACGTAAATCGCGGCTCGCCCATACCGCTTCTTCGCCACCTGGATCCACGCGCGCCCGGCTGAGAGCATGAAAAGGACCGAAGCAAACATACCCAGGGAGTTTGGGGTGGAAAAGATGCCGCACCATCTCGAATGGCCGTGGTAGAAGAACGGCCGCACTGGATTCAAGGGGGACAATGCGAGCGACAGGCATCCCAGCAGTACAAATCCATCAATGAAAACATTCCTTGCGTGATCAGGATCATTAGTGCGTTTCGACGTGAGCAGCCAGATTGCCGCCTGATAAATCAAGCTACCGCAAAGCAGAACAAGCGTGTCGGTTCCGGCTGCCGCCTGACGGTATTCCAGAAAATAACGTGTTGCGACAAGAAGGGAAAACAGGAATGAATAAACAATCGGTGCAACGGGCTCTACCGGGTTCAGGAAACTGAGCGAGATTCCTTTTTTTCCAGTTACCTTCTGAATATTGGACCGGGAAAGTTCGATAATGTAGATCAGGAAAATGATACTCCAAAAGAACTGGTACGTGATATTGAAGGTATCAAGAACCACGTTTCGCCACCTATTGAAGAGAGCGTGCGACACACGGATATCGCGCGTGATGGTGGAATCGCACAGAACAATCAGAATAACTGCGCACAGGGCCAAAACGACCCAATTCTGCCGACCCGCTGCAATGCCGGATTGATGATTAACTTTTGGAACGGTCATTTTGATCAACTAATTCAATGGCTGGGGGAGCCGCATTCCATTCTCCGTTGTTATATATTTCAGCAATGCCGTCCTCGCTTAATCTCGCCGAAACGCCGATGGCCCGCAGGGCTGCTACATAAAGGCATTCAAATCCACCGCGATCGGTTCGGCGTGATTGCCATACCGAATCAAAATCAAAACCACGACTTTGACCATCCGAAACCTCCACTTCTTCACGCAGTTCTTGCACGAGGATGGCTGCCGCCTCGGCGGGCGAGTTTGCCTTGCGCACTTTGGGATAAAGCGTAGTCCAAAGGATTCGCCGCCATTTTAGCTCCGGCTTAGCATCTTTTGTTAGGATGGGAGACAAAACATAGTTCCAATACTCCGGAGGATTAACATTCCAGTTCACCAGGCCGGAATTGTACTTTGCCAACTCAATATAATTCATTACGGCCCGAGTATCGTTTGTGGAAAGATTCCATGATTTTATAAAGCGGCTTATTGTTTGTTGGTCGGCAGGTCTAATCGGCGTTTCCATGACTTTCCAGGTTATAATGGCTCCCACGACCACGCCCAGAACACCAGCGAGTGCTGGAGTTACCTTTAAGAGCCTTTCTTTTCGTTCGGGGGTCCTGGTTTCATTCCAACACCACAAAACAAACCAGGATAAAAAGGATAATCCTGCGAACCCCAAAACCCCTGCAGGCAGCTTTGTTTCTGTTCTGGCCAGTGGTCCGGAGATAATCGATTTGCTGGGTAGGAGTTTTCGAGCTTTTTCCGCCATGGCCTGAAATAAAACAGCATCTGTAGCTGCTTCGAGATTAGCGAACGTCAATAAATGGACGTCGATATGAGAATTCTGTAATGTGTTCCTGAGACTTTCCTGATAGGAGGAATATCTTTTCGTTTTCTTAATCAACATCACTGCAAATGACTTCTTGTCGCTTTTGTTGATGGTGAGATCTGGCGCGTCCACTCGTTCGTTTTCCTCAGGCATGTAAACGATCAGGTTCGGTTGCTGCTCGGGATGGCGGAGAGCAAATTGAATCAGTTGTTCAACGTTTGTTTGCCTCGAAAGCCAAACATAACCATTGCGCTGCCCTGACATCTTCTTCTGAAGAACATCGTTCAATTCCTCGAAAATTTGTTGAAATTTCAGGGGCTCTGCGGAATTTATGGAAGCGCCAACCGCCGTGAAACCTACATCTGCAACCTTGAGGAGAACAGTGCCGTCGTCAATAGGGCTACCTTTCGGTTCATGCACATAGACCAACATCGGCCGTTCCTGGGTTAATCGAGGACGAATCAGGATTGCTGGTAAAGAACTGTCGCCAATGCTGCGAAGCTTTATGATTTCACGTTTAAATAAATCGGGTTGCTTGGACCACTGAATAAGCCCAATACCGAGGAAAACCATCCCTGCCAACAGCGCAATTGATCTCCACATTTTATCTGTAAGCCAAAACTGTCGCGAGAGACTAGGCGTCAGTCAGATAATTGCAAGTATATTGATAATGTGCGTCTTACGTTCATTCTTACCGGAATAGTCCATCTTTAAAATGTTCTAGGATGTTTTTGCGAAATTTGCCCACCGTTTAAAATCAGATTATGAGCTCCGAGATGACAAAAGCAGTTGACATTAGATTTTCCGGCTGCTGGATTTGGAGCACAAATGACAAAACGCAAGCAGTGGTTGACTACTTTGGGCTTTGCGTTTGGAGTGATGGCGATTGTTTCCCTTGGCTTTCTGAATTCATTTCTGTCCTCGCCGATTTCAAAAACATCATCTCGTGACTCTGTTCTGACCAGGTGGCTTTATGCCATTTTTGCAAAGTTGCGGATTATCGGGCAGGACATTCAGGTTATATGTAAAGGAGAACTGCAGTGGATTGGAGTCTTATTGTGTTTTGTCACTATTATTGTATTGGGGGTTCGGGACATCACCGGGTTGAAAAACGAAGAGAGACGTTCCCACGTCAGGCCTTTTGCGCTTTTACTGGGTTTCCTGCTGATGATCGGTCTGGCATATGTCGAGAATTATCAATTGATGACGCAGACCAATGAAGTGATTGGCGTCGTCTTCGGAATTGCGGCAGCAAGCTTATTCGGAGCAATCTTCAAAGGGGAAAGCAATTCGGTGCCCGCACATTTTCGGTTCTGCATTTTAGGTATCTGGACCTTGGTATTGACGCTGGGCTTTCTTATTTCCCCCCCATCGACCGGTTTTTATTACGCGGGTTCAAAGCGCTTGACGGGGCTTAGCAGTAATCCAAAAGAATTTGGCGCCTTGATGCTGGTGGGTCTGCTGTTTGCGGTGGCGCTGCTGCGATTTCTGCACAAATATCGCGGAACGAGCAGTTGGATACAACGCTACGCCCGGCATTTCACTGTTCTTTCAATCGGCGCTATCATAGTCAATTCTTACGGGGTGATCTGTAGTTATAGCCCGGCGGCGTGGTTAGGCGCCGTCGTGGGTCTATGGTTTATCCTTCGTGCTGACACTCGCGGTGACGCGACGATGACGCCGAGAAAGATCCTTTTTAAAGAGGCTGCGTTTCTTTTGCTCGTGATAGCCGTTGTTTCTCTCTGCCTTTTTACGCGTCCGTCATCGTGCGCGCCCGTCCAACGAGTGGCTTCCTGCTTCGACTGGAAGAGCGGCCCCTGGCAAAATCAGCTTAATGGTTACTCAGAGGCGATCAAAACCATCGTTGGAAGGCCTTTGACAGGCGCAGTTGTGCCCTCATCAACGTTGGAGCATTCAGCTACCAATGTCTCACCCGGTCTAAAACCGATCGGTGTTGGCAATGACTTCATTCGAATTCTGGTTGTGTGTGGTCTGGTTGGCGGCTTGCCTTTGGTTGTTTACCTTGTGATCCGATTCAAAATTTTATTTCGGCCCTTGCCTCATGACCCGCTAAGTTTGGCGTTTATTGCCGTCCCCATGGGTTTGTTGATCGTTGGCATATTTGAAGGAGGGGAGAATGGCGCAGGTATTTTTGGGCCGGCAACGGGATTTCATTTTTGGCTCGCCTTGCACCTTGGGGGACGGAAGACCACACTCGAACCTTCTTCTCAGCAGCCTATTGAAACATGCGAACAAGCGTCTGTTTCGGGGCTGGCAGTCGGTCGGAAAAAAGTTTTGCGGATCGGTCTTGGGGCGATAGTCCTGATTCTGCTCATCCCGGCGATGGAGGTGGCTTACGTGGCCTTTTGTAATCCTTCGACGACCGGCCCCATCGTTCTCGAGAATATGAATCGGCGACTCTTTACAAAGAAGGCACCTATCCGAGCGTTCGAGTGGTGTGACCTCGATAAGTGTTCTTTGTTTTTTATCAGGGCAGTATGGGTTGCTGAAGACAGCCATTTTTTTGATCATCAGGGCTTTGATTGGGAACAAATAAAAAGCGCACGCCAGGCCGCCCTTCGTGGACAACCGTTGCGTGGGGCTTCTACGATCACCCAGCAATGCGCACGCTCTTTATTCTTATGGCAAGGGCGCTCGTGGATTCGAAAAAGCCTCGAAGCTTACTATACGTTTTGGATGGAATTGCTTCTGTCCAAGAAGCGTATCATGGAACTATACGTTAACGTAATAGAGACAGGAGATGGAATCTATAGCGTGAGTGGTGCCGCCGAGGCGTATTTCGGTAAATCTGCGGCGGAATTGACGGAGAAGGAATCGGCCATTATTGCCGCTCTTCTTCCTCGTCCCCGGCAGGCCAACCCTCTTCGTCCGGATGACTGGCTGACAGGAAGAACGAAAACGATTTTGGAAAGAATTGAGTCGCTCCCGTTTCCATTTCGACAGGCTGGATTGGAGGTCCAACGGTCCGTGGAACATTAGAAGTTTTCACCTTCACGATAGATTTTGATTGGGTATTTACGACTGCCATGAATCTCACGCTGGCTTTTCCCTAAAAAGTTATGATCTTATATTCCTTCATCGACAGACACGTTATGTCGCTGTAAAAGCAAACCCGCTAAGGCATGGTGAGCTTAGAGGTTGGTGATTACACATTTGATGATTTATGAAATTGGCAACGGACTTCAAAGGTAACGGCAGAGGATACAGCAACTTTTTACACATAATCAGGCTGGCGGTTTTGCTTTTAGCGACTTTGTTCTGGAATGGCTGTGTCACGGTAAAAAGTCCCAGGCTGGAGCGAGTGACGGTCAGTATTCGAGGTCATGGTCCAGACATTTTGTTGATTCCCGGTTTGGCGTGCTCAGGTGCGGTGTGGAACACAACATCTCAGCACCTTGAGAAAGGCTACCGGCTTCACATCGTTGAAATAAACGGTTTTGGTGGCCTCCCAGCGGGCGGGAACGGGCAGAGTCCGATCCTAAAGCCGATAATCGACGAGATTGATACTTACATTAGAGCAAATAAATTAAAGTCGCCAGGCATCATCGGCCATTCCCTGGGTGGAATGATTGCAATGATGCTGGCGCATGAGCATCCTGAAGATGTTGGCAGGCTTATGATTGTAGATACGCTGCCATTTTTTGGCGCGGTTGTCGGAGCTAATGACGTCGCCGCAGCGATGCCGCATGCGGCATCTATGCGAGACCGGATTCTTAATGGCTCGCAAGAAGACTACGCGCAAGGGGAGCGAGCATTTATTCCTTCGTTGGTTAAATCGCCAGAGGGTATCAAACTCGTAACTGAATGGGCTCTTGCCTCGGACAAATCTGTGGTGGCTCAGGCAATGTTCGAAGATATGACAACGGACCTTCGTTCGAAGGTCGCGGAAATCAAGACACCGACAACAATTCTCTACGCGTGGGATACCTCTTCCCGGCTTCCTCAGGCCGTGGCTGATGGCATGTATCAGCGAAGTTTTGCGACGATGCCAAACAAAACAATCGTACGAATTGATGGCTCGTATCATTTTATCATGCTTGACCAGCCTGATTTGTTCGTTCAACAAGTCGACCAATTTTTAGCAAATAGCAATCCCCACGTGACCAACTAGCCGTTTCGCTCAGATATTAGAGGTGAACACAGATCGGTATTCTCAACCTACGGTTCTTTTTGCGAACAAAAATCGGTAAGAGCATTCGCGTAACGCTAACATGGCCAAGAACGAGGCTGGTTAGTTACGAATTCGTGATTGCAGGTGCTGGCGCTTTGTTCCACGCATTGCCATCGAAGTACTCCGCATCTCCGTGAGTGTCCAAACGAGCTGGAACTCCAATCGAACGAAGGGCGGCGACATAAATGATTTGAAAGCCTGACAGGTCGGTCAGTTGCTGCAACCAAATGGTTGAAACATCGGAGGATGCAGGCCAAACCGATACAATGGTGATTCGTTCTCGCAGGTGCCGTGCGACAATTGTGGCTGCGTCTTCCGGAGAATGTTCGCGCCTGACCCGCGGATAAAATTCCTCCCAGAGCAGGCGCTGCCAATTTGGCTTTTCGCCCGGTTTGCCCGTTATAATTGGCGATAAAACCCAATTTCGATAAGTCTCATTGTCCACTTGCCAGTTGATAAGCGCACGATTGTAGCCAGCGAGTTCCGTATGTCCCAAAAGAGTCTTCAATTTTTGTTCACGCCAAATGGATTGTGTTGCGAGGAATTCAAAATCAGCATTGATTTTTCCTTTAACCAGATATTTTCGCGCCAACATCAAAATATTGTCGCTAACGGAAAAATAGGGAACAGCGAGGTGAATTGCTGCATTAACCAGAGAGGTGGCAAAGAAGACAATTGCGAACAAGCTCAACGCAATCTCGTGATATTGCCATTTGGGCTTTGGTTTGGAAGGGAATTTTTGGATGCCTACCCAGATAAGCCAAGCGAATCCAAACGCTGCTATTGGGATGCAGAAAATCCAAAACGGAGTGGCCTCCTTCTGAAACCGCGCAATTGACCGATATTTGAGCCATGCATTCTGCCCGGCCAGATGTATCAAACAATATTCCCCGACCCAACGGTAAATTAGTTCCCTGTTTGGCGCTAAACTCTTGGACGTACCGGGAACGATCTTTAAGGACGCTGGTACGCCACTATTTCCAAGGATGGAAACCATGCGCTTCGTTTCTTCGATTGACAAGGATCCGTCCTGGTCCCCCTGGACAATTAGTGTAGGACAGTTCAACTCCTTTTTATCTACGGCTCGCGCGCTAAAATCTCCTTCTCTCGCGATCTGAACTAAGATTTTCGGTTGATGTGCGGGATTTTGTAATGCGAATTCCTGTAACAAGTTTGCACCTTCGCTGAAGCCGATCCATCCTATTGTGTTAGTGTCTGCCCATTGTTGATCGTGGACGTAATCAAGTACCGCTTGAAACTGGGTGCTAAACTCCGCTTGATTCGTCTGGTTGTATTCCAGACTGACAACAGCGATGCCAAGTTCTGCCATCTGGCGCAATATCTGCCCGTCTGTTATGAGATTATTCCTTAAACCATGTGCATAGAGAATCACTGGTGTTTTCCGTAGAGGCTTTGGAAGCACTGCAACGCACTCAATTGATTTATTGTGGCTGATATTCAGTGACATCCATTTGCGACAAAAAGGATCCCGCTCTTTGGCCCAAAACAAGCCTGCGAAAAACAGCGACAGTAGGCAAATAGATGCCAGAGCAAATCTCATTGACAAGTAGTTGGTTGTTGGTGATGCGACGCTCCGCTCCTTGGCGTTATCGGCTATTCCAAGACCTAACAGAATCCAAAACATCGCCGCGGTTGGAAGCTTGAATAATCCACCGTCGAACCAAAAGCCAACGAGTAAAACGACTGCGCCAGCATGACAGATTACTTTCCAGCTTTCCGGAACGGAATTCTCATAAATCTGCGCTTCCGATTTTTGTGAAAAACTGTGGGAATGTTCAGTTCGCCTGAATGCTAAGCAAACATACATAAAAAAACAGAATAAAGCCGGAATTCCCAGGGTGGCGCCGAGCAGTAAATAATCGTTCATTTGAATCGCCATCGCTTCGGTGAGCTTCGGCGAGAGATAAAAGCCCTGATACAGTGGTTCGGCCTGCTCCCATCCGGAACCGGACCATGGATGTTCGGCCATGATCTTCAAATCTCCTTCCCATGCAGCAAGGCGATTGCGCCACGAGAAATCAACCGAATTGACTGTTGATAACGCGCGTTTGGCCACATGCCATTCCGCATCGCGAAAGTGTAAAGAAAAAAACGTTGCGGTCGCGAAAAAGATAAGAACAACAGAGATGAGGTTTCGCTTTAACCATCGCCAATACAGCCCGAACCGACAATCGAAACGATCTTTAATTCCGAATTCCTCGATCATGCCCCAATCACGTGAGTAACGTCGCAACCAAAACCTTAGGTAATAACCCACTCCGAGAGCTGCACTTAGCCATGCGCCGCGACTGTAGCTGTACAGCAAGCCACGACCAAGTAATCCCGCTGCCAAAAAACACAACGTTATATAAGCGACTAACAGCGGAGAGACTCGTCTGGCAGGTTCGTTAAATCTTTGTTCTATGATTGTGACCAACGATCCGAGCGCGAGTACAAGACCCACGGCCATGAGTAAGCCAAAAATATTTGGGTTTTCCCAAGGGCCCGTCAGGCGAATGGCCTCTCGATAGCGAAATTGGAAAACAGGGTTAGGGCTAGTTTGCCATAGGGAAGCAATTATTAAAACCAACAGAAGTGAAGGGATAAGCAGATGAAACCAACTCCTCTGTTTGAAAAAAGAAACCCCCTGAACAATTGCAATTCCAGCGAATAGCGTCAAAGCCACAGGTGATGATGATGCGGACATGATATACTGAACCGAGCCGATGATCAGTAAGCCAACTAGCCAAAAATGTGGATCAGTTGGGCTAAATTTATCGGAAAAATTTTGCGAAAAATAAAATCGGGCGACTAAAAAAAAGGCGCTATAGCCTGTCAGGCCAAAAAAAATGATCCAATGAACCCACGAAGTTCTAATAAGTTCTTGAATGTCTCTCAAAACAGTCCCAGCTAAACTCTGCGACAAGCCGAGATGACCATCCGCAAACAAAACTGCAAGCAGGAGAATTACCGCGAGGTTTATCTTTGCCGTCGAGGTCAACAGCGTTCGTAGCATCGACAAAAAGTGCCAGTGAGTTTGCCAGTCGTAAAGAATCAATAATACGAGGCCGGATAATCTTTTGCGGCGAGAAATACAGCATGCGCGAACGCCTTTCTTACGCGCCTGGCGAAAAGTAGATGGATTGCATGCATTTAAAATATAACGGTTTATGACAAATTTTCGTTGCCATCCGCATGGTTTTCGCGTAATCGTGCGCCGCTGCAGATGCAACATGGGCCGGCGCAACCATACAATTACGTTGGCAAATCGCAACAAGCTGGGTCGAACGGTATCGAGTAGGTTCGGGGTGCATGCCAAACAACGTTATAACTTAAAAGGATTGGGCAATGAATACTAAGTTAAAAAGCGTTCAGGATTGGTTGGAATTGGCGCAAGAGGTTAATTGGTCCTCCAGGGAGTTGGCAAATGTTTGCCAAGTGTCCGTTCGGACCTTGGAGCGTTTCTTTCTGAAAAACTACGGGAAAACCCCAAAAACGTGGTTGGTGGAGCAACGGCAAAAACGGGCGGCAGCTTTGTTGGAAGATGGAATGACTGTGAAAGAAACCGCTGCCGTGCTCGGTTATCGCTATTCCAACCAGTTTTCGCGGGAATTCGGCGCCTTTTGGGGGTATACGCCGACTCAGAAGCCTGTGCGGGAATATACTGTGTGACTTGTCGGTGATTGTTCTGAAGTGTCGTGTTCTATTATCTCATTAATCTTGGTGACATCCCCTGATCCTCCTATAAAGGCACGCAACTTTAGGCGGGGCTTGGCTTGGGGAAGCCAGGATGTAAATGCCGCTTGGGTTATTAAACACTAATAGATACAAATAAATCCGATGAATACAAATCATCCGTTTGATGTTGAAGTAACAAAAGGCGCCAAACTGATCCTTGCAGTTGAGGAGCTTCCAGGTGGTATGCAGTATGACTGCAGTGGCACGCTCTCGACGGTTGCTTGTTCTTGCGATCTTTCTACGGCTTCCACTTATAGCTGTGGAAACTGTGGCGACTATTGCAGTAGCTGCAAAGGTTGATAAAAGTCTGCGGTTAGTACAGTTAATGTAAACATTAACGTATAGCCATTTCTTGGACAAGACAGTGTTAATCCGCACTGTCTTGTCTATTCATTTTCAAATCCACAATCCTGATGATTTTAGAAGCGCGCGAGCTCACCAAATCCTATCGTGATTTGGTGGCGGTAAAAGCAGTGTCGCTATCTCTTCGCGGTGGAGGTTGTACTGGTATAGTTGGGAGAAATGGAGCGGGGAAAACTACGTTGCTTGAAATGTTGCAGGGAGTTCGAAAGCCTGATTCTGGGAGCGTTAGTGTTTTTGGGCAGCGGCGAACTCTACCGGACAAATCTATTCTCGATAAAATTGGGGTGGCTGCTCAGTTTTTCGCGCTTCCTCCTTTGCTTACGGTAAGGGAATTGTTCAGGCTCTATGCTTCCTTCTACTCTAATCCCATGGAGCCTGATGGCTTGATGACTCGAATGGGTTTGGAAGAAAAGGCCAGCACCACCTTTGGGCGGCTCTCCGGGGGGCAAAAAAAACGAGTTTCGGTTGGTTTGGCTTTGATTGGAAATCCCTCGCTTCTTTTTCTGGACGAACCCAGCGGTGAACTTGATCCACATGCTCGGCGTTCTTTGTGGGATCTAATCAAGGAGCAGTCGGGAGAATCGCGGGCGGTGTTGCTTGCGACACATCAAATGGAGGAAGTTGCGGCCTTGTGTGATGAGGTAATTGTCCTTGATCGCGGTGAAATCAAAGATTCGGGATCTCCAGATTGCCTAATCAATAAACATTGCCCGCAATATCGGCTGAATTTCGAGGCCAACGCGAGCTTCAACTTAGGTGAGATCGGAATTCCTGGACTAAAATGCAAGATGAGTCCTAACCGTCCTGCGATGATGGTCGAGCTAGTTGTCCCTGACTTCGAGTCTGCATACGCAGCTGTTGATAGGATTCGCAGAGTTGGAGGGGCTGCGATCACGAGCTTCGGAGTCCAGCGGATGACGTTGGACGATGTCTTTATTAAGCTTACTGGAAAAGAGCTGAAAGAATCACCATGATTAATAGCTGGCTTCGCATTTACGTGAAACTATTCGCAGCTGAAGCAAAAGAGCTTCTACGTAATCGCCTTTCCACATTTTTTACGATTGGGATGCCTCTAATCTTTTTATTTGTGTTCGGATCGGCAGGAGGTTCACAAAAACAAGCGGCGAGTGGTTCTATTTTCCCTGGTAACAGTCAATCGGAATATTTCTTGTTTGTAATGCCTGCGATGCTGGCGCTGGGAATGGTAAACCTCAGTTTGTTCGGTACAACATTAACTTTGGCATCAGCTCGGGAACGGGGCCTTCTTCGGCACTATATGTTGTTGCCTCTGCCGTTGTCTGCATTGTTAGCAGCGCAGGTGTCTGTCAGAGTGATCATGGCTCTAATTCAAGCTAGCACTGTTCTTCTCGCCGCGATGTTGCACTACAATGTTGCGTTGAAAGGGGGCATTTTCGAGTTGCTCTGCGTATACCTTTTTTGTGCGGCCGCGCTGTTCACCTGTGCTTATGCACTGGCCGGGCTTGTCAAAAGTTTTGCTGTAGCGAACACGATGGTCACACTTATTAACTTTTACATAATGGCATTCGGGCAGGTTTTCACGAATGTGAAGGGAAAGCCGCTTGAATGGCTGATTTATACTACACCTGTTTCTTCGGTTACAGATCTCCTGCGACAGGTTTGTTTGGGACAGTGGGCCAATCTTTCCGTAAGCGCCAATTTTGCCATTTTGGCTGGCTGGATGCTATTGGCGTATGTGGTAGGAATTCGGAAGTTTCATTTTTTACCTGAATAACTTTATATAAACAAATGGATAAATGCTCGTGGATTTACTATAAGTTGATGCTAGGGAGCTATGCATGGGGTTTTGACCATTTAATTTCTACTTTGCCTGAGATTACATCGGATTCCCGGGTGAAACAGTGGTTTTTCATACGTTACGCTGATGAAGATGGACTCCATGTGCGGCTGCGTATTGGAATTGCAGGTGCCGATGCCAAGGCGTTCGACCGTGATGTATATCCTAAACTTCATAGCTTAGTCATGCAATTGTCCAGTCTTCCTGTGGAAGAAACGCCGAAGTTTGTGAGGAGTTCCGGTGCGGAGTTTGACTTGAGTAGGTTCTCTTACGGGGTGAAACGGGACCAGTATAAACCCGAAACCGAGATTTACGGTGGACTGGCTGGCGTGGCGATAGCTGAGCGTTTGTTTCAGGAATCCAGCAAGATCGCAATCGATTTGATCTCCGCGGAGCGCAATGGCCTCATTTCCCGAAAAGATGTGGTGCCAGCGTTGATGTGCGCCGCGTTGGAAGAATTTGAAATCGAAAAGCCGGTTTGCGACTTCTTATCCTTTTTCATTAGCTACTGGATTCGATCTGTTCCCTCAGGCGAGGATTATATCACGGCTTTCGAAGGCAAGTTTCGCGAGCTGACCGAGTCAGGAATACCGATTACACGAGAGGATGAGGATTATGGGCCTCTAATTGCCGCAGCTCTAAAGAATTGGCGGGAAAGCCTTCGAGGAACTCAGGAATCTTATAGGAAGATTGGAGAGTATAACGCAGAGCTGGAAGAACGTCTGTTGTTCTATTTTATACACCTGATGAACAATCGACTTGGCTTTAGAGTTTTGGACGAAATTTATCTGGCTGTTCTTTTGAAAGGATGGCTGGAAAAAACAGAGAATGTGAACGCATGAGTACGCAACGTCGTGTTCTCGAGCTATGTGAGAGGTATCCATTTCTGTCTTTAGTTCAACCAGGCAGCGTTGTCGGGAGCTTGGCAGGATCGCATACGCTCGATAGCGCAGGGCCTGGGTTTAAGCTCAAGGTTGGTATGTTGGGAAATTTAAGCGGAGCTTACCCCGACATCCTGGACCTCTATGGAAACGAGGTTGCCAATGGCGCTTTGGGTGGTGCTGGCACAGACGAGACAGATGAGTTGGCTGTTGTACGAGCGGTTGCGGAATCAGCAGAACGTTATGCAAACTGCGGTTTCTCAGCGGGTAAAATTGAGATTGCCAGTGCCAATGAATTGGGAGAGGAGGGGTTGGCTTTTTCGAAATTTTTGCGTTGTTCAAGGGAGGAATATGCCCATTCACGCTGTACTCTTCGCCCTTTCGATCCGGATGCTCCAATTCGTTGGGTGAGCGGGTATTCGCTGCTCAGCAAAAAGCGGCGGATGGTACCATTGGTGTTGAGTCATTTATATGTCATGCCGTGGGAGAGTGAAAAGTTCTGTCATCCCATCAGTACAGGAGTGGCAAGTCACACGGATCCGCTTCAGGCTATTGTTTCCGGAATTAACGAAGTGGTGGAGCGTGACGCGCTTACCTTGACATGGCTCTTGCGACTGCCTTTGCCAAAGATTGTATTTGATGAAAATCCTCCACAGAGGTTGGCGTTAAAATTTGACCGCTTACGCCGCAGTAGAATTCGCCAGTATTTCTATAATGCTACGACAGACATCGATGTTCCTACGGTATACACGGTTCAATTAACCGAGCGGCACAAAAGAGTCTCGCAGTTCGTCGGTTGTTCGTCGGGCCTATCCATGTGGGACAATTGTGCCAAAGTCATCCGAGAGTGCGCTGCTGCTCGTGTTTCGTGTGCTGATGAGCCGGACCCGCCTAAGAGCTTTGACGATTTCGTTCGAATCGTTCACGGTGCTGTATACATGGGAGCTCCGGAGCGGCGCCATCATTTTGATTTTTTGATCAAGACTCCGAAGACACAACTCATTTCTGATTTTAAGACTGATTATCCCGAGACACCGGAAGCGCAATTCAAGTTTCTCGTAAACCTTTTTGCAAAGTTGAAAATGGATGTGGTGTTGGTGGATTTAACTACTGACGAATTGAAGGAGGCCGGCCTTTGGGTTATTCGAGCCGTGATTCCAGCGCTTGTTCCACTCTCGTTCAGCTACCGGGCCAGATACCTCGGCCATCCGCGCATTCATGAATACGCCAAACGAATGGGGTTGAGCATCAAAAATGATGCGGACATCAATCCTCTTCCTCAACCTTTTGCTTAATATGCTTCTTACCCTTGTTACCGAAGATGAATTTGGGAAAGCCGTGGCAACTATCTTGGGACGTAAATTGTCTGTGGAAGAAATATCGCTGAAGCAGGCTCTTGCGTGCGACTGGAATAAGACGGAATGTGGCTTGGTTGCGGTCTGCACGGATCGTCCGTACTATACCCCGTTCGAAGAATTAGACAGAAAGATTCGGAAAGCAAATCGTCCGTTAACCTTTGCCTGCATCAAAGATTCGACATTAATAATCGGGCCATTGATTGTTCCAGGAAAGTCTGCGTGCTATCGGTGCTTTCATAAACGTATGTTATGCCATATGGGAGCGACGATGAAGGTTGAGCGGGTTGTTCGGACTGCACTTGACCGAGATTGGAGTTTGAGATCGCCTGGTTGGCTTCCTACGACTCCGGCGATGGCAGCAGCGCGGTTAGCGAACCAGGTTTTATTACGAGAGCCTGATATTGGTCGCGTACTAATGGTTTCTTTAGTTGGGCCTCATGGTCATCAAATTCAAGACTTTCGGGTTCAAAAGGTGCATGGGTGTGATTGTATACCCTCTCATTGTCATGGTAATGAACAATCAAATAACCTTATCGCGGTTGTCGGGGAATATCTCTCATGAAAGGTGCGCAAATAACAGGAGATCAGGTCTCAGCCTATATTGAAGGCGACTATGATTTGAAGGGTTTGTTTCCAAAGCGACCTTGTTTGATCAAAGAGTTGCTCTTTCTTCCTTGTGGCGACACCGACCTAATTGTCCTGGGTATTGATGGACCGCGGCTGATTAAAGTTGATGGGAGTCGAACGGAAATATTAAAACTGTTGCGTTTGCTGGACGGAAATAAAACTGCCGCCGAACTCCAAACGGTTGTTGATGACCCAAAAATTTTTTCTGATCTTCAAGCGTTGTTTTTTTGGCACGGTCTCCTGCAGGACGGTCCTATTTCACAGCCTGATCCGGCTGATCAGTTGTCAGCGTCATTTTTCGGTCGTTACGTCAATTTAACGCGAACCAATCGGAATCGCGATGAGGCGTTAAACCGGTTAAAACAACACCGATTAGCAGTCTACGCGCCCGCATCGATATCCGAAGAACTTTCAGAGATCTTGCGGTCAACAGGGGTTAAGTCTCATTTACTTGTGGCTAATATTGACGACCTTTCTAAATTTGAGGCGTCGTTCTTTCTTGTGATCGCTGATGGAACCGAAATGGCCGAACACGTATTGCGAATAGCTTATGAGAGTGGCCAACCGTGTCTGTTAAGCACGATTGGTTCCGGTGAGGCCCGCATCGGCCCGCTCATATTGCCGGGACTTACTGCCGGGCATGCTTGTGTAAGCGAACAGTTGTCTGCGATCGATTGTGCCACTGACCAAAACGAGTTGCTGTTCTGGGCTGCACTATCATTGCAGGAAGCGATATTGCAAATGTCGAGTATTGGCATGGTTTCATACTGTAACCGGGCCATGGTGCATTACTACGGAAAGTATAGCACATTTCACACTCTTGCCCGACTGCCGGGCTCACGAACCAGTGGTTTAACACACGTCGAACCCTTGAGTGTAAAATCATCCGGTTTTCAGGCGTGGAAACATCATTGTAGTGTCCGCATCTCATCCAAAGAGTATTTGGCACCCGCATCTCACTTTGGCCATTACTCAGCGTATAGCCTCGGCGCTCGCCGCCTGCCAGTCCCAGCTGAATATGGTTTGACCTCTCATCCCTTGCCAGAGGAGTGGGAACTTCCTGCGACATTGCCTTGGCTCGATTCTGACCGAAACTCCAAACCGTTTGATGCAAGATCGGTCGGCAACCTGTTACGAGTGGCAGTGGGGCACGATAAGAATCAAGACCGCCGGATATCACCGACGGGAGGTGACCTGAAGTCTGCTGGCTTTTTCATCCGCACGGATGATGTGATAGGAATTGAGAATGGTTGGTACGCGTATAATCCGAACGAACACTTATTAGAAGCTATTCCGAATTGGGATGCTGATGCTGCTGCTGCTGCGCTGCCTCCATTTTCAGAGCCTCCTCCTGTGGTCATTGTTGTTGTTTTGCGCTTGCAAAGGGTGCGCGAAAAATACCAGGATTTTAGTTATAATGTCGTTCATCTTGACGCTGGAGTGGCGACGGCATTTGCATCGCTGGTAGCTGATTCTTTCGGCTGGGAAATATCTCACCATCCAAACGTTCCTATTTCATCTCTCGCGCACAGTTTGGGAATCGACGACCAACATAATTGTCGAATCGTCAGTAACGTCTTCTCCGTGAATAAGGCTTCCCCTTTGTCGAATGGTCATGTCGAAGAGACTTCATTGGACTGGTTGATCCAATCGAGCAGAGTGGTGGACACGCAAGCCGCAAAAGTTGGCCGAATCTATAGCGAGCGGAATTTAAGATTCAAAGAACTGCAGGAAAGGAGTGCGTCAATTTCTTTTGAGGAAGCGTTGACATCGCGCAGGGCAATACGATCTTTTGAGGAGTCTTCCGTCAGTGCAGCTCTTCTAGAGGACTTGGCCCGGTTGGGGCATCGTGCCCGTCAGCGATTGCAAGAGGAGGGAATGCTTTCCATTCCGATCAGTATTTATGCTTTGCGCGTCTACGGGGATGATGTCCTGCCATCCGGGGCTTACGAAACAAATGTTGGTCCTACTGAAGGCTGGAAATGTGTTTCGGCGCCTATGACTTTTGACGACATTTACCGGTGTTTGAACCAATCGTCTTTGACGCGAGCACCTCTGCTTTTTGTGGCGGTCGCTGATTTGAATAGGGCACTGCAGCATTACGGCGCCGCAGGTTACCGTCATACGTTGAACCAATGTGGGTTCATATTAAGCCAGATATGGCTTGCTGCTCATGCAGCAGGATTAGTGGGAACAATGTGCGGTGGGCTTCTGGATGAAGGAATGCGCAATGCCATCAAATCGGACGGTTATACTGCGGGAGCCATGGTCGGACTCGTCCTTGGAGAACCTAACAGTTAACGGAAGGATGACCAAGTGCCATGGTTTCTATCTCTGCAAACGAAGTTAAACTTAAGTTCCGCGAAGATGTTAAAATTGCCAGGCATGGTGCTGACGTTGTTGTTTTAGTTGGCGGATTAAGTACCAAACCTTTGCGTTTAACCGGTATATCCAGTTGCCTGACGGATTTGTTGGCTACCGGGTGTACGCGTAGAGATTTATGTGACCATTTGCAGAACCTTGGATTCGCCGCTCAGGAGGTAGAGACAGCGATTGAGACGTTCTTGCGTCGCTTATCGTCAGCACAGTTTCTGCAAACCGATACCGATCTTCCACGAAAGCGCCGAGCTTCCTGGATGATGGATATTGATCCTGTCGCGAAGTTTTTGGCCCGACCATTCAGCTGGTTTCCGCTTTGGGTAATAACGGTGTTCGGCTGTATGGTTTTTGCGACAATGCTTCTACTGGTTGGAAAAGCTCTGATGAATCATTCATTGTTGCCAACTCCGGCGGATTTTTCCTTTCGTTCGCTGTGGGCGCTTGCGGGATTTATTCCCCGTATATTTCTTCATGAATTAGCTCACGCTGTTGCCTGTCGGAGCGTTGGATGCGAGGTCTCTGGACTTGGATTCCAGCACGTCAAAGGTTGGAAATTTTCTTTTTTTGTCGATACCCGTTATCTCCCACTTGTCCAAAGCCGATGGGCGAAGGCGTGGGTCTCACTCGCAGGCCCATTTATGGATCTAATCCTTCTCGGATGCTTCGGTCTTCTGACCCTGCGTCTATCGTTTGACTCGGGATTGTTGGCACCAATCCATATGTTCTGTTTTTTTCTGACGCTGGCATTTTGGCTTAATTTAAGTCCATTGCGCATATCTGACGGGAGCAACGCCATAAGCATTCTTCTCGATGATCCGTATCTGCGGGTGAATTCCCTTTCGTTTAAATCCGACCGGAAGTGCAACTGGATCCATTATTGCTATCGTGCTGCCACCAGTCTGCACTTTTTTGTTTTAATTGCCATCATTGGCTACTTCCTTCAAGCCTGGTGGGGAAACTCACACAACCGGCACTAAAGCGATGGACCGATGTGTTGAGATCGAAGCGAAGTATTTGAAAGAGGCGTCGATTGCTCCCTTTGCCATTTTACGCATAGGTTGTCTGCCGTCCAGCGTGCTCCAGGCTTTTGTTAAATCCGATCTATCTCAAGGGTTGGATGATTACATCCAATCGAGAAATCGACTGTGGGAATTTGGTGGAAAATTAGTCGATGAACTTGAGCTGCTGGTGAAGCGCGCGGATACCAGTGAACAGCGCCATAAGTTGATTCGGTTGAAACGTGATATTCACAATCGCCGTCCCTTCGTTGTTGAGGATGATTTACGAGAGTGGCTCCGATCGAATGCTCCTGGATTTGCGCTCGCAGCGTGGCAGGATTTGCAGGCTGCCACTGGGAAACTGTTGCAACGCCTCACGAACGAAAGCAACCGTGCCTTTGACGTCATCGACAATGTTTTATCGGAATGCTGGGAGAACCCACTCTTTCGTCAAGGCGTCACCGCCGCATCGCCTTCCTTGTCCACGCGAATGTCTCCTGATTGGAGATCCTTTAAATCCAAAAAAAGACGAGGGATCTCCGGGAGTCTTTTTGCCTACGTTACGCGTGCGGCTGCGAAAACGAGTCCCTTTAGCACTCTCACAAGCAGCTGCTATCTTCCGTTAGACACTTTCCGTGGCAAATCCCAATTCAAAGTAAAGGATCTGATAGTCACCTCTAAGAGCACGCTGAATCGCAGTATCCCAGCTGCGTTGAGAAATGCGCTAATTCTCCGACACGCCAGTCGTTTGCCGCTTCGTTTTCATCTGAACCCCCATGCGGTCATCGATGGTGGAAAAGTTTTTTGTTTCAGCCAGCGATATCTGCCGGCATTCGGGATCGTGTGGTCGTCGCAACAACCGTTAACTTTAACTTTGGCGCCAGGGGTGGAGGAGATTTTAAAGGGATTACCCAAAGAATTTCCATGGGCTCGCCTGGAGCAATCTTTACAACAATTGGGGATATCAGCGGCAGAAGCCACGCAGACGGTGCACGAGTTAATGCGACGAGACATCATCCGCTCAGAACTTGAATGGGAAGCCGATTGCGAAAACCCAGTTCTTTTGTTGGCCGATCTTTTAGGCCGTTGTGATCTGGATGAAATAATGTCCGATTTCCGGGCAGCTTTACTGTCGATCGATAAAATTGCCAGTTCCTTTACTGCAACTCCGTTGGTTGATCGGCCAAAAGCAATTCGGGAAATCGTTACGCTTTATACGAATCTCCACGGACGGCTAAGCTCATTGGCTCCTCCTGAAATAAGAACAGTCATTCATGAAGATTCATGGAGCGGCGGGGTTGAATTACAGACTGGAACTGGATTTTCCAGCGTATTCCAGAGAATCGGAAAGGCCATTGAAGATAAGTTGTCTGTCTCAGACATGTATATCTGGTTAAGGGGCGTCTTTATTGAGAGATACGGTGAGGGAGGTACTTGCGAGGACGTCGGACCATTTATTACCGATGCATGGCGCCAGCTTGAAAAGATCATGCGACCAGGGGCGAATCGAAATAATCCAAGATCCGATTCCGTTTACGACCCATTTGCGGGCGTGCCATTGGATCATGTAAGGGTGCCGATGACCGTCCACGTGCAAGTAGTCGGAAAGAGCCTTGAAGAATTGGACCACCCCGATTGCAAAATTGTCATTAATCTTTGCCATAGCCGGATTGGTTGGAACTCGGTCAGGTTTTGCGATTCGACTGACCAATCGGCGCAATCACTGCAAAGCCGAATGAGGATTTGGTTGAAGGAAGTTTGCGCCCCCAAAGTCCCCGTTTCACTCAGTGCATCGGCGGAGTCGAGTAATTTGCAGGCGCACCTTCGCTGTACGGACCAAAGATTAATATTGGACGGAGCGGTAGGCGCTGAAGATCTGAAGATGTCAGATCTTGTTCTTAGGCATAACTGCGCCACTCATTTACTTGAATTGACAACGCGGGACGGGCTTCCGATTCACCCAAACTATTTGGGAGGAGTGCTTCCGGCTCCGTTGGCTGTTTGGGGTCCGAGGTATTTGATCATTTTAATTGGTGAACCGGTCGCTATTCGGCGTCCCTCAGAGCATTTGCCTGATGACGCGGATCTTAAATCTGTCATTCACCAGAAACGACACGAAGAGTTTGGCTGTGTTCTGAGTCGAGAAACATGGTGGACAAAGTCTGACAAGCTTCTGGAACGCCTGGAAAAAAAATCTGCCGTCGAATGTTTGATAGCCTGTCAGGATTTTCGCCACGAATTTGGTATTCCTCGATATGTGTATGCAAAGGGACAAATTGTTTCCTGGGAACTCAGTGGCCCAATCAGGCGAATTAAGCCGATCTGGGTGGATTTTCATAACGTTTCTTGTCTCGAACAGTTGGTTGCTTTAGCCAAGGACTTCGAATGGTTGATCCTGACCGAAGCTTTGCCTGGACCAGGCCAAAATGTCCTGAAAATACAAAACCAGGAGTATGTGAGTGAGTTTTTATTCGAGATGGTTTTTTCCGGTTCCAGAAAAACGAACGTCAATCACAACTCGTAAAGTGTGTATGCTTATGAACAAAACGCGCAATGCAGCGATGGCTGCGTTTTCTCTATTAATGTTTGCAGTAACGACGGGACTATGCGGTCCAACGAATTCCGTACCCCAGGCTAATCCGGATTTGGAGAAAGCCCTTCGCAAATGCAACGCGTGGCGGGCGGCTCACACGAATAGCATCGTGAAATTCAACGTGGGCGGCGGTTCGGTGACCAGCT
>CBHTTJ010000053.1:0-28938 GCA_966095605.1 uncultured bacterium | reverse complement strand
GACCAATTTTTCGACCTGAGAAAAGGCTGGACCCGATTTTTGAGCGAAAAATTTGACCACTTTTCCATTCTGGAAAAATGGATACTTTAAGCTCTTCCTTCTTCCGGAAAAGTTTATGCGATTGACTTGAATTTGATCAATTAATCCGTTCCGCGACCTTGTATTTGAACATCCGCTTTTTCATCCAGCGAACGGCCAATAGATCGTAGAACGAAGCGAAGAGCCGATTCCAGACACCGTAATTACTCTGTCCCGCAAAACGAGGATTGTTGCTCACTTCGATCTCAGTCACGGTATGGCCTTCGATCTTGAAGAGAGTTGGCAGGAAACGATGCATCCCTTTGAAGAATTTCAGATTATCGATGCACTCGCGCTTGAACGCGCGATAGGTGCAACCGGCATCCGAAATTTTTTCCCCAGAAAGCTTGTTGCGAACGGCATTGGCGATGCGGGATGAAGCGACACGAATGAAGTTATCGCCTTCGCCACGGACTTTAACGCGGGTTCCGCAGACACAATCGTAGTTCTGCAACGCTTCCATGAATTTCGGAAGATCTTTGGGATCGTTCTGCAGGTCGGCATCCATCGTCACGATATACTTGCCGTGGGACGCTTTCATTCCGGCGAAGCTGGCGGCTGATTCACCGCAGTTGTATTCAAACTTCTGTACGCGGATGCGCGGATCCTTCTCTGCAAATTCCTTGAGCAGTTTCCACGAATTATCCTTGCTGCAATCATCGGTAATCACGACCTCGTAGGGAATTTTCAAAGGGTCGACGGATTCGCGGATGGCTCCGATCAGTTTCGGAAGATTGCCCTCCTCGTTGTAACAAGGAATCACCAGGCTCAGGATTGGATTCTTATCGCTCATTAATAAAGAAGGGGCGGGCTCGCCGCCCGCCCCACGCAAAGTTTGGCAGATAATCAGGCGGTTCGGCGATTATTTTTTGTAAAAGCCGAGGATCGCGTCGCAGACAGCATCTGCTGCGCTGATCGTCATTTCACCGTGAATTGGCAGCGACAGAATATCTTTCACCACTTCTTCTGTTTTCGGCAACGTGACTTTCTTGAACACGTTGGTAATTGCCGGCTGTTGATGGTTCGGCACGGGGTAATGAATACCGGTTTCGATACCGAGTTCCTTGAGGTGTTTCTGTAACTCGTCGCGGCGCTGGGCGCGGACGACATACATGTGATAAACGTGTTTCGCCCAGGGACGTTCCGGAGGAGTGATCACAACCCCAGCGAGTCGCTGATTGTATTGAGCAGCGATCTTGCGGCGATTTTCGTTGAAACCATCGAGGTGCTTCAACATCACGCGGCCAATGGCACCTTGGATTTCGTTGAAACGAACGTTCCATCCCGTGAACTCATGCAGATATTTGTCTTTGCGACCGTGATTGCGCAGCATCCGAAGTTTCTCGGCGAGTACACCATCGTTTGTGCAAATACAACCGCCGTCCCCGAGCACCGTGAAATTTTTCGAGGGGAAGAAGGAATACGCTCCGGCCATGCCCATTGAACCGAGACGTTTGCCGTCATAAAACCCGCCATGGGCTTGCGCGCAATCTTCGAGCACCCAGAGCTTGTGTTTTGCGGCGATTTCAAACACACGACCAAGATTGGCGGCGTGACCGTAGAGATGGACCGGGATGATACCCACCGTGCGTGGCGTGATCAGGGCTTCGATCTTTTCCACGTCCATACAGAACGTATCATCAATGTCCGCAAACACTGGAATCGCTCCGCAATGGATGAGCGGTTCCATCGTCGGAAAGGCGGTATGGGAAGGAACGATGATTTCGTCACCAGCCTTGATGCCCTGCGCCAGGTGCATCAGGTACACGATCATGGTCCATGAAGTCCCAAGCACGCAATGTTTGGTGCCGGTATGAGCCGCCAGTTCGGCTTCGAGTGCCTGGCATTCTTTACCAAGAATGTATTGGCCGGAGCGCAAAGCACGCAAAGCGGCTTCTTCCACTTCGGAATTAACAAAACATTTAGAGAGCGGGATTTTTTGCATAATCAGCGAAACGGGGCGGAGTGTCAGGTAGAACGTCGAAAATGAACAGTATTTTTTAAAACCTCCCCCGCCAAACCCGCTCTGGAAAGCGTTTTATCGCGTTGGCCTGCCCCTTGCTAAAGCTTCGTTAACGTAAAGGACCGGATCGACCAAGAATCGTGAAAAACCCGTTGGAACCACCCATTTTTAATGGTGGAAAGAGGCTTTTATCGCCCTTCTTTCTGCCAAATGGGCGCTTTTTATGGCCCGCGGATGGCAATGGCCGGAGGCTCCGTTTCTTCGAAGTGGCTGAATCAGTGACAAGTCACTCCAGTAAGAGGACACGTCATTTTGTTTTAGGATGCCCCGTTTTTGGTGGCAAAAAGGTGGTTTCCACCCCTTACAGCCCATATGGCCCCAATTTCAGGAGCTTTTATTGTCCTTAAATGCAACTGCTCCGCAACATTCCAATCCAGCGGAAACTGACGATTCTCGTCATGGCGACGAGCTGTCTGGCGTTGTTTTTGGCATGTGGGGCGTTGTTGGTGTTTGAACGCGTCACCTGGCGAAAAGTCCTCGCCCGCGACCTCTCCATTACCGCTCGAATCACGGGAGAAAATATCTCCTCGGCTCTGGCATTTTTAGACCCTGATGCGGCGGCGCATACCTTGGAATCACTAAGCGTGGATCCTCATATTGTCGCAGCGTGTGTTTACGACAAGGATGACCGGCTTTTTTCAAAATTTATCCGGGAAGATGCCCGCAACAGATTCACACCACCCCCCGTTTCCAATATTGCAGAACAATTTGGTGAAAACCGGCTGGGCGTGTTTCAGAAGATTATCCTCGGAGATCATTCCATCGGGACGGTTTATGTGGAAAGCGACCTCGGGGAATTGCACGCAAGATTGATTCAATACGCGGCGATTATTGCTGTGGTCATCGTCGTCGTTTCTCTCATTGCCTTCCTCGTTTCCGCTGCTCTGCAAACAGCGATTTCGGGACCGATCTTCCACCTCGCCAAAGTCACTAAAAAAGTCGCGGCTGAGAAGAACTACTCGTTGCGAGCGGTGAAACAGAGTGAGGACGAACTCGGAGCGTTGATTGACGGCTTCAACGAAATGCTTTCGCAGTTACAAATACGAGATGGAGCCTTGCAGAAGGCGCATAACGAATTGGAAAAGCGTGTTCAGGAACGAACGCTGGATTTGTTGGAATCCAATCAAAAGCTGAAAAACGAAATCGTGGAACGGCGCCAAACGGAAAACCGGCTCGCTCAGGCCCATCAGGAACTCGTGCAGGCGTCACGATTAGCGGGCATGGCTGAAGTGGCCACAGGTGTTTTGCACAATATCGGGAACGTCCTCAACAGCGTGAATGTCTCCGCGAACCTCGTGGCGGAACAGCTCAAGAATTCCAAGGTGGATAGCATCGCCAAGATCTGCACGCTGATCGATGAACACCGGGAACATTTTGCACAATTCATTCAAAACGATCCGCGTGGACAAAAAGTTCCAGAATACTTGCAGAGCCTTGCCCGCCATCTCGCATATGAACAACGCGAGATTTTACGGGAACTTTCGTCGCTTCGGAAAAACATCGATCACATCAAGGACATCGTTTCCATGCAGCAGAGCTACGCGAAAGTTGCGGGCGTGGTTGAAAAACTGGCCGTCAGTGAACTGATTGAAGACGCCATAGGGCTCAACGCCAGCGCTCTCGCCAGACACGAAATCAATATCACACGGGATTATGAAGAAGGTCTTGAAGTGACCGTTGAAAAGCACAAGGTCCTGCAAATTCTTGTTAATCTGATTCGCAACGCCAAGTTCGCATGCGATGAAGGAAAAG
This sequence comes from uncultured bacterium, assembly GCA_966095605.1. Taxonomy (GTDB): domain Bacteria; phylum Verrucomicrobiota; class Verrucomicrobiia; order Limisphaerales; family JACDHS01; genus CBHWET01. The sequence continues at coordinate 25,085 of CBHTTJ010000053.1, read as the reverse complement.
CGGAACGAAAGGAGATTCACGTTCGCAGCCGCACCAACGGGGACATGATGGAAATCAGCGTCCTTGACAATGGTGTGGGAATTCCGGCGGCCAACCTCACCAAAATTTTCGGACATGGTTTTACCACACGGAAGACCGGGCACGGCTTTGGCTTGCATAGCGGCGCCCTCGCTGCCCAGCAAATGGGCGGCTCGCTCCTCGCTCAAAGTGAGGGCGCAAATTGCGGTGCCTGTTTTACTTTACAATTACCTCGTACCCCCAAAAGGAAACCGGAACCCGATTCCGCAGAGGAAAGTTCAATTGTCTTAGCTACTGAAACCTTATGAATCCATCAATGATCCATCTTAATGGCCGCAGCACCGAAACGGCCAGCTCACATCCAGGTGACGCCACCCTACGCAACGGTGCGGACGTTTTGACGACTGCCAGCGCCCCGGTGGCTTCGCCAGCTTCCCTACCCCATCTGCAGGGTGCCCACCGGATTCTAGTGGTTGATGATAACCAGGCGATTCATAGCGATTATAAAAAGATTTTGCAGCCGGAGATCAGCACCGTCGACTTCGAAGCGCTTGAGGCCCAGATTTTTGGCAAACCGACTGTGCAGGCGGACCAATTGAAGTTCGAAATTGACTCTGCATTCCAGGGCCAGGAAGGACTTGAGCTCGTGAAGCGCGCCTGTAAAGAAGGACGCCCGTATTCAATGGCCTTTGTCGATGTGCGCATGCCCCCTGGGTGGGACGGTATTGAGACCGTGGAAAAAATTTGGAAAATTGATCCCTATCTCCAGGTCGTGATCTGCACTGCGTATTCTGATTACTCCTGGAACGACATCGTCCAAAAATTGGGTCGCACCGATCGATTCGTCATCCTGAAAAAGCCTTTTGATATCATCGAAATCCAGCAATTGGCTTATTCCATGACGGAAAAGTGGCGACTTGCACAATCGCTGCACCATCACCTCAATAACCTCGAAGGCACCGTCACTCAACGCACCATTGACCTTGAAAAGTCGGTGTCTTTGTTGAATGCCACGTTGGAGTCCACTGCGGATGGCATCTATGTTGTGAGCCAGGATGGAAAAATCCTGAGCAGCAATAAAAAATTTGCAGAACTCTGGGGTCTTTCGCTCGAGCTGATGGAATCCCGTGATCGGAATAAAATCCTCAAAACCATCTCGGCTCAATTGCAGGATCCCGAAGGATTTCTTCAAAAAATCATGGAGATTTATGCGAAGCCGGAATGCGTGGATTTCGAACAGATAAAGCTGAAAGATGGCCGCATCTTTGAGCGTTACTCTCAGCCGCAGAAGCTCGGCAATAAAATCGTTGGCCGGGTTTGGAGCTATCGCGATGTCACCAAGCGCGAGCAACTTTCAGAACAATTGCGCCAGACCCAAAAAATGGAATCCATCGGACGACTTGCCGGCGGTGTTGCGCACGACTTCAATAATATTCTTACTGTCATCCAGGGTCATTCCGCGCTGCTTCTCAATATGGAATGTCCTCCAGATCTTACCGAGTCGCATCAACAGATCTATGACGCGGCAGAACGTGCCGCCAACCTGACTCGCCAACTTTTGACTTTTAGTCGTAAACAGGTGATGCGCCTGTCGGGAATCGATTTGAATGAAGTCGTTCGGGACATGGGTAAAATGCTCAAGCGTGTGTTGGGTGAAGACATTGCATTTCAGGTCGACCTTGCACCCGAACCCGCATTCGTTCATGCCGATATCGCGATGATGGAACAAGTGATGATGAATCTCGCCGTAAATTCCCGTGATGCGATGTCGCGCGGTGGTGTTTTAAAAATTCAAACGTCACTGGTGGATCTGGCGAAAAACCCTCAGCTCAAAATGGACGGATTGGTGAGCGGAGAATTTGTCTGCCTGCGGATTTCCGACACCGGCACAGGCATTGCCGAATCGGATCTTCCTCACATTTTCGAACCGTTCTTCACCACGAAAGAAAATGGCAAAGGCACCGGCCTTGGTTTGGCCACCGTTTATGGCATTGTAAAACAGCATAAGGGGGGAATCAGCGTTCGCAGCATGCGTGGTCAGGGAACGACATTCGACGTATTGCTTCCCTACATTCGCCGAGCGAGCGTCAATTCTCCGGAAGCCACGCCAGACGAACCGCGCGGCGGATCAGAAACCATTCTATTGGTCGAAGATGAAATGCCGGTTCGCAATCTTGTCTCCACCATTTTGAGCCGGCTCGGCTATCGAGTACTTGAGGCCGAAAGTGGGGTTGCAGCACAGGTTGTCTGGCAGGAGCATCGCAACGAAATCAATTTACTCCTCACGGACATGATCATGCCCGAGGGAGTGAGTGGAAGAGACCTCGCAAAAATTCTGCAGGCACAGGACCCTAAGTTAAAAGTCATTTTCAGTAGTGGTTACAGTCGCGATCTTTTTGGCAAAGATATGCTGCTGGAGGACGGCTATAACTTCCTTCCAAAGCCCTACCATCCACGGCAGCTCGCGCGCGCCGTACGCAAAGCGTTAGATCAAGACGCGAAGCCAGCAAACGGATAATATCGTCCGAAATGCCAGGTGCCTTTGGAGATTCAAACCTTCTGTTTGCCTCATTGTTGTGGGGTTCAGTGGGTCTGGGCTTCTTTATTTATGGAAAGAAACAACAAGCGATGTCGCCGCTTTTTGGCGGTATTTTGTTAATGGGCCTTTCCTATTTCATGGGATCAGCACTCTACATGTCGGTAACGAGCATCGCGGTAATCGGTGCCATTTTCCTTTTAAATCGCTGGTTATAACGCGTGGGAAAATCTCCCATGGAAACTTGGGGGTGCTAAATGGTTTTGCCGGTCGATCTTTAGAGGGAGGAGGTGCATATGACACAAAGAGATGAACTGATCAGCTGGCTGAACGATGCCTACGCGATGGAGGAAACAAACATCAAAATTTTGGAAGGGCACATCGACGACATGAAGGGCTATCCGGAAATCCGCGCCCGACTACAGCAACATTTATCCGAAACCCGGCAGCACGCTGCGCGCTTGAAGGCGTGTATCGAAAGCATTGGGGCAAAAATTTCCCGGAGTAAAATGGGCCTCGGAAAAATTCTCGGCACTCTGCAAGGACGTTCCACAAGCATGTTCCATGATGAAGTAGTTAAGGATGTTTTGAGCGAATCCGCGACAGAACACTTCGAGGTGGCGTCCTACAAGTCACTCATTGCAGCAGCCGAGAAACTTGGGGAAACACGAATCATTGATGCCTGCAAACAAAACCTTCTGGAAGACGAAGCGATGGCGCAATGGGTCGACAACCAGGTTCCACAATTGACCCGTCGTTTTATGGAAACTCAGCTGGCGGAATAAAACTTCTCACACCCGGGGCAAAAAAGAACGGCGAAGAAGTCCAGCTTACTTCTTCGCCGTTAAACTTTCGGCTGACAATTACTTGATAAGGATTGTTTTGCCGGTTTTGGCGGATTCGAGAGCTGCGTCAAGGACGCGGACTGAATCATATCCAGCCCATCCATCGGCGAGCGCTTTTTCACGCGTTTCAATCGACTTTACGAACGCACGCAATTCAGCAAGCAAAGGCTCTTCGGGCGGCGTTTCGATCTGGGTGACAGTACCTTCAACGCCTTTGAAATCATTCCCTTCGCGGACGTGGCTGTTTTCGTAAGTCTTGATCTTGTACTGAGCCACATTGTAATCACAGACCGCACTCAGTTTGTCGCCCACAACCGTGACGTCGCGGAATTTTCCGGGAATGAAATAATCATTCAAAACCGTGGCCCATGTATTGCCGTACTTCGTCTCATACTCCATGGATAGAAACGAAATATCGTCCATGCCTCGGCCCATAAAATCGTGATGAATCGCCAAGACGCTCTTGGGGACGGCACCGAGAATGTAGTTAAATAAATCAACGAAATGAATGCCGTCCGCAAACATCACTCCGCTGTCATTACGGGGACGCTTAAAGCCTCCAAAATGACCTCGCAGCATGTTCAACTTACCAAATTTTCCAGACTGGACCGCATCACGAATCCAAGTGGTCGCCGGATCGAAGCGGAAAATGTGTCCCACCTGCAAAATACGTTTCTGTTTGTCCGCAAGCTCGGCCAGCTTCTTCGATTCGTCCGGCACCAAAGTCAGGGGCTTTTCCACAAAAACATCTTTGCCGGCATCCAGAAATTCTTTGCAAAGTGGAAAATGGCTTTGCGCCGGTGTAACGACCACTGCGGCATCCACTTTCGCCGCGAAATCCTTGTAATTGGTGGAAATGCGCGCATCGGGAATCCCCAGTTTGCGAGCGCCATCAAGGCGTTTGGGATCGAGATCCGTTACATAGAATTCAATCGGCAAGGAACTGAGAACACGAAGATGGTTGGCACCCCAGCGGCCGATTCCGAGCAGTAGAACTTTGGTCATGGCAATTTTTGAAAATAACTTGAGGCGCCATTTTCAACAAAAGGCTGCGCGCGGCAAGGGAAACATCGCTGGAACAAGTGATTGTTTTGAACCCGACGAGAACTTTATACACCTCGGCGGACGAGGAAAACCGGTGTCGTGCCGAATTTTTTCGCCAATTGCTTCGTGCCAACGTAATCGCAGACGTATTCATTAACTGCTTCGGCAGCGGACAAAGCTGCGAACGCCTGGCTCGCGTAGATCTGACCTTCTTCCACAATCGGTTCGATGCGCGCTGTGCGATTCACATGTGAACCAAGGAACGTCAGCCGCCGCAATACTGGATCAAAACACGGGTAGACCGGCCCGGCGTGCAAGGCGATACGGATGTTTAAGTCGGCGGGAAGATTTAATTCCATCCAATTAGTGCCGTGGACCATTTCACGCAACGCGAGCGCGAAAACACCGGCATGGGATACGTGATCAAAGACGCAATAAATCGCATCACCCCAGGTATTTTTTACAATTGGAGGATGGGCCATTGATTCCATGAGCGTAGAAAGCTTGCCCATAAAATGGTGAACAAAGGCGGGGACCTGCATTTCAGAAAGTTTTGTATAGCCAACGATATCCGCGAACAACATGGCTTTGACTTCCTGCTCCAAGACTTCCTGCACACGATCCTGACTGTTTTTTTCCCGAATCGAAGTTGCCGTTTCGAAAGAAAAAACCGACGGCGAAGGCGAAGGAATTTTTTCTTCAGCAACAATTTTGTCGAGGTAGATGATTTCCACTTTGCTGCCTCGTTTCTCCCAATATTCGACGAAATTCTGCGTTCCACCGCGACCATCACCCTTGCGTCCGTCCCAGACGGCCAAAGGCATTACATCAATGCCAAGAAACTGGCCTTTCAAAAGAGCCAACCCTTTCAAGGCCTGATTGCAGTATTCGTACGCGGCGCCGTCTTTGGCTTCACCAAATTCATTTAAAACTGTAACGGTAGCCGCGTTGGAAAGAATTCGTTCAAACCTTTCCCCTAAAGACGGATCCGGAACAAAATCAACGCTGGCCCGTTTGAAATCGCTCTTGCTAAAGGGAAGCACGATGTTGATTTCACCGCCGCGTTCCAGCAATGCTTCGGCAAACAGCATATCAGTGCCGCAGGCAAGTGAAGAAAAGCCAACGTGAGCCTCCATCAGTGCCAGTTTTCTTCGAATTTCCTGGCGTACTCGTTCTTCCAGAGCGTGAGGAAAGCGCGGCTGCTGGCGACCAACGCGGTCAAACATGTGTCCGGAACAGACAACAATTCGGGGAAGTTTAAAACAATTGTCGAGCAGGTTTGGACGTTTACCGGCGGATTCCAGCAATAAACGAGCTTGGGCACGAGTTCTATTGAGGACGACCCAGTGCTGTCCACCAAAGTCGCTGGCGTTTTTGTAAAAACGCTCCGCCATCAGAAGATTGCCCTGAATCAGATAGCATTCCGCCATTGTCGCCTGAACCCAATAACGTTCTTCCGACTCCACATCCAGGCTTTCCAGCATGCTGCGGCAAATCTCCGCGATTTCATGTGCAAGCTGGTAGGCGATGTCTTTTTGCCCCGAAAGAAAAGCAGTCGCAGCCGCATTAACCCCGGAGTAATAACCGCGATTGCGTCGATAAGCTTCTGCGTAGAGAGAGAAGCTCATCTTTAAGTGGTACGACTTCTCCTTGGCATCCGTGGAAATCAACCAAAAGTCTTTATGAGTGCGCGCGAGAATACCCAGAGTTTCCTCATCCTGGTGCCCCGAAAGCCGTAGTTGCTCCAAAATTTCATTGGCGCGACGCGTCGCACCCGTGCGGGCAAGGGCAAGGGCCTGAAGCTGAGTCAGCCGCAAATCTCCTTTAAAGAGTTCTAATCCTTCAGAAGCGATATCGAAAGCAAGGAAGGATTCCCCAAGCTTCAGCGCCGCATCTACCGCCCTGCGATAAATTTCCACATTGCGCCATACTGCGGGGACTCTTTCTTCCCACAGTTTCCGCAACTCTGGCACCGCAAGCTTCGGTTTGCGCAGTTCGGCAACAATTTTGCGATTGGTATCAGAAAGAACGAAATTGGTATCGACAGTGCCCGCCCGACGACCATATCCCATCGAGAAGATGGTCTTGATGGTTTCAACTGCCGACTGACGGTCGAATGCCTTTTCCTCCTCTGAAAGTTGTTTATAGGGAACCAGATTCGGATGTTCCTTTTTCTCGTCATTCCGTTGCGGGCCCCACTTCCAGCCGAGAGCCGAACGTTCACGAGCCCATACCTCGTGAGCATTCTCCGCCAACAGTTCGGTCAATTTTGAAAGATCCTCCGGCAGCTTAACCTGCGAGGTATCAAGCGGATTCGGGTTGTAATTTGGTAAACTCATCCCATCAGCATCAGCTCATTTTATGGAAAAAATGAAAAGGGAACAAGCCAGCAAATTTGAAGCCAATCTCACGAATTTTTACAAAGCATGTTTTGACTTGGGCATCGCTTCATGGCGTAATAAGCGAACGCTTTTAATTGTTTGTAAAGGATGAGTTCCGAATCGCCAGAGCGAAAGCCCGAGCCATTTAAATATTGGGCTTTCATCTGCTATAGCCATTCTGATGAGAAGTGGGCGACATGGTTGCATCGGAAACTGGAGACGTATCGCGTGCCCAAGCGTCTCGTAGGCATGCCCGGGCGCGATGGAGTGGTCATTCCCAAACGGCCTTATCCAATCTTCCGTGATCGGGAAGAACTTCCGGGCTCGGCCAACCTGACGGAAAGTATTGAACGAGCGCTCCGTGAGTCCCTTTATCTGATCGTTATTTGCTCGCCTCGCGCAGTGCAGTCCAAATGGGTCGACCAGGAAATTCGGATGTTCAAATCATGGGATCGCGAAGATCGCGTGTTATGTCTGGTCATAGAAGGGGAACCTAACGCACGTCTGCATCCCGAACTCGGTCAACCAGAATGTCTTCCGGAATCCGTTAAATACTGGATCGATTCGAATAAACAAATCACGGCGGTTCCCACGGAACCGGTTGCTGCGGATGCCCGTAAAGGCAAAGACGGAAAGCAAAACGCTTTTCTGAAAATCCTTGCTGGAATCATTGGTGTCAGCTTCGAAGATCTTCGCCAACGACACGAACAGCGGCGCCAACGTTTAAGGATGACATACGGCGCTGCGGTGGCCGCTCTTTTCCTAATTTTGCTTGGACTTTCTGCCGAACTGTACACCCAGAAAAATGCCGCGCTGGAGGCCCAAAGAAGTGCGATTGAAGCCTTAAGGAACGAGAAGGAACAACGTGCGCTCGCGGCTCGGGAAAAAGAAGTCGCCGACCAAGCTCGTCGCGAAGCAGAAGAAGCTTTAAAAGCAAGAGAAGAAGCGCTTGCACGAGAGCAGAAATCTCGCAAAGACGCAGAAGAGGCCGCAGCGTCAGAGCGTGAAGCAAAAGAAAAGCTTAAGGAGCAGACACGCGAAGCCCAGGAAGCTCGCCGAAAAGCTGAAATTCAAGAAGACATTGCGAAACAAAATGAACGCAAGGTCAGCCGTACGCTGGCTGTGTCGGACTTTGCCGCAGCCGGCCGGCTTATTGAGGAGGAGAATAATGGAAAAGCGTTGGCTTACCTCTCCCGTGCCCTGCGATTTGATCCCGAGAATTCAGCCGTCAGCACGAGGCTTGTCTCTTTGCTTTCTCAACGGAATTGGCCGGTTCAGATTCTTCCGCCTTTAACCCACGACGCTGAAGTCAAGCAAGTGCTTTATAGTCCGGAAGGGACTCGATTGGTAACCGTTTGCAAGAACGCGGCTCGGCTCTGGGATGCAAACACCGGAAAATTATTGCACGGGCCCTTGGAACACAAAGCATTGATCACCTCGGCAGAATTCAGCGCGGATGGTAAATGGCTGTTGACTGCTTCCCAGGACAACACGGCTCGAATCTGGGATGTTGTGACCGGTAAATCAACCTCAAGTTCCTTTAAACACGATGATTGGGTCAATGGAGCGAGCTTCAGTCCCGATTCAAAATTCGTTGTCACCGCATCGCAGGACAAAGTGGCGCGAGTTTGGGAAGTAGCCACCGGTAAAACCGTTATTTCCCTTCAACATGATGCCCCGCTGAAATCCGCAAAGTTCAGTCCGAATGGCAATTGGGTCCTGGTTGCCAGTTCCCGCAACTACGCTCGGCTTTGGGATATCAACTCCGGCATTCCTGTTGGTGGAAATATGACCCATCAAGGGGGAATGACTTCCGCAATCTTCAGTCCGGACGGAAAATGGATCGCGACGGCATCCGGCGACAGAACCGCGCGGATTTGGCAGTCGGGATTTGCGAGCCCGGTGAGTCCTCCTCTGGATCATGTCAATTGGATCACTGGCGCCAAATTCAGTCCTGATGGTAAGCTCCTGGCAACGGTTTCCAGCGACAATACGGCTCGCATTTGGGAGGTGCCTAACGGAAAAGCCGTAACGCCTCCCTTAAAACACGAAGGTGCAATCTCGGGTGTTAATTTCAGTCCGAACGGCCGCTGGCTTGTAACTTCCTCAACGGATGGAACAGCTCGAGTGTGGAATACCACGACGGGTAAGCCGGTGTGTGAACCGCTGCGGCATACAGGTGTCGTTTTCGAGGCGAGCTTTAATCACGCCGGCGACAAAATCGTGACCGCATCTGCGGACCGCAGTGCCCGCGTCTGGGAAGTTGCGGATAATCAGCCGGTCTGCGAGGTGCTCAAGCACGATCAATGGGTCAATGCAGCGGCATTCACCAGAGATGGAAAATTTGTCGCGACCATTTCAGCAGATCGCACTGCCAAGATTTGGGATGCCACTTCGGGAGAAGCGATTACGCAATCGTTGAAGCACCGCAGCGAAGTGGTCTGTTGTTCTTTCAACAACGACGGGAGCACATTGTTAACCGGCTGTTCCGACGGCACCGTTTCGGCATGGGATGTGGCGACCGAAAAACTTCTTTATGAACGGAACGAACACGAGGTTCGAATCAACTGCCTTCTCCTCACTCCGGATGGACAGACGTTTCTGACAAGTTCTGATGATCACACGGTCCGGCAATGGGACCTCAAGACTGGCAAACGCCTTGCTGAACCTTTTCGCCACGAAACTGCGGTCAAGTGCCTGGCCACTACACCTGATGGAAATTACGTCGTCACGGTAGCGCAGGACAAAATCGCTCGAGTATGGGACCGAGCTCTCGGCCAACAAAAATTCCTGCTGGAACATGACGGCGAGGTCCAGGCCATTGCCATCAGTCCTGATGGAAACTGGCTGGCAACGGGCACCGAAGACAAGAACGGCAATTGTGTCCGTGTTTGGGATCTCAAAACAGGGAAGCTTGCGCTGGAAAATCTTCGCCATGATTCCAGTGTGAGTTTCGTAGCATTTACGCCCGCCCCTGCATGGAATGATCCTGCCAACCCCCGTAAATGGCTCCTGACTATTTCAGAAAAAACGGCACGGGTCTGGGAAGTAAGCAGCGGTAAAGCTGTTACCGAACCTATCCAGCATAGCGACGCAATCAAAGCGGCGGCGTTCAGTCCCGATGGCAATTTTATCATCACGGCGGCCGATAAAACCGCTCGAGTCTGGGAATCTGCAACAGGGCGTGATGTCGCCGATCCGATCCAGCATGAAGGAGTGATCCGTTTTGTAACGTTCAGCCCGAATGGAAATCTGATTCTAACGGCCGCAGCTGACAAATCGGCGCGTCTTTTGTTTTTGAAGGTCCCAGGTCAAACACCGATCTGGTTGAGCGAATTTGCTACAATGATCGGCGGCTATCATCTCGCCGATTCCGGGGCTACGGAACCCGTCCAGGATCGTTGGAACAAAACCCAACAGCTCATGGAAAAATTAACGGAAGCCGGAAGTGCACAATATGTCGCCTGGGCTCGCTGGTTTATCGAGAATCATGCGACTCGCAGCACCAGCCCTCTCGCCAAGACGTCCTTGAAGGCTTATGTCGTCCGTCGAATTTTCGAAGGCACTCCTGAATCCTTGCAACGGGCGCTTGATTTTGAACCAAACAACGCTCTAGCCCTGGTGAAACTCGCTCGCATGACAGCGAATCCCGAACAGGCTGACTTTCTTTCGAGTTTGGGCGAACAATATGAACCTGAAAATCCTTCGGTCCTCTGGATTCGTGCCCAGGTTTTACAACAGGTTTATAAAATGAGCGACGCTCTCAACGTCATGGAACGCGCAATTGCTTTGGATTCACACAATCTATCCTCGTTTGGCGTCACCGGAAGCGAGATCCGGCTCACAAACAAAGAAGATAACCTTTCGCAGGGATGGCTACCATCCGGTTGGGTTGATAATAACGCAGCTCTTCCCGTTTCGGTAAGTTATGCCAGGGTGCAGGACCTTCCACCAAGCGTCCCGGTAGGCTTCGCCATCAACGTTGACACCAAATCCCGCGGCTCCGCAGAACTGCGCGGCCCGCGTTTTGTTTGCAAACGCAACACGCGTTGCACTATTGAGGGTTGGGTTCGTAGCATTGTTAAGTCAGATTTAACAATTGCTCTCTGTCAATTCGTCGAACCGAATGAGAAGTTGAAAGAGCAAACGATTCGCACAACGCCGGAATGGAAGCCGTTCAAAATCCAGTTCGTTCCTCTGCAGGACACCGCAGCTGAAGTCAGGATTTATGAACTGGCCGGTGCGTCCGTTGACGTTGCGGGGATCACTATCCGGCACGAATAAAACTATTTCTTTGGAGCGGCGCTATTTGTCTTCGCCGCGGGAGCAGGAACCGCTTTAGCAGGTGCATTGGTAACGGCTGGCTCAACCGGTGTCTCAGGAATTTTCACCGCTTCAATGTCGTGAAGCGCAGCCACGTAAACGATGTCGGCGCTTAATGCGGCGTCAGGAAATTCTCCACCGCCCTGTTTTTGCAGCAATGTAAACCCTTTGTCATAACCAGCGTCTCCCGCAGCAATCACAGTTCCCTGCCCGCTGGCATTATCAACCTTGTCGGCACCGACCGTTGCATGTGAATTGAACAGATTACGAATCTGGATTTCCGTGATCACTTCGCCATCGGCGAGGCCGAAATCGGAAAGATCAAACGCCACGGCATTCACATCGTGAATTGGGTCCTTTGAATTAGGAAACTGATAACGATAAGGAGAAAAGTCTTTTGCGCCGGCTTTTTTCACCGCGACGGCAAATCCTTCCCACGAAGCTGCTTCAAACACCACAAAATCGTTCCCGGTATTATTCTGCAATCCTTTCCCTTCACCCCAGGTCAGCAACACAACGCTTCGTTCGGTGTTGGGTGCGGGAGGGGCTTCTTTGGCGTCAGGAAGAGAAATATATCGCGCATAATCCTGACCACGCACATTCGATCCACCTACCAGACGTCCTAAACTTTTGGCGCGGTTAAATTTTTCGAACTCATTTTCCCGTGAGGTTGGATCTTTGACATACGACTCGCTGAATCGACCGAATCTGTGGCTGGAATGATCCTTTAGGGGACCACCTTCTACTACCGCCGCAGTTGTCACCGTATTCTTTTCGTCGAACTTGAATCCACCAATAGTAAAAACACCGGCGGAAAGACTGGATGCAAAAACAGAACCGACGACGAGGGTAAGAAGCGTGAGTTTCATATCGGTAAAAAACAAAACCTCAATTAACCTTACTTCAGCACTTTGCCTCAAAAGGTCAAACGTTTTTTGGCAACGCCGACGCGCTCTTCACCAATGCCTTCGCATGTTTTCGCGCCGCCTCGTTTTGTCCTCCGAGCATGCGTGCAATTTCAGCGACTCGTTCGTCTTCGTTCAGCAGCGTAATTTGGGAAAGCGTCCGGCCATCCTTGACCTGCTTCTTCACCGTAAAATGAGCGGAACCACTCGCTGCGACTTGCGGCAAATGGGTGATACATAGCACTTGGCGCTGCTTCGCGATCTGCAGCATTTTTCCACCGACGGCACTGGCCGTTTCTCCACCGACGTTTGCATCCACTTCGTCGAACACCAGCACCGGAATTTCATCTTCCGCAGCCAAAACCGTTTTCAACGCCAACATCACGCGCGCCATCTCGCCAGAGGAAGCAATCGCTCGAAGCGGTCGGGCGGGTTCACCGGTATTGGGGGAAAATAAAAATTCAATTTTATCAAAACCACTGGAGGAAAGGTTTGCTTCCGCAGTCTCCAAAGCGACATCAAATTCACTCTTCGCAAATCCGAGGTCCGCCAATTGTTTCACAACTGCTTTGGAAAGTTTCGGAATCACCTTGCGCCGGGCCGCAGTGAGTTGCTTTCCAGCGAGGGAAAGTTCTCCATCAATCTTTTGCAACTGGCTGTTGATTCTCGCCAACTCCGTATCCCGCTGTTCCAGACTGCGAAGTTTCTTGTCCGCTTGTTCGCCAAAGGCAAGGACTTCCGCCAACGATCCTCCATACTTACGCTTGAGGGTATGGATCAGATTAAGGCGCTCCTCCAACTCACTCAATCGCGCAGGGTTGAGATCGATCTTATCGGCGTAGTGTGAAAGCTCATTCTGCAGTTCCCGTGAATTTTCGAGAAGCTGAGCATGCAAATTGACGAGATTCTCCGCGCTTGCATCGAATCGCTGCAACTCCTGCAAAGTTCTCCCCAACGCTCCCGCCTGAGAAAGAAGAGAGTTTTCACTTTCGCTAAGCAAATTCAGTCCACTCTGAGAGAGTTCCAATAATTTCGCCGCGTTGCTGGAGCGTTGGTATTCCTGTTCAACTTCGGCTTCCTCTCCGGCGTTTAACTTTGCTGAAACAATTTCGCTTACCTGAAAACGCAGGAGATCCAGCTGTTGCGCGTAAGTCTTTTCGTCGACGATCAGATTGGCTTTTTCGGCCTCCAACGCCGCACGGCGGCCCAGGATCTCGGCGAATTTTTCCCGCGACGAACTGAGTGTTCCAAAAGCATCAAGAATCGTCAGTTGTTTAGAAGCGTGTAAGAGCGATTGGTGATCGTGTGGTCCATGCATATCGACCAACCATTCACCAATTGACGCCAGGGCCGCCAGATTGGTCGGCGAACCGTTCACGAATTGCCGGTTTGTCCCGGCCGACGAGAAACTGCGTTTCAGAACCAATTGCCCCTCTTCACATGGCTCGAGGCCGTTCTCGTCCAAAAAACTTTTAAGCGGCGCTCGCAATTTGGTGATGTCAAAAACCGCTTCGACGGAACAGGTATCGGTGCCGGTGCGAATTAAAGTGCGGTCAGCGCGTTCGCCCAGCACCAGATTCAAAGCGCCGATGATAATAGATTTTCCCGCGCCTGTCTCACCGGTAATGGCGTTAAAGCCCGGCTGCAACTCCAGTGTCAGGTCTGAAACCAGAGCCAAATTTTTTATGCGGAGCGTGGTGAGCATGAAAATTCGTTCGCGCCGATTTTGAACCGTGTGTTATCGTTGCGCAAAAGAATTTTCTACGACATGGCATTTTCGTTTATTTTTCTCGGCACCGGCACTTCCCAGGGCGTCCCGATCATTGGCAAAGACTATCCGGAAAAATTTCTCGCCAACCCAAAGAACCACCGCACACGTCCTTCCATCTATGTCCTGAGCGATAAGACCAAAATCGTGGTGGATACAACGCCTGAGTTTCGGATTCAGTGCCTGCGCGAGAATGTTGGCTACCTGGATGCGGTCTTGATTACGCATTCGCACGCGGACCACATCATGGGATTGGATGACTGCCGTCGGGTCTGCGACTTACGCGGAGGAACCACCCTGCCGGTTTATGCGAATGAAAGCACGATGAACGACCTGCGTCGGGTCTTTAAATACGCCTTTCATAACGGCCCCTGGCCGAAAGGCTATTTTATGCCGGATGCACGCGTGATCACCGGTCCGTTCGAAATTGGCGACTTGCACATCGTTCCCTTCACACTTCCGCATGGAAGGACGGAAACGCTTGGCTTTCTTTTCGAACAGAACGGAGAAAAGAAACTCGCTTATCTCAGCGATTGTAAAGAAGTCCCTGCCGCTGTCGTGGAGCGTATTCACGGGGTGAAAGTCGCCGTCCTTGATGCGCTTCGCCGGGATGTTCATCCGACTCACATGTGCCTCGACGAAGCACTTACCGCAGCGCGTCGCATCGCCGCAGAACGGACCTATTTCACGCATTTAACGCATGACTATGATCATGATCTGGCCCAGGAGGAATTGCCCCCCTCCGTCGAGCTTGCTTACGACGGCCTTCGGGTGAACATTCCGTGACACAATCAGTCTAAATTTTCATCGTGTTCAAGAGACTTTTACTTCTCGGTTCTCTTTTTCTCTCCCTGGGGAAAATCTTTGCGGTCGCAGAATCAGGAGACTCGGTGGTGGTGATCTACAACAGCCTCGTCCCCAAGTCCAAAGAGATTGCCGAACACTACGCACAGAAACGACACGTCCCCGCCGAACAACTCCTCGGATTGGAATTGCCGAATTCCGAAACGATATCGCGAGATCAGTTTACCCACGACCTGCAGAAACCGTTGTTGAAATGGCTCGAATCGAATCATCTCCTCTCTTTCAGGCTTGGCTCCGACGGCACCAATGAGCCACCGCATTGGCGAGTGGAGGAGGCCAAAATCCGTTATGCGGTGCTTTGCTATGGGGTGCCGTTGCGCATTTTGAGTGACAGTGAGATTCACGAGTCCGTCAATGATCTGCCGGCAGAAGCGCGCAACAATGGCGCGGCGGTGGATTCGGAACTCACGTTGTTGCCGATGGAAGATTTTAAATTGCGCCTCTCGGGCCCCTTGCGAAATCCGTTTCTGGCCGCGACCAACGCTGCCTCCATCAACCCGGTGAATGGTATTCTTCTCGTTGCCAGATTGGACGGCCCTACTCCTGAAATCGCCAACCAACTCGTCGACAAAGCCATCCAGGCCGAAACCGACGGCCTGTGGGGCCGCGCCTACATCGACATTCGTGGCGTACCGGATGCGAAAGCCGGTGATGACATGTTTCGCAATGCAGCCGAGACCATTCGTCGTTTTGGCTTTGAAACTATAGTTGACGAGAGGCCGGAAACCTTTTCGAAAAATTTTCCCATGAGCCAGATTGCTTTTTACGCGGGCTGGTACGATGGACATGTTTCAGGACCTTTTTCCGCCGCAAAGCCAGAATTTATGCCCGGGGCCGTCGCCTACCATTTGCATTCTTTCAGCGCGGCGACGCTTCGTTCAGCAAGCACTCATTGGGCCGGCCCTTTTCTCGCAAAGGGAGTCACGGCGACGATGGGCTGCGTTGACGAGCCGTATGTCACCTGGACACCGGACATGGGTGTCTTCTTTGATCGTTTTTTGCGTGGTTTTAGTTTTGGCGAAGCCGCCTGGGCCGCAGCACCCGTCATTTCCTGGCAAACCACTGTCGTTGGCGATCCTCTTTATCGCCCTTTTGCCAAGCATCCGCGCGAACAGCATGCCGATCTCATGGCGCGAAAAAGTAACTTGATCGAATGGTCACATCTGCGGGTGGCAAATCTCAATTTGGTCCAGGGCTATCCCATTTCCGAAGTGGTGACGTATCTCGAAACGGAAAGCACCAACAGTCCTGTGCTCCTCGAAAAACTCGCCGATCTTTACGCCACGCAGAAAAAGAACGAACTCGCCGTTCAAACCTATAAAAAGGCTCTGGCTTCAAATCCCACCCCGGAACAGAAAATTCGACTGCAGTTTATCCTGACCGAAAAATTCCATGATACAGCGGCGGATCCGTCTGAGAAAAAATCAGGCGATACGAAGTGATTTACGTCGCGGGAATGAATTTTTGGAACAACCGGGCGATCACAAAAAGACCACCGAAAATGAGGCCATAGGTCCCGGCCAAATCCGCAACCGCCAGCAAATCCACGAGAACAATCCCTGCCAGCAGACCTGAAACCGTGCGCCCGACCTGGCGATGCGTCGACCAAAACGTGTGACGCAGGCACCAGAAGATCCAAATCACCAGGATGCCGGCAATCGTGAGCGTCGTTCGATCTTTTTGAAAATCGTTAATTAGAAACGCAAGGAACAACGGAGCGGCCAGCAACAGGCACGGCCAATATTGAAGCGGACCGTGCATGCTTTCCTTCCGAGCCAGGTAGCTGAGACCAACGATATACAAGGCCAGCGCAATGGCACTCCACGCGTTCAGTCCCTGAAAACTGGTGGTTGGCGACATCGCAGCGGCTCCGGCCACCAAATATAAAAAGAGCCGACACAACGCCATGATCACCGGGGCCAACACGAACACCTTGTGCACGGCGTCATAAAGAAGGATAGAAAACACTAGCAACACCGTGAGAATCGCGGCTGGCCAATTCATCCACACCAACAAAAGCGTTCCCAAAGCCAGAAAGTTCCAACCCCAGCGCCAGACCTCTTTCTCGCTGATGGCTCCCGAAGGAATGGGCCGTTCAGGACGAAAATGGCGATCGAAGTCAGCGTCGAAGGCGTCATTCAGAAACATTCCGCCGGTATAAAGAAACGTTGCCCCGAGACACAGCAGCGGAAACTTCAGCCAATCAACGCCGCCTCCCAACAGCCAGCCAACCAGGCAATTCGACCAGACGGTCGGCAGATTCGATGCACGCGCCAGGACGAGAAGGCATCGAAAGGTTGGTTTGGGCGGAGTCATTTTTAAGACGGAGAAGAGAAAAGCAGGAAATTCGGAAAACTGAAGCCTGAAGTCAGCCGCTCCGACAAAAAGCTGCGGCAACAATGACTTTTTTCGTGGAAGCCATCCACCCTCCCCAAAGAGGCCGCTTGTCGCTTCACGAAACGACCTTTTTGCGACGGCAAAAAAGATTTTCCGGCGCTGGAATGGAAAATTTGCGTCACGAAAAACTTATTCCGGTGCCGATTGGTGCTTTTCGGTTCACGAAAAAGCCATTCCGGCGCCGGAAAACTTTTTCGTGAACCAAAAGACACCAATCTCCGCAGGTATGCCCGTTTCGTGAACGAAAAGGCACCAATCGGCGCTGGAAAACTTTTTTTGCGGCACTTTTAAAGTTTTCCTACGCAGGAATGACTTTTTTGCGACGCAAAAAACTTTTTCTGGCGCAGGAAAATCTTTTTTCCACACAAAAAAGGTTCGCCTTTCAAAGAAGGAAGAACCCAATTCACCCGGTTTTCGGCTCCGTTAAGGTTACTTTAACGTAAAAGGGGTTATTTTTAGACCACGGGAGAATTTCACCCGGTGGAAAGGAATTTTGCCTCCGGCGGCTCTCTTCGGGTCCCGTTAGAGACCGGTCGGGTGATCCAGAAACACCCAGGGCAGCTTAAACTTCTTCCCCAACTCGGCGGCAAGAGCTTTCACCCCAAATGTTTCCGTCGCGTAGTGTCCTCCGTAGAAGACGTTGATCCCGGAATCTTCAGCTGCGGCATAGGTCCAGTGGGGCCCTTCACCCGTGATAAAAGTATCAACTCCCTCGGCGGCCGCCTTTTTGAGGTCCCCGCCCGCTCCCCCGCTGCAGATGCCGATCCGCTCACACTTTTCTGGTCCGCCCGGAAGGAGCGTTGGGGCCTTTCCGAGAATTTTCGTCAGACGATGGTTCAATTCGTCCCGGGAGATCGTCGTCTTGGTTTGAAACCCAATGAACTGATTTTTGGAAAAGAAGAACGGCTTGAGATTCTTGAATCCAAGCGCCCCGCCGATTTGGGCGTTGTTGCCCAGTTTGGGATGAGCGTCGAGCGGCAGATGGGAACTGTAAACGGCGAGGTTATTCTCCACGAGCAACTTGATCATTTCGCGCCGTTTGCCGGTCCATGGATGCGTCGGTCCCCAGAACAGTCCGTGATGCACCAACAACAAGTCGGCCTGCGCGGCGATGGCCAGCTTGATCGTCGCCAGCGAAGCATCAACCGTGGCGGCAATTTTGGTGACGCTCCCGTTATTTTCCACCTGCAGGCCGTTTACCGCGCCGTCGTAGTCGGTCATTTCCGCGGTGCGCAGCGTTTTTTCGCAGTAAGCCGTGATCGCTTTGAGAGAGGCAGTTCGCATGTGACGTTCCAATTTCTAAACCATATAAAATTCAGGCGCATGAGCAAGGCGGCTTATTTGGAGCACATCAACAAGGACCCCGGGCTCTGATAAAGGACACCGGAGAAGTCACGGGCTTACTCGAGAGAACAGGTCTTAAAATAATATTTGAAATTTCTCCCTCGCGTTCCACATTTGCCTTCGAGGTCCCAACAGAATTGCGAACACAAGGAATTAAAAAAAGTTGCAGCAGTTTGTTGAATTCCGGCCGTGCATCCCTATCATTCGCACACTGAAAAAATAAGATGAGTGATCCGCTAGACGCGAACTCCTGTTGGAATATCCAGGCGGCGCGCAATCTCTACAACATCAACCGCTGGGGAGCGAAATATTTCGATATTAACGAAGCCGGTCGGGTCGTGGCCAAGCCACTGCACGACGCCGGTGCCTCAGTGGATCTCACCGACGTCATTGAAGAAGCCAAAGGCCGCGGCCTGAAGTTCCCGCTGCTGATTCGCTTCCAGGATATTTTGCGCCATCGCGTGGAAGCGATCAATCTGGCCTTCCGCAGCTCGATTGCCGAATTCAATTATCAAGGCAAATACCGGGGCGTGTTTCCGATCAAAGTGAATCAGCTTCGCGAAGTGGTTGAAGAAATTCTCGACGCCGGGAAACCTTTCAACTTCGGCCTCGAAGTCGGCAGCAAGCCGGAATTGTTCGCGGCTCTCGCGCTGCAAAATCAACAGGGCAGCCTCATCATTTGCAACGGCTACAAGGACGGCGCGTTCGTGAAGATGGCGCTCATGGGAATCAAGCTCGGCAAGAAGATCATCATGGTGGTCGAAAAGTTGTCTGAGCTGAAACAGATCATCGCCATTTCAAAACAAGTTGGCGTGGAACCGTTGATCGGCATTCGCGCACGGCTCTTGAGCAAAGGCGCCGGCAAGTGGGCGGAAAGCGGCGGCGAAAATGCAAAGTTCGGTTTGAGCACCGCTGAATTGCTCGCTGCGACGGAAATACTCCGCGCTGAAAAGCTGGAACATTGTTTTAAACTCGTTCATTTCCACATCGGTTCGCAGGTGCCCGACATTCTCACCGTTAAAAAAGCGGTTCAGGAAGCGGCGCGTTTCTATGCGAAGCTGAACAAGATGGGTTTCAACATCGAGTTCATGGATGTCGGTGGCGGTCTGGGCGTGGATTACGATGGCAGCCGCTCGGCTTTCGACAGCTCCACGAATTATACTTTGCAGGAATACACGAACGATATCGTTTATTACATCGCGGATATCTGCAACCAGGAGAAGGTGCCGCATCCTGATATTATCAGCGAAAGTGGCCGTGCGCTTGTGGCGCATCATAGCGTCCTGATCGTGGAAGTTTTTGGCGCGATCGAGAAGACGGGTCCAGCGACACAATTCACTTACAACGAAAGCGAACACGCGCTCGTTCGCGAATTGTTGGATATCCGAAAGAATCTCGCGAAGCTTAACAAACTGGAAGCTTATCACGACGCCTTGGAGCGCAAGGAAGATGCGCACAATATGTTCACGCTCGGCATGATGGACCTGCCGGATAAAGCCAAGATTGAAACGCTTTACTGGGAAATCAGCCGCGAGGTGGTCCAAAGCTTCAGCGGCCAGGCGTATGTTCCCGAAGAAATTCGAAAGCTCGAGGACAGTCTCGGCGATCAATATCTTTGTAACTTTTCCGTTTTCCAATCGTTGCTGGACCATTGGGCTCTCGGCCAATTGTTCCCAATCATGCCGATCAATCGTTTGAGCGAACGTCCCACGCGCGAAGGCACTCTCGTCGATATCACGTGCGATTCAGACGGACAGATCAACAAGTTCATCGATCTGCGTGACGTGCGTGATACGTTGCCAATGCACCAGCTCAACACCAATGGCAATGGACAATTGGAACCCTATTATCTCGGGTTCTTTTTGATGGGCGCTTATCAGGACATCATGGGTGATCTGCACAACCTGTTCGGACGCGTCAATGAAGTTCATGTCTTCCTCGATCCCGACGAAGCGGCTGGCTACTACGTCGAAGAAATCATCGAAGGCTCAACGATTGTGCAAACGTTGACTGCAGTGCAATATGACGAAAAGGAATTGGCGCGGCAGATGAAGATGCAAATCGATGAGGCGATCAAATCAGACCGTCTCAAGCCCTCTGAAGGGATGCGGTTGCTCGACGATTACGAACGTGGTTTGAAAGAATATACCTATCTCCTGATTTAACAGGCTGAAGGCAGGGCAACGTGAGCAAAAAAATATTTTGAACAGTGAGACATTCAGTTCAAATTTGCCGCAACGGGCCGAACGTCCGCGCACTGCTGCGATGACAGAACCCAGCCATAAAACGGAGTTACTGCGCTCAATGGGGAAACTTGTGCGGGGTCTCTCGGCCTTGTTCTGGGGCCTTCCGTTAACCTTGATCGTTTACGTGCAAACTGCACGAACCGATTGGCTGGATCCTCTGGAATGGGGTGCAATGATTCCTGCGGTAGGAGTCTCAGCCAGCTTGTTTTACGGGTTGCTGCAGATGCACTCCTTTCAAAAACAGGAGCGGATTTGGATACGGTCGCTCGACCGCGCCGGCATTCTGGCATTTATCAACATCGGCTTGTCTCCCTTTGTCTATTGGCAACATCGGCTGCCGGGCGTCATGGTGTATGATGTCGCCTTGGCGTTGCTGTTTCTTTCAAGCATCTTGTTTCTCTACAATCTGAATTACGTGCTCGAACGGCTGACAGCCATGCTTCCCGATGAAACTTTGCGCATGGAGACCAAGATGTTCACTTCGTTTAATCGTTCGTTGCTGGTGGCGATTCCGCTTCTCGTTGTAGCCTACTTTGTCCTCGCACGGTTTGCGTATATTTCCAATTACATCTACCACCTGCTCAACGCTGCCGACCGGGTGGGAATCTGGTTCGTTGTTTTCCTTTTACTCATGCCCATGGCCATGACGATGACCTTGATCTGGAAAATCAAAGAGGTGATTTTCAACAGCATCTTTGAGGCGAATCATTGATTCGGTGTTATCTTCTCACTTCCCACGAAGAATCCCCTTCGTTAGTCTCAGCCCATGATTATTGCGCCGTCGTTGCTCGCAGCCAATTTTGCCCGTTTGGAAAAAGAGACCAAACGCGTCAATGCTTCGGGCGCTGAATGGTTGCACCTCGACGTCATGGACGGCCATTTCGTCCAAAATATTTCTTTCGGTCCTGCTATCGTTAAAACCATCCGTCCCTTCTCCAAATTGTTTTTCGACGTGCACCTGATGTGCTCAAAACCCGAGATTCTTTTGGAACCCTTTGTTAAAGCCGGAGCTGATCAGATCAATATTCACGTGGAACTGGGCGAACAAGTTACCCCATTGATCTGGAAAATTCGTTCGATGGGGAAAAAGGTTGGCCTGTCCATTAATCCTCCAACGGCCATGTCGCTGGTGGAACCGTATCTTCCACAGATCGACTCGTTGCTGATCATGACAGTGAATCCCGGCTTTGGAGGACAACCGTTTATCACGGAAACCTTGCCGAAAATCCAACAGGCCTTTGCCTGGCGTCGGGACAAAAACCTCAGCTACCGCATCGCCGTTGATGGTGGCATCAATTTTTCGACCGCCGCAGAATGCGCACGAGCCGGCGCGGATACCTTTATCGCGGGGACCGGGGTTTTTGGATTTCCAAGCCTCAAACGCGCCGTGTCCAAAATGCGCAAAGTTATTGAAGAAAATAAACGCGAAGACTTTCAGTTCGACGTTAATAAAGGTTTTTTACTGGCTTCAGAGTAGGCGATTCGACTCATAGACACTCAGTAGCCGAAACCTAAACTGCTTTTCCAGACCGAACGTTTCGATTCGGTTGCGGTCAAAAATATTTCTGAAATATGTCTCAAATTAAATTTGGAACTGATGGCTGGCGCGCGGTCATCGCGGAAGATTTCATCTTTGCAAACGTTGAACGCGTTGCCCAGGCGACAGCCGATTTCTGGAATGCCAACCCCATTCCCGGGACTCAAAAAAAGGCGATCGTCGGATACGATCGACGTTTTCTTTCCAATGAATTTGCACGGCGCACCGCCGAAGTGCTGGCGGGTAACGGCTTTGATGTGGTCCTGACTTCCGATCCTGCACCGACACCCAGCGTCTCTTTTGCGGTCAAAGCCAAGAAGGCGGTCGGCGGAGTCATGATCACCGCCAGCCACAATCCTCCCTCATTCAATGGATTCAAACTGAAGGCTTATTACGGCGGTTCGGCCGATCCGGAAATTTGCAAAGGCGTCGAACAGATGTTGGACAAAAGCCCGGTGAAAGCATCAGCTGATGCGAAGAATATCACCGTTGAGAACATTCGCTCTGCGCACTACGCGGCCATCAAGCGCCTCGTTGATTTTCCGCTCATTGCCAAATCCAAATTGCGCTTTGCTCACGAAGCCTTGTATGGGGTTGGTGCCGGTTGTTTCGATGAATTACTGAAAGGAACCACCTGTCGCGTCACCACATTGAACGCCGCGCACGATCCAAATTTCGGCGGCATTAACCCCGAACCGATCGCAAAGAATTACGTCAAGAGTGCCGCTTACCTGAAAAAGAACCCTCATGACATTTGTCTCGTTACCGACGGTGATGCCGATCGCGTCGGGGGAATGGATGGACGCGGCAATCTGCTGACCACCCACCAGATCATTTGCGCATTGCTCCACCATTTTATTGTAAATCGCAAAGGCAAAGGGCGGGTGGTGAAAGCTCTAACGACCACATCAATGGTCGACAAAATTTGCGCGGCCTACAATTTGCCGCTGACCGAAACCGGCGTTGGCTTTAAATACATTTGCACGGAAATGTTGAAGAATGATGTATTGCTCGGGTTTGAGGAAAGCGGGGGCATTGGCTTCCCCGGACATATCCCCGAGCGCGATGGAATCGCTGCTGGAATGATGTTGTTGGAACTGCTGGCCACCGAAAAAATTTCCATCAACAAAATTTTAGGAAACCTCGAAAAAAAATTTGGCCCCCATCGTTACGCCCGCATCGACACTCATTTCCCCTTGGAGAAACGTGGCGCGTTGATGGAATTTTGCAAAAACAATCCGCCCGCCAAACTGCTCGGTTCCGCAATTGCGGAAGTAAAGAGTTACGACGGCGTAAAATTCGTAGCCCAGGATGGCTCATGGCTCATGTTGCGCGGTTCGGGCACCGAACCCATTCTTCGCATTTATGCGGAAGGCAAATCGGATGCGGATGCCCAGAAGCTCTTGCAGTTGGGGGTTAAATTGACGAAACAGGTTTGATGCATCGTTTTTATCTTCCACCTGAATTTTGTCGCGGGAAGACATTGGTCTTCGGTGAACGCGAGTCCCATCACGCAGCGCAAGTGTTGCGGGTGCAAAAAGGCGAGAAGGTAACGGTCCTTGATGGAGCAGGTGGAGAATTGCTTTGCTCTGTGACTGAAGTTTCAAAGCGGTCGGTCCATACCGAAATAATTGAACGCAAGTTTATCGAGGCGCTGCCGTTCCAAATAACCCTGCTTCAGGCCATTCCCAAAGCAAAGTTGATTGAGTCCATTATTCAGAAAGCGACGGAATTGGGAGTGTCGCGAATTGTTCCATTACTGAGCGAGCGCGTGTTGACTCGACTTGATGCCGACGAAGCCAATGAGAAACAGGAAAAATGGCAATATGTCGCCGTGGAAGCGATCAAGCAATGCGGTCAGCCTTGGCTTCCAAAAGTAGAACGTCCGATCACACCAAAGGATTTTCTCGGCAAACGCGAAATGTTCGACCTGCCGCTGGTCGGCTCCCTCCAAAAGGACAGTCAGCACCCACGGAACTATTTTAAAAAGTTTTGTTCCAACCACGGACAAAAGCCAAAGTCCATTGCGATATGGGTAGGTCCCGAAGGCGATTTTTCCCCGACAGAAATGGAATTGCTGAAGGGAAGCGGGGTTTTACCGATTACACTCGGTCGCCTGGTACTTCGCTGTGAAACTGCAGCCACGTACTGTCTCTCCGTAGTAAACTACGAACTACAAAATGAGGATTGAAAACACAGGAGACTCGTCACCTCATCTCCTGTGAAATGATTATTTCTCCGGCACAACCTTTTTGAACTCAGGAGTCTGTCGGAGCAGTTGGAAACGTGGATCTTTCCGCGCTTCAGCAATCAAATCGCGAGCGTTGGGTTCGCGTTTCAAGCGTTCGGTGCTCAATGCAATGGCTTTTGAAAGTGATTCCAACGCCGGTGCCGCTTTTCCAATAATCGTCTGCAATCCAGCGAGATCATACCATGCCTCTGGATTATCAGGCGCAATCTTCACGAGCTTTTCCAAAGCTTTTTCCAGACGAGGAGTATCGCCGATCGCGGCGAAACGCCGAGCTGATTCGAGCACCGTTGCTGAATCAGCCAGCGGGCTGGCGATCGCCTGGTCGAGCAGATTCATCGCATCGTTGGTCTGTCTCGCCTGAAGACGTTTGTTCACTTCGTTGAACAGAGCTTGTGAATCAATTGCGCGAGGGGTTCCCATCTGCTGCTGGATGCTCTTAAGCTGCTGCAATAGGTTTTGAATCGAACCGTTTTCAGCGTCCAGCTTCAGGCATGTTTCCACCAGTTTGATCGCATCGCCGATGCGTCCAACGCCGTTCAGCAATTGCACGTAGCGATAGACGGCTTCAGGACTGTAAGGACAGAAAGCAAATGCCTGTTTGAAGGCAAATTCGGCTTCCTTGAACA
>CBHTTJ010000052.1:0-29113 GCA_966095605.1 uncultured bacterium | reverse complement strand
TTCCATAATCGTCGTCAGAAACAGAAATCATGGCTTCTCCATTCCATAATCGACGTCAGAAACAGAAATCACGGCTTCTCCATTCCATAATCGTCGTTAGAAACAGAAATGACGGCTTCTCCATTCCATAATCGTCGTCAGAAACAGAAATCACGGCTTCTCCATTCCATAATCGACGTCAGAAACAGAAATCACGGCTTCTCCATTCCATAATCGTCGTCGTCGTCAATCTCCTTGGAGATTCCATCCCAAGATCCGAGCTGCGAACCTCACGTTGCCCAAAACCGCTCTGTTTCCCGTTTCAACTCCTCGTTGTCCTCGCAATCGGTTACTCTCCACCAGGCAGGAAAAAGTTCCCGAAATCTCTCCTCCTGAAATCGTGAGTCGATGAGCAAAACCGCTCCTTTGTCTTTTTCCGAACGAATCACCCGACCGACCGCCTGAAGCACGCGATTAAAACCGGGGAACACATAACCGTAAGCAAACCCATCCATTCCCTGTCCATCAAAATGTTGGCGAATCAGGTTTCGTTCCAGGCAAAGTTGCGGCAAGCCAACCCCGACGATCACTGCCCCAATTAAACGTTCGCCAATCAAGTCGATCCCCTCGCCAAAAACGCCACCCATCACGGCCAGACCAATGAGCGATCGGGAGCGTTCAACTTTAAAAGCCTCCACAAACGCGAGACGCTCAGCATCTCTCATTTCAGTCCGCTGAACCAAAATTTCGGCATCGGTCAAAGCAGTCTGAAGTTTCGGCAACACTTCGTTGAGATATTTGTACGACGGAAAATAAACGAGATAATTGCCGCGTCGTACGCCTACGAATGTTTCGATCGCTTCCGCCACCTGACCGAGACTTGACGCGCGATGGCGGTACGACGTTGCAACGTATGGTGCCGTCAACACTTTGAGATGTTGAGGCGGAAACGGCGACTTCAGCTTCAACAAACGATCCTCTTTATCTCCACCCAATGCTTCTCGAAAATAGTCAAGGGGCGTCAACGTTGCCGAAAAAAGAATGCTCGACTCAACCTCTGCAAAGACCTCCGCCAACAATTGCGAAGGATCGAGGCAGAACAGACGCACTCTCAGTGAGCCAAACTCTTCGTCGATAATAAAACGGTATCGCTCATTAAATCCCTCCGCAATTTGCAGGAAGGATGTGATCGTATAATAAAGATCTAGCAACGATTCATTCACCTCATCGTTTTCCGCAAAATACTTTTCCGCTGCCGCAGCAAAGGAATCGAGTGGCTTCAGTAATTCGCTGGGGACTTCGTCGCCGATAATGGGCAACGAGACATCCTGAACCAACTCCCAGACTTGTTTTTCGAAGCGTCGTATTGCGTTCGCACATCTCGAAAGACCATCGTCAAGATTCTTCCGAGCTTCAGCAAGGTCGCGGACGTGCAGCGTCGCAGAGAACATGTCACGGGCGCGTTCGAGCAGATTGTGCGCTTCATCGATAAGAAGCACATTGCTGCCTCCCTCCTCGCCAAAGTGCCGCTTCAACGATGCACGCGGATCGAATGCGTGGTTGTAATCGCAAATAATTGCATCCCCCCATTCAGAAAGGTCCAACGAAAACTCGTGCGGACAAACCTGGTATTCCTGTGCAAACGCTTCGATCCGGGCCCGATTTAAAGTTTCACATTTCAGCGCCGCACGTAGCGCCGGCTTCAAGCGATCATAATAGCCCTTGGCCAGCGGACACTCGAGAATGTTGCAAGGTTTACCATCGCGCTGACACACCTTGTCCTTGGCGGTCAAAGTAATCGTCCGAAAACGCAATCCTGCCATTTTCAAGTCGTCGAACGTTTTTTCCGCTAACGATTGCGTCACCGTTTTTGCGGTGAGATAAAAAATTTTATCAATCGCCCGGGCGGTCATTACTTTTGCCGCCGGAAACAACACCGCCATCGTTTTGCCAATGCCGGTCGGGGCTTCGATAAAAAGTTTCTGGGAATTCAGGATACTTTTGTAAACCGCAGCAGACAGGGGCCGCTGGCCTTCCCGAAACTCACCGTAAGGAAACGCTAGCTTTTCAATACTCGCGTTGCGAATGGCCTTCCAGTTCTCCTGCTCTTCAAGCCAGCGTCGATAATCAGAGACAACGAACTGAAAAAACTCCCCCAACTGCGTGGCAGTAAATCTTTCCCGAAAAACCGTGATTTGCTCCAAAGGCAATTCCAGATAGGTCAACTGCAGATCGATTTCTGTTAACTGCTGTTGTTGGCAGACAACAGACCCGTAAACCTTTAACTGCGCCCAATGGAGTAGCCCCGGCTCACGGTTCCACGATGATTTGACGGTTTTGATTTCTTCCAACAACGGCCCTTCAGCCCGTTTCCACATTCCGTCAATGCGTCCGAGAATGCGCAGAACAAACCTTTCCGCGGACACGTCGCAACTGATCGCCACTTCAGTTTGATAATCAGCAGGACGACTTTTCTGCAATTTGCGATGCCCGTCACTGCCCTGACGTGCACGAATTTTTCGCGGAGCTCGTTCCCCACTACTCAAATCCCCTTCACGCAGGACGAACTCCACCAATCGCCGGACGGACACGGAATGTACCGGGGATAATACCTTATTGATATTCGTCGGAGATGGTTCGGACACGCGACGCCATTATAGAGGTTCCGTGGCGTCAAAAAAAGTAGAAGAAGATTTCTTAGTCGGCATTCCCTGAATCAGAAGCGTTGAGATCAAACCAAAAAGTACTGCCTTCACCCGGCTTGGATTCAATGCCTACCTGCCCTCCCATGCGTTCGACACTCTTTCGCACGATCGCAAGTCCGATGCCCGTTGCCTGTTCGCTTGCTGAACCATGCAGTTTCTCAAACACACGGAAAATTCTCTCGTGATGTTCTGCCTCAACCCCGATGCCGTTGTCCCTGACACGGATCCGAATTTTGTCCCCAACCTTTTCCGCACTGATTCGGATGATCGGCAAAATTCCCGGCGCAACAAATTTAAGCGCATTCGAAATAAGATTATCGAAAACGCCTTCAATTAAAGCCTGATTACCGCGGACAGATGGCAACAAACTTTCGACCGAAACCATCGCTCTACTCATCTGAATCTCTCGATTCAACCCGGTGAGGACATGACGGACAGTTTTTTCGAGGTCAACCGCCTCAAAATGGATGTCCATATGGCTTAATCGCCCGTAATTCAACAGGTCCTGAATCAGACGCTCCATTCGTTGCGCAGATGAAACGATACGAAAAGCGTATTCCCGCCCCGTTGTGTCCAATGTCTTCCCGTAATCATCACAAAGAGCCGTTGTGAAACCCTGCATCGCGCGCAAGGGTGCTCGCAGGTCATGAGCAATGCTGTAACAAAAACTTTCCATTTGTTTCATGCTTTGCTCCAACTGGGCGGTTCGTTCTCCAACCGCTTTTTCCAAGTTGGCAGCGTGTTGGCTTAACAGCATCTGCGCCGTCTCAAGAGCCTGTTCGATTTGCTTGTGTTCTTCGATGTCCGTACAGGTACCAAACCAGCGAACAATTTGCCCTTCATTGTTTCGAACCGGCAGCGCCCGGCCCAGATGCCAACGATATCCGCCGCGTTTGCAATCAATGTAGCGATATTCCATCTGAAACGGCTGCCCCGTGCTAATCGATTGTTGCCATCGAAATCTCGCGCCCGAAACGTCCTCGGGATGCAGGATATTACTCCACAAATGTTCAGAATCGGCGGCAACCTCCGATGAAAGACCTGTCTGTTCAAAAAACTTCATGTTCTGGTAATCAATTCTTCCATCTGGAGTCGCAGACCAGACTATCTGCGGCATGGAATCAGCCAATTGACGGAATCGCGCTTCGCTTTCACGCAGGGCCTCCTCACCCAATTTGATTTCAGTAACATCGTAATGACTGCAAAAAAGTCGAGTTGAGGAATCGACGTGATATCGCCCAACACGCAAGACAAACCAGCGTTTCTCGGTGGGACTATGACAAGGATATTCAAAATAGAACTCTGCTCGCGTCCCACTTAGCAATTCCTCCAGTGCGTTTGCCACTTTGATCGCATCTTCCCGCCCCAAACCAACAGCCACCTCGCAAATTCGAAGATAGTTCAATCCGATCCCGTAATTTTCCGCCTTAAAACCATTTTGAATCGCGAACTTTTTCCAGGCGGAGTTCACGGTCAAAATCTTTCCCATTTCGTCCAGGATTGCGACGTGTGACGGCAAGGCATCCAAGGTCTGGGCAAGAAAATGTCGCGCACTTTCCGAAGACTCCTGGGCTCGTTTTTGCAGAGTGATATCCCGAGTGACCCCAACGATTCGTTCCACCCTGCCATCTCGAAAGATTACTTCAGCCTGGGAAGCAAACCAAAGACGCGTTCCATCAGGGCGGATCAATTCAAATTCATTTTGCAGAAATCTTTCGCCTGCCTGAATCCGCTCAGCATTTTTGGCGAGGTCCTCGCGGTACCGAGGATCGACCGCATCCAGAAATTTTTGACTCGGAAAACCCGTATCAGAAGAACTCAGCCCAAATAACTCGATCGCGTTTTCTGATCGAACTAAACGATTCGTAGCCGCTTCCCATTCCCACGCCACGGTTCGTCCAGTCCGAAGAGCCATTTTCAAACGCTTCTCACTTTGTTGCAATGAAGCCTCCGCCCGTTTGCGATCGCTGATGTCAGTCAATGCTCCCACGTAACCAACAACCTTCCCTGAGCTGGTTCGTTCGGGCGCGGCCTCACCAATAACCCATACCGTCCGTCCATTAAACGCGAAGCGATATTCCGATTTGAATACTGCGTTATTACCAACAACAACTCTCCATTCCTGCAGAACGCGTGCGCGATCTTCGGGGTGTAAATGCTGGCTCCAACCGTAGCCCAGAACCTCGCTGGGCGTTAAGCCACAGATCTGGCAGCACCGGTCGTTGGCATAAATACATTCTCCCTTTGAATTGGTTTGAAATATCCCAACCGGGGCGAGTCGTGCGACCGTTGGAATTTCAAGTCGATGCTCACCCAACTCACGCTCGAGTTTTTCTCCAAGGGAAACTTCTTTTCCGGCGGCACGCCTTTCCGATTCCGAGGATTGTGATCTTTCCTTTAACCGGTCGTAAATGCCTTTACGATGAAACCCGCGTTGTGCCAGAGAAATGACTGAGCGAAGGTACGATTCGGCATGAGAAACAATTCGGGTTGGCAATCGCAAAACCATACACGCCTCGGTACCACAGGGGGGGATTTAAGTCCGCGATGCTACTGCCTTTCGTCCCCGCCAAACAACAGAAACTTATTCACAACCTGAGTACAGCTTTACAATAGTTCGGAGGATCATTCCTGTCCAAAGTGTTTCTTTTTTCCGACAAGCCCTGTAAAAATTCCGCCGGTGTCGAAACAAAAACAACCACTAAAAGCGGCGTGGATGCTCATTCTGGCCACCGTTTGCTGGAGTCTTAGCTTTTTGGCAATGAAAGCATTGGTAATGACGCAACAAAAGCTGGCGCCCAACGCAAGCACCATGTTTTTTGCGTCATTGTCGGTCATGGTTCGTTTTGGAGTATCGGCAATCGTTTTGTTTTTCTTCTGCCTGCCGACATTTAAGAAATTTACGAAGCTCGAGATTTCTCAAGGCCTCGGTCTAGGAATAATCGGGGGAGTTGGCTTGCTGCTGCAAATGGACGGAGTCAATTACACAGCAGCGTCAACATCCGCTTTTTTAACACAGTGTTACTGCCTGTTCATTCCACTTATCGTGGCGTTGCGTGAACGTCGATGGCCGTCTCAGATCATTCTCATCAGCAGCGTAATGGTTCTGGGCGGCATTGCTATCCTTGCAAGATTTGACTGGAAAGAAATGAGATTGGGGCGTGGTGAATGGGAAACGATTCTCGCCACTCTCTTTTTTACGGCACAAATTCTCTGGCTTGAACGCCGCGTCTTTTCAAAAAACAACCCGAATCATTTTTCACTGGTGATGTTCTCTTCTACGACGCTGATCCTGTTGCCGGTGCCGATGTTTTCCAACTCGACGTGGAGTGATGCGTGGCATGCTTACAATTCATTCCCTCCGCTCTTCTTCGCCAGCATCCTGACAATCGCGTGCACGCTTGGTGGCTACGTATTAATGAATTTCTGGCAACCGCATATCGAAGCTTCGAAAGCCGGATTGATCTATTGTGCGGAACCGGTGTTCGCGAGTCTCTTTGCCTTGTTCCTTCCGGCAATATTTTCGAGGATCGCGGGGATCAATTATCCCAACGAAACATGGACCTCACATTTACTCTCGGGTGGTGGACTGATTACCGGAGCAAACATCCTCATCATGGTGCAAACGGCTAAATCAGCGAAAACAAGATTGATCGAGAAAAGCGCATAGGAGTAAACACTCTTTCAGATTAGGATTGCGGGTTTAAACCATCGGCGTAGACTGGGCGTCAAGCAACGCTCCTATGTATCTCGGAGTCGATTACCATCCTGAGCTTTGGATTTTTCCAAACGCTGGAACCGCTGAAGAACCTGAATCCCGCTGGCAACGCGATGCCGAACTCATGGCACAAGCCGGCTTTAACGTCGCCCGCATTGGGGAATCCGCCTGGGGTTTATGCGAGCGCGAGGAAGGCAAATTCGATTTCGAATGGTTGCGCCGCGCCATGGATGTCCTTTCTTCGGCAGGCATCGAAATTGTTCTCGCGACTCCGACTGCCGCGCCCCCTCTCTGGCTCGCAAAAAAGCATCCTGAAATTTTGCCAATCCTTGAAGACGGCACCACGCTCCACGAGGGAACCCGCCATGCCGCCTGTCTTAACAGTGACATCTACTGGGGATATTCCAGGAACATCATTCGTGAAATGGCGAAGGCCCTTGGTTCCCATCCACAGCTGATTGCCTGGCAAATCGATCATAATATAGGAGGTCGATTAAGAGATCTCGCGTTCAATGACGAAACACGTCGCGACTGGCATGCGTGGCTCAAAGCGAAATACGAGACGATCGAAAAGCTGAATCAAATGATGGGATTTGCATTCCTCGGACAAGTTGTCACGGATTGGTCGGAAATCCCCATGCCGCGCAAATCGCCTTCTGTTCACAATCCGGCATTGCACGTCGACTGGCATCGATTTTGTAGCGACACCGCAGTCGCTTTTGTCCGAATGCAGGTTGAGACTATTCGCGAAGTTACTCCTGAAATTCCCATCACGACCAATCTGCGTAGCTTTTTCCCATCGCACCTTAATCTTTTTGATATCGCCGAACCCCTGGACTTTGTCTCAGCGATCAGCAATGCCAATATCAAATCCAAATCTTCGGAGAACGCCCTCGAAATTGATCTGATGCGGTCCTTGAAAAAGACTGGTGCGAAACTTCCGGACAACGATGAAGGATTCTGGGTAATGGAACAAAAGGCTGGCCAGGTCAACTGGCAAGATGTGAATTCCCTCGCCCGTCCTGGGGTGGTGCGATTGTTTACTTACCAGGCAATTGCGCGCGGTGCAGACGCAGTTCTCTATTATTTTTGGCGCCAACCGCGAATTGGGACGGAAAAATTTTACGGTGGCATTCTCACTCATGACGGCCGCCCCGAAAACCGCGTCTACAAAGAAATCAAAGAAGTCGGCGAAGAATTGCAGCGCCTAGCCCCCGAAATCAAAGGATCAAAAGTCGTGGCAGATGTTGCCATTCTTTACAGTTACGAAAATGAATGGGCTCTCTCGCACCCGAGACAACCTAATAAGTTTTTCAAGCTACGCGACCACGTTCAATTGTTTCACTCAGCTCTTCACGATCGAAACATCGCAGTGGACTTTGCCCGTCCCACGGACGACTTATCGAAATATAAGTTGGTAATCGCGCCGTCTCTCCATCTTTTAGCAGGAGGCGAAGCAGACCTGCTGAAGCTTTACGTTCAAAACGGAGGCACCGTCGTAGCAACGTTCAACAGCGGCACGGTGGACGAACATCATATCGCTCCGGATTGCGGATTCCCCCATGATCTTACCGACTTGTTTGGTCTGGAAGTGATCGAATTCGATCCGATCGCTCCCGAAGAAGAAAATCATTTAACATTCAAGGGACAGTTTCACACCAGCCACCTCCACATGGCGAAACTTTGGTGCGACATCATTGAACCGAAAGGCTGCGAAATTTTGGGAACGTTCACACGCGACTTCTATGCGGGTAAACCAGCGATGACCTTAAATCATTTCGGAAATGGAAAAGCCGTGTATCTTGGAACGATGAGCCAACTGCCCTTTTATTATGATCTCGTCGCGTGGCTGCGACAGCTCTGTGGTATTGGCACTTTACTGAAAGTACCGGACACGGTGGAGGTCAGCATGAGGCAAAAAGATAGTTCGAAGATTTTCTTTTTGCTGAATCATCAAAATTCTCCCGTTAGGATTCAGTTTTACAAACCAATGCACGACTTTCTCTCCGGCAAGACTTTTACCGGTAACTACGATTTACCTCCGCACGGCGTATTGGTTCTGGATGAACATCCGCGATGAACCCACCGTTTTTCCGCAAAACCTTTGGTGTCCGTCGCAAAACGGCCCGTCAGAAAGCCCTCGCTGAATGGCGCGGGATCGACCTGTCTCCACTGGAAGAGGAACGCAAAACCAGCAGCAAGTCTGTCAATGACGTCCTGCCGAGGATCCTTTCCGAATTGCGGATTGATAAACGGCAGGCTGAAACGGAAATCCTCAAGGTTTGGAATAATCTTATCGACCC
Source organism: uncultured bacterium (assembly GCA_966095605.1). Taxonomy (GTDB): domain Bacteria; phylum Verrucomicrobiota; class Verrucomicrobiia; order Limisphaerales; family JACDHS01; genus CBHWET01. The sequence goes on along the minus strand of CBHTTJ010000052.1, from coordinate 20,408 downwards.
GAATATCGTCGCTCACGCGAAGCCAACGGGATTAAACAAAGGCACTTTATTCGTCACCGTGGATAATAACGTCTGGCTTTCCGAAATCGTTCGTTATCGACGTCGCGAAATCCTGGAACGGCTCCAACACAGCTTCGGCAAGGACCTCATCACGAAAATTTCTTTTCGTGTCGGGTGATTACACCTCCGTCAGGACGTTACGAATGGCACTGAGGAGTTTTTCTGGCGGATACGGCTTCGGCAAGAAATTGAAATCTTCGCGAAACGAATCCGGCGCTCCGAGCAACGACGGGCTATACCCACTCGTGTAGAGAACTTTCAAGCGCGGCTTTTGCGTGGTCAAAATTTCGGCGAGTTCCAAGCCATCCATCCCTTCCGGCATTTTCATGTCGGTCAGCAATAGATCGATCTTTTCCCGGTTCGTCTGCCAGACATCAAGGGCTTTCACTCCTGAAGAAGCTTGTAGCACATGGTAACCGTTGGTTTTTAAGATCCCGGCGACAAGATCCAACAATTCCGGTTCATCTTCGACTACCAAAACCGTTTCACGCACTAGGGCAGCGGGATCCGCGATAAGTTTATCGGTGGCCACGGACTTGGCCGCACACGGCAAATAAATATTAAAAGTCGTCCCAACACTCAGGCGACTGCTGACGTCAATCCAGCCTTTGTGTTGTTTCACAATGCCGTAAACAGCCGCAAGTCCAAGTCCGGGTCCTTTCCCCACTTCTTTCGTCGTGAAAAAAGGCTCGAATAAATGACTCAAAGTTGCCGCGTCAATCCCACAGCCCGTATCCTCCACACGCAGACAAATAAATCTCCCTTCCGTTGCTTCAAAATTTCGACGCGTATAATCACGGTCAATCTCGCAGACCTTCGTCGAAAGGCTAAGCACGCCACCCTGCTGCATCGCGTCGCGGGCATTCATCGCCAGATTAACGACCACCTGTTCCAATAATGACGTATCAGCCAAGGTTTCGGGAAGGTCAGGATCGAAATTCAATTCGAGATAAACCCGCTCGCCGAGAATGTGGCGCAGGAGGCTTTCCACATTCTTAACAACGTGGTTCACGTTGACGGGTTTGGGGGCCATGCGCTGGCGGCAGCCGAAGGTTAATAGTTGCCGCGTCAAAGTCGCTGCGCGATCCGCTGCGGCGCCGATCTTTTTCAACGAATCAACCGTTTCGGGCTGCTGATGTTCATCCAACAGCAAATTGGTATGCCCCTGAATGATGGTCAGGAGATTATTGAAATCGTGTGCAACACCAGCGGCAAGTTGCCCGATAGAATCCATCTTTTGCGTCTTGCGCATGTGTTCTTCGAGGGCGATTCGCTCGCTGATGTCGCTGATCAATCCATCGATAATATTCTCGCCGTGGGAATCATGCCCAAGCGTTTGAGTCATCGAAATCCAGCGAGGCGATCCATCGGCACGGCAGAATTCCATTTCGAAATCGTGCAACTGCCCATTCTCTTTCAGTTCGCGGACGTGGTCCCCGAAGAGCTCGGGACGAAAATACAATTCCTGGATATGAGCATCGCGGGGCAACTCTCTCCAACCGACCAACCGGAGGAAGGCGGGATTGGCCTGGATAATCAGTCCGTCAAAGGTTGCTCGGAAAATGCCGACATTTAATCGGCCTAAAAGTGTTTGCAATCGACCTTCGAGATCGGTGGCACGGCGTTGCGTGCGGGAGTTTTCAATCGCGGTGCGGGCAGAAGCAGCCAGTCGCACATAATGACGCGGCGATTTCAAAACGTAGTCCGACAAACCGGCCTTCATCGCTTCCACGGCGATTTCTTCGCTGCCGGTTCCCGTAAACATAATGACGGGGCAATTGGGTGAACGGCTTTTGACGGCGCGGAGAACGGCCAGCCCATCAGTCCAGCGCAACTGAAAATCAGTCACGACGAGGTCATAATTGGTATCCAAACCGATGGCGAGCTCGCGAGCGTTACCAATTTCGAGGGCCTGAATATGCGGAAATTCGCGGCGCAATTCCCGCAGCGCGAGGAGACGATCATCAGGGTTATCGTCAATTAACAAAACGCGGACTAACTGTTCCATGATCTACGGACGGTTGAAGGTTCTCAGCTCCTACTTCGGGCTGTTCGTTCATGATGAACCAATACATCTCCAATGCTTTCACCATGTCGAGCAACCCTTCAAAAGCCACGGGTTTCACAAGATATGAATTCGCACCGAGTTCGTAAGCGCGGTTCACATCATTGGATTGTTTGGAAGAAGTGAGAACCACAACAGGGATCCGACGAATCGGCGGTTCCTGGTCCCGAATCCATGCGAGCACTTCCAATCCACTACGCCGCGGCAATTTGAGATCCAGCAAAATCAACATCGGCAGAGGGAATTTTTCGCGATCGTGGAATTCACCAACTCCCTTGAGATACGAGAGCGCCATTTCTCCATCCGATACTACCTGCACCGGATTGATCAGTTTAGCCTTGGCGAAAGCGCGTTGCATCAGAAAGACGTCGTTTGCTTCGTCTTCGGCCAATAAAATCACTGATTGTGACGAACTCATAACCGCTGTGCCCGTTGGTTGTCCTTTTTTCTCACTTCTACGACAAAATATCCAGCACCTTCTGGAGCAATTTTCAGACCGCAAGGGATTGTGGTTTTAGAATCAGGGAAATCCCTCTGCTTGTGTGTAGTAAGACACACTGAAAGTCTTGAAATGCGATAAATTTCGCCGTCCTTTGCCACGCAATCGTGGGGATTGGACACTAAAAGACCCGATGACGGCAGCGCCATCAACAAACGCCTCCCGTGCTTGCGGAAGCCGATTTCAACTTTTGAAATCACTTCCCGTGGGCACGGCAGATCATTTCGGAAGATTAATTTTCTTTCCGTGCGTGCGAAAGACGTTTTCAGGAATGGAATTTCCTTCCCGCAGGTGCGGAAGACCATTTCGGTTCCTGAAAAACCTTTCCGCACGGGCGGAAACGAATTTCAAGAGTTGAAATCGGCTTCCGCATGAACGCAAACAACTCACGACGTGTGACTTATTCTATTCACGGCGTTTTTGCTCAGAATTTGGGATCAGTCCAACGTTTCGAAAGGGAAAAATAGAGAAATTGATCGTAATCAGACATTATTTGGTAGAGTTTTTCCCAGCACTAGAGAACTTCGACGCCTGCGTCATCCTTTTCTTGCGATTTTGAGTTGCTGAACTCCTATTCCGCCATATTTTTGCTCCGCATTCATGATTACCGAGAAAAGAGCGGAAGAAATCCCAGCCATCCCGACGGGAGTCAAACGGACTACCCTCGAAAATGGACTAACGATCATCACGCGCGAAGACCCCAGCGCACCCGTCGTTTCGGCGCAAGCCTGGTGCCGAACCGGCAGCATTGATGAAAGCAAATGGCTCGGTGCGGGACTTTCTCACGTCTTGGAACACATGCTTTTCAAAGGCACGACGACCCGTCCAGGGGCGCGCATCGACCAGGAGGTGCAGGAAGCTGGCGGTTACATGAATGCGTATACCTCCTTCGACCGAACAGTTTATTGGATCAACGTTCCAGCAACAGGTTCGCACACGGCGATCGATATTCTTTGTGACATCATGCAAAACGCGTCTCTGCCCGCCGATGAACTGGCGAAGGAACTGGACGTAATCCGTCGTGAAATGGACATGAACGAAGACGATCCCGGGCGCAAAGCCAGCCGTCGACTCTTCGAAACTGCTTACACCCGGAGTCCGTACCGACTCACGGTGATTGGTTATCCGCAGATTTTCAACCAACTGAAACCCGAAGATATTACGGGCTATTACCGCGATCGTTACGCACCGAACAATATGTTTTTCGTGGTCGTGGGCGATATTTCACACGACGGTGTCGTAGCGCAGATTGCAAAGAGTTTTGAAAACAACAAAGCACGTCCCCTGCCCCCAAATGTATTGCCGCAGGAACCAAAACAAACTGCGGCGCGAGAAGTGATGGAAGAAGCGCCGATTGAAATGGGGCACTTTCATTATAGCTGGCATATTCCAGACCTGCGTCATCCCGACGTCCCGGCATTGGATGTATTGGCGACGCTTCTGGGGGCGGGGCGCAGTTCACGTTTGTTTCAGGAAATTCGTGAGAAGAAAGGTCTCGTTGTTTCTGTCGACGCATGGACTTACAGTCCGGGCAATCCCGGACTTTTCGGTTTGAGCGCCATGACGGAACCGGAAAAGTTCGAATCCGCGCGTGGAGCAATGCTCGCGGAAATCGAGCGGGTTAAAAACGAAACCATTCCGGCAGAAGAACTCGCGAAGGTGGTGAAACAATTCATTGCCGGAACTCTCGCTTCGCGCAAAACGATGCAAGGCCAGGCGCAGGACCTTGGGGGCAGTTGGGCCGCCACTGATGACCTGAATTTTTCCGAACGTTACCTCGCGGCGGTAAAACGTGTCACATCCGGAGATATCCAACGCGTAGCGCGTTACTATTTAACCACCGAAAACCGCACGCATTACGCCTTGCTTCCAAAAGGAACAACGCCGCAAAAGCAATTCGCCATCGAGACCTCAACGAAGAATCCTATTCAGAAAATTGAATTGGGGAACGGCATTCGGCTGCTCGTGAAAGAAGATCATCGTCTGCCGTTTGTGGAATTTCGCGCGGTATTTCGCGGGGGTGTTCTTTCAGAGACAAAACAAAACAACGGCCTGACACAATTAATGTCGCGCATGCTGTTGCAAGGAACAAAGAAACGTTCAGCGGAACAGATCGCGTTGGAAATCGAATCTGTCGGCGGCAGCATTGATACGTTCGGTGGGAACAACAGTTTCGGAGTCAACGCCGAAACATTGAGCAGCGATTTCGATATCGGATTAAATCTACTCGCCGATGTTGTCCTGAATCCCACCTTCCCGAATGACGCCTTCGAACGGGAACGCGGCATTCAACTCGCGACCATTGAAGCCCAAAAAGATCATCTTCTACAAAGCGCCGGTCGTGCGATGCGCCGGGCCTTATTCGGTGATGAAACTTATGGACTCGATTCGATCGGTCGCGAGGAGAGTGTTTCGAAGTTGACCGTCGATGCGTTGAAGAATTTTCATCGGGAAACCACGATTCCAAATAATTGCGTGATCGCGATTTTCGGTGATGTAAAGGCGACTGACGTCAAGAAAGCCGTTGAAAAAGCATTTGCCGATTGGAAACCCGGCACTTTAAAAGAGGCTGCCGTCTTGGCGCGTCCAGCTCTTGTCCAACCGAAACATGTGGTAGAAACACGCGACAAAAAGCAGGCCGTTCTCGTGATGGGTTTCCCGGGAATTGATTTGCACAGTCCGGATCGTTATGCCCTTGAATTGTTACAAGAGGCTTGTAGCGATCTCGGTTCGAGATTATTTCTGCGGATTCGTGAGCAACTGGGTCTTGCGTATTATGTCGGCGCCCAGCATTTCATGGGAATCGCTCCCGGTTATTTTGCATTCTACTGCGGCACCGCTCCCGAAAAAGCCGAACTCGTGGAAAAAGAATTTCTCAAGGAAGCCGAACTCCTGCGCGCTGAAGGATTGAGCAACGATGAACTAAAACGTGCCAAAGCAAAGATTCTCGGCCAAAAGAAAATCGCCTGTCAGGACCTGGGTCATCTCGCCACGGGCGCTTCCCTGGACGAACTTTACGGACTCGGTTTCAACTTCACTGAAAAGGAAGATCAACGGATCGAAGCTGTCACGCTCGCTGACGTAAAGTCGGCGGCACAGAAATATTTAAGAGCCGAAAGCTTCGTTTCGTCCATTGTGAAACCAGGTTGAACATAAGCCGATCGCGCCGCGAATGCTTTTTCCGGTAAGATGTAGATACTCTTTTTGCACAATACGCGCGAAGAAGTTCGAAATTCCTAGGAAACGCGAACGGTATCAGTGAAAGGTCGGCTGATGAACCGTCTTGGGACTTAAAGTCAGGGCCAACGTGGCGTTCTCCGAGATCCTCAAGGCCCCCCGCGGACAAATTCCAAGGTAAATAATACCGATGATGCAAACCACCAGAGCAAACTTCATTACACAAGGCACCTGAATTGCGGAGCGGTCAGGAATCTCCTTGGACCAGTAAATCGCTTTCACCACGCCAAGATAGTAATAAAGGGAAATCACAACGCCGACGAGCGTCACTCCCACGAGACAATAATATCCGTGGTTGGATGGCCCCTGCTCCACCACCGATTTGAGCAGCAAAAATTTTCCAAAAAAGCCAGCGACTGGCGGAATACCGGCCAGGGAAACCATGGCCAGAGTTAATGCGCTTGCGAGAAGCGGAGAGCGCTTGCTCAAGCCGGCGAGAACGGAGATGTCATCAGATTCCTGGTTACGCGTCACGAGGCAGATGACTGTAAACGCAGCGATTACGCTGAACAGATATCCCGCAAGATAATACAAGACAGCCGATGTTCCCGCATGACTCAAGGCAGCAAAGCCGAGCAACAGGTAACCGGCATTGGAAATACTGGAGTAGCCAAGAAGACGTTTCAGGTTGCGTTGAGGAATAGCGCAAAGATTTCCATAAAGAATGGTAATCGCGGAAATCACGATCAACAAGTTTTGCCAATGTTGCGCCACAACTGGAACCGCGACAAAAAGAACGCGGAGCAGCAGAACGATGCCAGCGGCCTTAGATCCAACCGCAAGAAATGCCGTCGAGGGCGTCGGGGAACCTTGATAGACGTCTGGGGCCCAGATCTGGAAAGGGAACGCGGCGATTTTAAAACCGAGGCCGACAATAATCATGAACAGGCCCAAAAGAAAAAGACCATTTCCCGCCAGGGCCGGGCTCTCATGCAATGCCTTCTGAATCTCCAAAAAGTTCGTTACAGTCGTAGTGCCGAACACCAAAGCGATACCAAAAACGAGAAAAGCAGCCGAAAGAGCGCTTAGGATAAGATACTTGATCCCCGCCTCTAGCGACGTAAGGCGATTGCGTTGAAAACTGTTCAGGACGTAGAACGTGACCGAGATCAGTTCCAAAGCGACGAAGACCATGATGAAATCGTTGGCTGAAGCTGCAAACATCATTCCCGTCAGCGCAAAAAGGATTAGTGAGTAAAACTCAGAAATTCCAGCCTGGATACGGGGCGAAAACTCCACAGCCATCAGGAGAACCAACACTGCGGCAATTAAAAAGAATCGTTTGAAGAAAATGGCCAGACCATCGAGCACCAGCATGTTGTTGAAGCCGTAAGTCGGAGCAGCACCGGCCTGTTCCAATCCAAAGCTCGCGCAGAAAATCACCGCCACCAGCGCTGCGGCGGCGTAGCCGAGGATGTGCTTCTGGTGAGCAGCCGTCCATAAATCTCCCAAAAGAATTCCTAACCCAAGGACAACCACCGCCAATTCTAAAATCATCAGGTTCATGGTTTACTTCGCTGCGGTCAATTGCGCCGGGGTTTTCTCCACCAGTTTGCCGCCGGTTGCCATTTTCACAATGATGGCGGCGCTGGGATTAATTTTGTCGGTGAGCAGGCGCGGATAAAATCCAAAGACAATCAGGCTTGACAGGAGCAAGGCATACGGAAGCTTCTGCCAAACGGAGGTGGCATCAGTCACGTTGTTCCATTGCTCATTCAATGGCCCATGCAGAATGTGACGAACCGCGCGCAGCATGTAAATCGCACCAATCACTGAGGCGCCCCATACGGCGGCAACTACAACGCAGTGCGGCATGTTGAAAACGTTTTTCCAGGCCCCGAACAACACCATCATTTCGCCGACGAAATTGGCAAAACCAGGCAAGCCGCAACCAGCCATCATCGCAAAGACCATCACCGCACCAATGAAAGGAAGTTTTCGCAGCAAACCACCCCAATCGCTGATGTTGAGGGTATTGGTCTTTTGATAAAGATAACCGCTCAATGCAAAAGTCAGGGCCGCGAGCAATCCATGGGCAACCATCACCATGACCGTTCCGCTAATGCCAATCAAATTCAGACTCGCAATACCTAGGAAACAAAAGCCCATATGCGCGACGCTGGAATTACCAATCAAGAGATTGAGATCGCGTTGGCGCATCGCCACCCAACCGCAGTAGACAATATTACCCAGGCATAGCAGCGCGATGATATGCAGCCAGCTTTGAGCAGCCTCAGGCATTAAAGGCAACGCAACGCGGAGCAATCCATAGAGGCCGAATTTTTTCAGCACGCCCGCATGCAACATTGCCGTGGCGGTAGGCGCAGAACCGTAGCCCAGCGGAGCCCAGGTATGGAATGGCCAGAGCGAGACCAAAATACCAAAGCCAAACAGCAAAAGCGGGAAGATAAAATTTTGCGCACTCAACGCCATTGGATTGTTTTGGAAATACGCCGTCAGCTTCGCGATGTCGAACGTGCGTTGACCCATCGGCAACTGGAGATAAAGCGCGATCAAACCCACCAGGGCGAGCAACGCTCCGAGACTTAGGTAAAGGGTAATTTGGAACGTTGCGTAGTTGCGGTTCTCTCCCCTGCCCCATACACCAATCATGATAAACGTTGGAATGAGCGCGAGTTCATGGAAGAAATAGAAGAAGAACAAATCCAATGAGGCAAACGCACCGAGGATACCTCCCGTCATGACAAGCAGGAGGAGATAATATTCTTTGTCAAAAGTTTCGATTTCACGCGAAACACACGCTGCCGCGAAGGCAACAATGCCACCCATCAGAATCAAGCCCACATTAATACCGTCAACGCCAACATGGTAATTGATCCCCAATGAACTGACCCAGGGAATATTCTGTTCAAATTGATAAGCCGTGAGACCGGTTTGGAAACCTGCGAACAACGCGATCGCACAAAGCATCGAAATCGCCGTGGAGACTAACGCCACGAGGCGAATAATCGGCCGATAGTCGCGCGGAATCAAAAGCACGAGCACCGCCCCAAGGAGCGGCGCCGCAATAATATCTGTCAGCAACGAATTCATTTAGTGAAACAAAACGAAAAAGAGCAACACGGCCACTCCGCCAACGAGGAGGAATGCATACGTCTGGACATTGCCAGTTTGAACCAGCCGCAGAGCACGTCCCACCAACTCCGTCGTGCCGTGCGTTCCCCGGACCAACAACCCGCCAATGATCCAGCGATCGATCGCATCCGCAAAACGGGACAGTGCTTCATGCGAAATGCGAATCAATACGCCGTAGATTTCATCGAAGTAGAAACGATTACGCATCGCACGGGTCAAAGAACCAATCTTCTCCGGCAACGGATCAACCGTGGCGTTCCAGTACAGGTGGATAGCGGCGCTAAGACCAACGACGACAGCCAGCAAACCGAACGTTGCTGCGACGGGCGCGTGGCTGAACGGAGCGAACAAACTTTCGAACCACGAGACGCTATGAGCCTCTTCGGTGACGAAACCTTTGCCAATGAAACGTTCCAGGCCGATCATACCACCAACAATGGAAAGCACTGTGAGGAATTGCAGCGGCGCAGTCATGACGCCCGGAGACTCATGTGCATGATCAGCTGATTCTGATTTCGCCTTGCCGAGGAATGCGACGAAGAAAAGACGCGCCATGTAGAACGTCGTGAGGATCGCCACAAACGTTGCGACCACGAACAGGCCAATACTATGTTCGTAAGCCGTCGCGAGTATTTCGTCCTTGCTGTAAAACCCACTCAATGGAGGAACACCGCACAATGCGAGCGTTCCGACGAGAAATGTCCAAAACGTGACGGGCATCTTTTTCCGCAAAGCACCCATTTTCCAAATGTCTTGTTCATGGTGCAGCGCATGAATCACTGAACCAGCACCAAGGAAGAGCAGCGCTTTAAAGAACGCATGGGTGGTCAGATGGAACATGGCCGCTGTCGGGCCATGCAAACCAACTGCCATGACCATGTAACCAAGCTGGGAAAGTGTGGAATAAGCAAGAATGCGCTTGATGTCGTTTTGCTGGACGGCAATCAAAGCGGCGAGGAGCGCGGTGAAGCCGCCGATCCATGCGATTACCGTCAGCGCATTGGCACTTCCCATAAAAGAAAGAGTGGCAGGCCATGCAGCCGGCAAATCTAAAAGGAAGAAGATGCGGCACAGCATGTAAACACCCGCTGCTACCATCGTGGCGGCATGGATCAGCGCAGAGACAGGTGTCGGGCCTTCCATCGCGTCAGGAAGCCAGACGTGCAGCGGAAACTGTGCTGACTTGCCAACAGCACCGCAGAATAACAGTACCCCCGCGACGCTTGTCCAAATGCCAAGAGCCTGAGGATTCGCGGCAAGGGCCGACTTGAGGGTCGGAAAATTCAAACTGCCAACGAGCGCCCAAACCATGATGATTCCCAAAAGAAAACCAAAGTCGCCGAGACGATTCGTGATAAACGCCTTCTTTGCTGCATCGGCGGCCGACGCGCGCTCGTACCAAAATCCAATCAGCAGGTAACTGGAGACACCAACCAGTTCCCAGAAGATGAACATCTGGAGCAAATTGTTGCTCAGAACAATTCCCAGCATGGAAAATGTGAACAGACTCAGACTGGCAAAAAACCGTGAGACACAGCGGTCTTCGTGCATGTAACCCCATGAATAAATATGGATCGCGCTCCCGACGCCGGTGACGATCAAAAGCATCAACTTACTGAGAGGATCCAAGGTTACTCCGAAATCCACTTTCAGGTCGCCGACGGAAAGCCATTCGAGATTGAGCTTCGGGGAAATGACTGTTTCTGAACCGGTTTGAAAAAACAAAATAAGGCTCAGCACAAAGCCAATGACAATGGCACCGATGGAGATCGCTGCGCTGACTCCACGATTCTTCTGCGCAAAAAGCGTGATAACGGCCGCCGAAATGAGCGGCAGGAACAAAATCGCCCACGGAAAATTGAGAAGAGTTTCGTTCATCGTTACAGTTTCATCGTGGTCAAATCTTCCACATGTGCACTTTGTTTCTTTCGATACAACGCGACAATCATCGCCAACCCCACCGCAACTTCCGCAGCAGCCACCGTGATGATAAAAAACACCATGATCTGACCATCGAGCTTGTCGTTAAAACGAGAGAACGAGACGAGCGCGAGGTTGGCTGCATTGAGCATCAACTCCAGCGACATATAAATGATCAGCAGATTGCGGCGGACGATGACGCCCCAGAGACCGAGGCAAAATAAAATGCCGCTCACAATCAAATAATGTTCAAGCCCAACAGGGTTCATCATTTTAAATCTTTTTTGCTCAACAGAATCACACCGACCATGGCCACCAGGAGCAACAGGGACAAAATTTCAAAAGGGAGAATATAATTACTGAAAAGAAGCTTACCGAGGGCGATGGTGGAACCGTCCTGCGAAGGCGCCGCGACCGCTGCTTTGCTAAATTTAATGACGGATCGAACGAGAAGAACCAGAATAGCGCCAACCGCCACCGTTCCCAATCCGGCGCCGACCGCTTTAATCCTGCGTCGCTCTTCTTCTTTCAGATCGAGCAACATGATGACGAAAAGGAAAAGAACCATAACAGCGCCCGCGTAAACGAGAATCTGCACTGCCGCGAGGAAATAAGCGTGTAATTGGACGAACAGGCCTGCCATGCAGGTAATCGTCAAAACCAAAAACATAGCGCTGGTAATCGGATTGCGACTCACCGGATTCGCCACCACCAACACAGCGCAAACCACCGTCAAAAACGCAAAGATATAAAAGAAGAGGTCGTGCATTTTATTTCGACACCGGGAAAGTCTCTTGTTGTTCCGCCTCTTCCGCTTTCTGTTTCCACTTCCAGATCTTGTCCTGATGCGTACCGCCCAGCGCGAGCAGCTTTTCCTTGTTGTAGATCATTTCCTTTCGGCTTTCGCCATTCAGGGAATAATCCTTTTGCAGGAAAATCGCTTCTTCCGGGCAAACTTCCTGGCAGAAACCACAGAAGATGCAGCGAAGCATATTAATCTCAAACTCCTTCGGCATCTTTTCCGCGTTCGGACGATCCGCTTTGCCATCCGGGCCCGGAGGTGTGATTTTGATCGCTTTAGGCGGACAGACAAATTCACAGAGCTGACACGAGACGCATTTCGTATTTCCCTCGGGATCTTTTACCAGATACGGCGCTCCGCGATATCCTTCTGCAACGGTCCACTTCTTTTCCGGATAAAAACCACCGGCAAGATCGTCCGCGGCCGTCTTTCCTTTAAACGCTGTGCGTTTGAAATGGCGGAAAGTTACTTTGAACCCGCCCGCAATCGCCGGCAGATAAAGGCGTTCCCAAAAACTTAATTTTTTACGTGGAACGATCATGTTAAATTATTTGTTTGAGACCAAGGCGCTGGGCGCGGCGTTGGCAGCCTTGTTTTCCTTGGCAGCGGGAGTCGTTGCCCAAACCACCAGGGCGACAATCAAAATGTTCGCAAGCGCGACAGGAATAAAGCGGCGCCAACCCAAATCCATCAGTTGATCATAACGGAAGCGCGGAAACATCCAGCGCACCCAAATAACGAGAACCAGGATCGCGAGAACCTTCACCAGGAAAATAAGAATGTGAGCGATACCGATTCCCAAATGCGTTTTTGCAAGGGCTGAATCCGTCAAACCCGGAAAACTCCATCCACCGAGGAATAACGTCACCATCATTCCAGCTCCAGCAATGATGTTGGCGTATTCACCCATGAAGAAGAGGGCAAATTTGATCGAGCTATATTCGGTATTATATCCAGCAACCAATTCCGTCTCTGATTCCGGCAAATCGAATGGAAGACGATTTGTTTCGGCAAATCCCGAGACCATGAAAATGAAGAAGGAAAGCAAAGCAAACGGCCAGACCAGATAGCTTACCAAAGTTTGATTTTTAGCGAAAAACGGGAGAACGAACCAGCCATGCTCCGCCTGGTAATTTACAATTTCAGAAAGGTTCAAGCTTTGCGTCACCAGGAAAATCGGAATCACCGACATTCCCATGGCAATTTCATAAGAAATCATCTGTGCGCTGGAACGAATGCCACCCAGGAATGGATACTTGGAATTGGAAGCGTAGCCAGCCAACACAATTCCATACACACCCAATGAAACAATTCCGAATGTGTAAAGAATCCCCACATTCAAATCTGCAATCACCATCTTCTGCTGGCCGATAAACGAACCAAAAGGCAGCACCGCGATAACAACCAGCGCAGGAATAAATGTAATGGCAGGCGCCAGCCAGTAATAAGCTTTCCGTACGTAGCTCGGGGTAAAATCCTCTTTAACGAACGATTTCACGCCGTCCGCCATCGGCTGCCAGATCCCCCAGCGCACCAAAAGCGGTCCGATGAAAGGAATCGAACTGATTCCCGGGAGAGCAACCCGATTTGGACCAACACGATCCTGGATAAATGCGGAAATTTTGCGCTCCGCCAGAACGGCGTAAGCCACAATTGTCATCGTCACCCCAAAAACCGCGACGATCTTCAACAAACTGAAAATGATAAAGCTCCAGTCCATTTAAATTTGAATAGTTACACCGCTGTCACCGAGCGAAGCCCAGGTGACGTTATTCAGTGCAGGGATTTCTTTCGCCATCTGGTTGAACAAACCTTCGATACTGACGAAGCCGTTCTGGCCGGTGACATTGAAAACGAGTTCGTGCAAGAATTCCCATTCGGGACGCGCATTACCCTTGGGCTGCAGCGCTTGCATAAAGCGTTGCACTCGACCTTTGGCATTCACAAAACTGCCGCGTTTTTCGGCATGAGCGCAACCAGGCAACAAATAATGCGCAGCCGCGGTCGTTGCGTTTGGCAAAATGTCCGACACGATTAGGTTCTCAATCTTCGCCAAAAGATCTGCACCAATACCGCACTTAGTCACATCTTCACCGAAAACAATCAGCGTCTTGATATTGCCGTTGCGAATACCGTCGGCAATTCTCGAAAGATTCGCACCGAGCTTTTCCGGAGCGATACCAGTGATTCGCGAACCCGCACTGTTTGGATTCCGGTCCGCATTCAGCAACAACTTATCGCTTTCTCCAGCCCGGGGAACGGAGTCGGTAATGGGGTTCAGCTTCGCACCCAACTTTTTCAGCAGATAAAGCTCTTCGGTGCTCTGACGCGCGGATGCAACGATTGCAACCGAGCCCGCTGTCGCTTTACGCAAAATTTCTGAAATTTCCTTCAACGCAACACTCCATGCTGCTTCCTGACTTTGAACTTTGAGCCTGGAACCTTGAACCTTGGCCAACCGATCTTCGCGATTGATCCATTTGTAGTTCACGCGACCGTAGTCGCACATCCACGTTGAATTGACAGCGTCGTTCTCGCGTGGTTCGTAGCGATACATCACATCTTCGCGTGAACCGAGGATGGTATTGCAACCGGTCGCACAACTGGTGCAAACGCTCTTGGTTTCCTTCAGGAACCAAACGCGCATCTTGAAGCGGAAATCTTTGGAGGTCAGCGCGCCGACCGGACAAATGTCGACGGTGTTCAGTGTGTAATTGTTTTCGAACTTCGTTCCCGGGAACGCAGCGATCGTGTTGTAACTGCCGCGATTCACAATTCCGAGCTTGTCGTCACCAACAACATCTTTCGTGAAACGAATACAACGGGTGCAAAGCACACAACGTTCGTCGTCCAAAACAATTCGAGGCCCGAGATCCACCGCTTTTGGCTTATGAACCTTCGTTTCAACAAAGCGACTCGTCGATTTACCGTAATCTACCGAATATTCCTGCAACTTGCATTCGCCGGCCTGATCACAAATCGGACAATCGAGCGGATGATTAATCAGAAGCGATTCCAACACCGCTTCGCGCATGACCTTCGTAGCAGGCGAGCTCGGATAAATTTCCATTCCCGGAGAAATCGGCGTCGCACAAGCAATCGCGCCACGAGGAGTGCTCGGTTCGTAAGGAAGAACGGATTTTAAAATCTTCGGGGTTCCGTCAGGATTCAACACCGGCTTGCGATCCGGCCCCATTGCGGGCGTGCCGAATTCAACGAGGCACATGCGGCAGTTTCCGGCCACCGGCAACTTTGGATGATAGCAATAATGAGGAACGTCGACACCAGCCAACTGACATGCCTGCAGCATGGTCGTAGGCTGCATCTTGCCTTGCCAATCCGGCATGACTTTCGGCACTTCAATCTCCCGTCCATCCACCTTGATTTTGATCTTCTCGACCGGTGGCGGCGCAGGTTTTTGTTCAGTTGCAGTCGACATGGAAATTAATAACTAGGGCTCGCCGCGATTTTCATATCGCTGGTAGAACCAGCGCCGGAATTCTTGGCTTCAGCGGCAGCACCCTTGGCCTCAAATTCGTCTTTGAACTTCTTCACGAAGCTCAGGACAGGCCACGAACACGCTTCACCAAATGCACAGATCGTTCGGCCTTGAATGTTCTGCGCAATATTTAGCAAGTAATCCGCATCCTGCCTCCGGCCGTGACCGTGGGTCAAGCGATGCAGCGCTTTGCTCATCCACAGGGAACCTTCGCGGCACGGCGTGCATTGGCCGCAGCTTTCGTGCGCGTAAAATTCACCGAGATTCGCCAGCGCTTCGACGATATCAACGGAATCATCCATGACGATGATCGCGCTGGAACCAGACATACTGCCCGCCGCCTGAAGTGAATCGAAATCGTACGGCAGATCGAGCAAGTCCGTTTCAACTTCCGTCATCGTGCCGTCAGCATTCTTTTTCTTAAGCTTAAATTTCTCACCCGCCTTGAAAACCTTCGAAGAAGAACCACCAGGAATAATCGCCTTCAATGAACGACCGTCTCGCAAACCGCCGCCGAAGTTCGGATGATTGATCAATTCGCCAATCGTTACTTTACCGACTTCAATTTCGTAATAACCGGGTTTCTTCACCTGGCCACTCAGGCTCACAATACGCGTACCTGTATTATTAGGTGTGCCGAGTTTTGAATAGGATGGACCACCCATCTCAACGATATGCTTCACGTGACACAACGTTTCCACGTTATTCACGATCGTTGGACTCATGTAGAGACCGAGCACGGCTGGAAAATACGGTGGCTTAATACGCGGATAAGCACGTTTACCTTCGAGCGATTCGATCAAACCAGTTTCCTCACCACAGATGTAAGCACCAGCACCGCGATGGACAAAAATATCGAGATCGTAACCAGTCCCGAGAATATTCTTACCGAGGAAATTCTTCGCCCTCGCTTCCGCCAACGCCTTCTTCAACAACTTCGCTCCCTGCGGAAACTCACCGCGGATATATATATAGGCGAGCTTCACGTCATTCGCGAAGCAGGAAATAATCATCCCTTCAATCAACTGATGAGGATCTTTGTGGATGATCTGACGGTCTTTGAACGTTCCGGGTTCGGATTCGTCGGCGTTGCAGATCAGGTAAATAGGCTTACCGCTCTTGCGATCAACAAAGCTCCATTTCATCCCTGCCGAGAACCCAGCACCACCGCGACCGCGCAAACCACTCGTCAGCACTTCCTGACGAATTTGTTCCTGCGGTGTCTGTTTCTTGCCATCCGGCAAATCTTTCGTGGCAAGGGAAAGCGATTTCTTCAGCGACTCGTAGCCGCCGTTACGCATGTAACATTCGATATCCGGTGTGTAACCGGGTTTATCGATGTTTTTTAAAATGAGCCGATATTGTTCGGGCATCTTATTTTCTTTTCCGACAAATTTTCGCGTCGGAAACTTGACTCTCAGTTCAAAAACTCTAACTTCTGTCGCTCGCGGTTTGCCCGATGGTGTAACGGTAGCACAAGTGACTCTGAATCACTTTGTCATGGTTCAAATCCATGTCGGGCAGCCAACTCCCCTGCTCTACTTACACTTCGCCACAATCTCGTCCGCTTTTTCGTGCGACACCGCTTCGTAAAAATCTTCGTTGCACATGATCACCGGGCCCGTGCCGCAACTCGCCAGGCACTCCACAAATTCCACGGAAAATTTTCCGTCTTTGCTCGTTTGGACCCCGTGTGCATGCGGGTCCAATCCAAACTTCTCGCAAAAATGTTTGTGCAATTTGCCCGATCCCGCCAACGCACAACTCAATGTTCGGCACACCTTGATCTGATGTTTCCCCACTGGTTCCTGACGAAACATCGGATAAAACGTGACCAACTCGTAAACGTTGATCGGTTGCAACTCCAGTTTCACCGCGATCCATTCGATCGCTTCCTTGGAGACGTAACCAAAATGTTCCTGGATCTCGTGCAGGAACATCAGAGACGCACTCCGCTTTTGCGGATAATGCGTGATGAGTTCGTTCAACTCGGCTTCTAACTCTTTTGGAACGGTAAAGCTCATTTTAGCGATCACATTCTCCCATGACGAAGTCGAGCGAACCCAAAATCGCCACGGTATCGCTCATCATGTGTCCGGGTAACAGGTGCGATAGAATGCTCAGGTTCACAAACGATGGGGCGCGAATCTTCAAGCGATTCGGCGTTCCACCGCCTTTGCTGTTGATGTAAAAACCAAGTTCGCCTTTCGGATTTTCGTGTCCAAAATAAACTTCACCCTTCGGCGCGTTCACACCTTGCGTGACGAGGATGAATTGATGAATCAACTCTTCCATACTCGTCATCACTTTTTGTTTCGAAGGCAGAACGACTTTGCCATCCGGAACATTCACCGGTTCCTTGGATTTGTTATCCGCGCCGCCTGGGATTTTATCCAAAGCCTGGCGAATGATTCGCACGCTCTGGCGCATTTCTTCCATGCGCACGAGATAACGATCATAACAATCACCTACGGAACCAATCGGAATATCGAACTCGAAATCTTTGTAGCAGAGATACGGATGTGCCTTGCGCAAGTCGTATTCCACACCGCTGCCGCGCAGGTTTGGCCCCGTCAAACCGTAATCAATCGCGTCTTCTTTCGAAATGACACCAACATCTTTCGTGCGGTCAATCCAAATACGATTGCGGGTCAACAACTTCTCCGACTCATCGAAGTTAATCACCACTTCATCGCAGAACTTGCGCACCGCATCGCACCATCCAACGGGTGTATCACGGGAAACACCGCCGATACGTGTGTAAGTCGTCGTAAAGCGCGCGCCAGTCAACGATTCCGCAAGGTTATAAATCTTTTCGCGTTCCGTGAATGTATGGAGAAACACCGTCAACGCCCCGACGTCCATCGCGTAAGCGCCGAGTCCGAGCAAGTGCGACGAAATGCGTGCGAGTTCGCAGCAGATCACGCGGATGTATTGGCAACGCGGGGTGATTTGCTGGTCAATTCCCAACAGCTTTTCCACCGCCAGCGCGTAAGCAACGTTATTTGCCAACGGCGCGAGATAATCCAGTCGATCCGTGTAAGGAATGAACTGGGTGTAAGTCATGTTCTCCGCAATCTTCTCGTCACCACGATGCAGATAACCGACGTCCGGAATCGCCTTCGTGATGATTTCGCCGTCGAGTTCGAGAACGATGCGCAAGACGCCGTGGGTCGCCGGATGGGACGGCCCCATGTTCAGGACCATCTTTTCACCCTGCATATCCGGCATGTCTTCCGTCGCGGGAGCAGACGTCGGCGCCACGCCGCTCTGTTGCGCTGCGGCAACGCGCGCGGCTGGATCTCTAAATTGTATTTCCTGTGTCGCCATCTAAATTCTCGCAATCACTTTCGCCGTGAACAACAACATCACGCCGATCAAAATCAACATCACAAACACTGCCGAACATCCCTTTCCTTTCCCTGCGCTTTGCGGAGCAAATTTCTCCGGCTCCTTCGCTTCCAATTCGGCAGTGTATTTCTCAACAAAATCTTTTGCTTCCGCTAAACCGCAATTTGCCGCCTCACGCACCAACTTGATCGCCTCGATCTTTTGACGCGCATAAATCGCCGTTAAAATCGCTTCTCTTTTATCGGCTGACAGCGAGTCGATCATGGTTTCTCCGGCGGCCCAACCGGTCCAGGACCGTGGGAATGACCGTGCAAATCTTTGATATCATCTCGGCGTTCGACGCGATTGGTGGTCGCCAATGAATCCGTTTCGGGGATACGCACGCGCGGTTCGCGAGCAATCGTATCTTTACCACCGGCAATCGTGACGAACGGACCACCTTCGAGCGGTGCCGGTTTGGTAAATGCCACCTGAGGCATTTCGCTCGGCTTGCCGGCCAAAGGAAAATCTTTGCGCAATGGAAAATAAGGATACCCTTCCCACATCAAAATGCGGCGCAAATCCGGATGCGCGCGGAAACGAATCCCCATCATGTCGTAGATTTCCCGCTCATGCCAATCGGCCGTCCGCCAAACCCCAATCACCGTTGGCAACTCCGATTTTTCTTCGCTGACATTGGTTTTCAGACGCAAATGCGCGCCGTGACTTAAACCAGTTAAGTGATAAACCACCGTCCAGCGCGGATCGTCGCCGTAGTTGTCGATGCTGCAAATATCGACGAGAAAATTAAAACCCAGCTCACTCTTCGCAAACTGGCAGACCTCCACAATCCGCTCCGCATCGGCAATCCAAATCGTAAATTCGCCACGAAATTCGCTCGGGGCCGAAATCAATTCGCCGAATTTCTCCTGGAGTTTTTGGGCTGCTTCGGATGGGGTCATTTCTTGTTCGTCAGCTCAAATTCTGGTTTGGGCGTTCCCGGAATCGCCGTGATGTCCAAAGTTTCTTTCCGTTCCATTTCATGGAGCGTCGGGTCTTTCGCGACCTTGTTCTGCAAACGAATCAACGCGTCGAGCAACGCTTCCGGACGCGGCGGACAGCCAGCCACGTAAACATCCACGGGAATAATATTATCGACACCCTGCAGCACCGCGTAACTGCGATACATCCCGCCCGTCGACGCACAAGCCCCCATCGCGATCACCCATTTCGGTTCCGGCATTTGGTCGTAAATACGTTTTACCGCCATCGCCATCTTATACGTCACCGTGCCGGCGACGATCATCACGTCCGATTGACGTGGGGAAAAGCGCATCACCTCAGCCCCGAAACGCGCGATGTCATAACGACTTGCGCCGGTGGCCATGAGTTCAATGGCGCAGCAAGCAAGCCCCATCGGCATCGGCCAGAGGGAATTTTTGCGAAACCAACCCAGCGCAGCCTCTACGCGAGTGACAATAACGTCACCCTCAACTTTGCTGTTGTAACCGATTTCGGTGGTGTTGTGCATTAACGGCGAAAACTGATTTTGAACGGCGGCGATGGCCACCGACACAAGAAACTAAACGTTCAATTTAAAACCGATGCAAGTAATTTGTGAAATTTTTCACAAACTATTTCTATGTTTGCTCGTGACCCAGAATTTAGTGCAGGACGCGACGGAGGAAAGAACGGGATGGAAAATAAATGAGTATTTCAGCATCAGGAGAGCCTCTATGGGTGGTAGGAGTCCAAAGAGAATAACGCGAAATATTGTGCAAACCCGGCTGACCACAAACTTGGCCGACTAAATCGGTGGGGCGAGGGGGCGGGGGGGCCCGCACAAGTTAATGGGGCAAAAGAAAAAGTAGAAGAAAGAGAAAAAAAAACACAAACGAAC
>CBHTTJ010000051.1:0-29610 GCA_966095605.1 uncultured bacterium | reverse complement strand
GGGAAATCGGCGTCAACCGCGGGAAGTAAAGTTGGCGGAGGTTGATTATCAGCGTTTTACGCTGATTGTTCAAAGTTTAAGGTTCAAAGTTCAAAGTCGGGCGTTCGGTGGAATTCAAATACCGTGCCGTTCTATTTACGATTTGCGATTTACGATCGACGCGCGGGCGGATGGGCGATGGGCGAGAGCCAGCAATTTTTCTATTTAACGTTACAAAGTGCGCGAGAAAGGCGAAGGAAAGGGATCACGACAGCGATAAAAAAAACCGGCTGGCTGAGGGAAGGCCAACCGGTTTCGTTCGTGTTTGTTTGTCAGGGTCCGTTTCTTATTTTCCGGGCGGACGGCCGTGCGGACGGCCTTCATCCGGGCCACCGTGTACGCCGTGAGGGGGAGCGCCAAGATATTCATCGAAGGTGAGAACACCGTCGTTGTTCTTGTCCAAAGTTTTCAGCGATTCAGTCGATTTGGCAATTTCGTCGGCGGAAATGACCTCATCGCCATTGGCATCGAGTGCGCGGAGGCAGGCGGGGCCGGCGCATTTCGGGTGATCCTGGGGCGGCTCCGGTTGTTCACCACCGTCCAAGGCGGCTTCGGATCCGGGACGAGGCGGACGCATTTCGTCGGCGGTGATCTGGCCATCTTTGTTGAGGTCGGCCTTGGCGACGGCGGCAGGGGCGTTCGCGAGTTCCGTGGCGTCGATGATTTCGTTGCCGTCGGCGTCGAGGGCCTTCAACAACGCGGGTTTTTCGAGAGGAAATCCACGGTGTTCACCGCGAGGTTCGCGCGCAGGGCGAGGTGCATTGTCCTGGGCGTGGACGGCAAAAGTGGTGGCGAGTCCGAGAGCCAACAATCCTGCAAGTTTCAATGAAGTGATCTGTTTCATGCGGGCAGATTACCGGACGGGCCTTAAGAGAGGATTAAGTGAAAATTAATTCTCGATGAGCGCGACTCGCCCTTACCCTGCCTGCGATCGCCTCTTAAATGTCCTGAGTGCCATTCCAATGGAAACCCGGCAAAATCACCCTTAATCACCTCTTAATCTCTCCTGTGCGACACTGGTGCAAGCATCGAAGAAGTTGCCCGCCGGGCAAATCACGATAGGCTCAACACACAAACATGAGAATCCTCGTTGTCGAAGACGAACCGCGACTGCAGAAAAACCTCGCACGCGCTTTGCGTGAAGAAGGCTATGCTGTGGACACTGCCAGCACGGGTGACGAAGGCCTTTTCAAAGCCGAGACCAACAGTTATGACGCCATTGTCCTCGATATCATGTTGCCAAAGATGGATGGCTGGGAGGTTTTGGATCGTTTGCGCAAAACGCGGCAAACACCCGTCCTCATGCTCACCGCGCGAGACACTCATAAGGATCGCGTGCGCGGACTGGATTCCGGAGCGGACGATTACCTCGTCAAACCGTTTGATCTTTCCGAATTATTTGCGCGGTTGCGGGCGTTGATTCGGCGTTCCACCGGCAATACCACCCCAAAAATTGAATTGGGCAACGTCATTTTGGATACGCGGGCACGGACTGTTTCCCTCGATGGCGAGAATGTTTCACTTACAGCGAGGGAATACGGGATCCTCGAATACCTTGCGTTGCATCGCGGCGCTTTAGTGACGCGCACGGAATTGTACGAACATCTGTTCGACGAATCCGACGATACGTTATCCAACCTGCTGGATGTGCATGTGTTCAGCATTCGCAAAAAACTGGGAGCGGAATTAATTACCACGCGCCGCGGACAAGGCTATTGCATTGAAGTGTAAGAAAATATGTTCGCCCATTCCATACGTTGGCGATTGCAGCTATGGCTGGGGTTTCTTTTGCTGTGCGTGCTGACGGGTTTCGGAATAGCGGTTTATGAATTGCAAAAAGGAGCGGTATTTCGCGAGGTCGATGAACAATTGGAGGCTCGACTGGGGAAATTAACCGGGGAAATGCACCGGTCCCATGATGGAAACTTCGAAGGAGGAGGTCCGCGGAGGGATCATGATCGCGAACGCAACAACGAAATGCGCCCAGACCCGGGCGAGCACAGACGAAGACGAGGCCCGAAAACCGCAGACCTTTCGCCTGAGACACTGGCGCTGTTTGCACCGTTATCAACCAGTGGCTTCTACTATAAAGTCTGGTCGCCCGAAGGTGAACCCGTTCTGGAGTCGACGGGCATTCCGTCGTACGCGCCCCCGCCTGATTCCAGTAATGATTTTTTGATTCGCAAACGCACGCGCGAAGATTGGCGCGAGGCGTATCAGTTCACGATGCTGGGTGAATGCATATTGGTAGGACGATCCATTCAAGCGGAACGCGGGCGGATGCGCGAATTTGCGCTGTTCATTGTCCTTGCCGGAGGGGTTGTTCTGGCTTGTGGATTGGGAATTGGCTGGTGGCTGACCACCGCAACGATCAAGCCGATTGAAGACATCAGCGCAGCGGCGAGCCGGATTTCGGCAGGAAATCTTTCCGATCGCATTTCAGTCCCGGACCCGGAAAACGAACTCGGGCGATTGGCAGAGGTTCTCAATACCACATTCGCGAGGTTGAAAGCGGCGTTTGATCGGCAAAAACAATTTACCGGCGACGCCGCGCATGAGTTACGCACGCCATTGGCGGTGATTATTTCCGAAGCACAGGCGACCCTTGCTCGAGAACGATCCGCCGCCGAATACCGGGAGACCGTTGAAGCCTGCCTTCAGGCTGCTCAGGAAATGCGGCAATTATCCGAATCGCTTCTTCAACTGGCCCGACTCGACGAAGGATTGAGCACAACCGTGATGGAACAGATCGATGTCGCCGCCGTGGCCCGGGATTGCGTGGAAAAACTGAGCGCATTTGCCGCAGAACGCAATGTGACCGTCCAGATGGATCTTTCCCCATCGAAAATGCGGTGGCAGGCATCGCGTTGCGCCCAGATCGTCACCAACTTGGTGAACAATGCCATTTACTACAATAAACCGGGCGGAAAAGTGCGGGTCCGGACCGAAATTACCGGAGGAATTCTCTATCTGACGGTTGAAGATACCGGTCGGGGCATCGCCAAAGAAGATCGGGCGAAGATTTTTGAACGATTTTACCGCGTCGATAAAGCGCGTTCTCGTTCGGATGGGCGGAGTGGCCTTGGCCTTGCCATCTGTAAACAGCTGGTGGAAATGGACGGCGGGGAGATATCGGTACGAAGCGTTTTAGGGGAAGGATCAACCTTTACCGTCACTTTTCCCGTGTCATGAATTCTTTCGGTGTCGAGAATGGATTCCCAGCCCGAGAGGAAAGCCATTAATACTTTGTCAGGTGGTTTACTGCTCAAATCCTTTGACGTCAGCGCAACTTTCTCTATCTTTGCGTGTTTCAAAGATTGCCTGTAAATGCCGTTAATATCGATAAAACATCTTTTGGCGCAACATGCGCTCGCCACTCCAGAGGAGTTTGATACCTGGAAGAAGGCATGGCAGATAGCCGTGGAGGGTGGTTCCCAGGATACCTTGCTTGGGTTTATCGCTCGGGAAAAAGGACAAACCGAAGATGTTTTCCTTCAAAATCTCGCCACGGCCCTGAAATGGCCGTTCGTGGAGTTGAAGAAACTGGAAGTGTCACCTGAAGCACGCCAAAGAATTTCCACCAAGGTCGCTTTCCAATACTCGATCATCCCGACGAAATTTGAAAACGGGACGTTGGAAATCGCTGTCAGCAACCCGTTTGATGCGGGCATGTTGAGCGCGATTCAGTTCGATGCTCGTTGTCCGGTGCAATTTGCGCTCGCTCCAAAAGCGGAAATCGAAAAGACGCTGAAGAAGTATTACGGCGTCGGCGCCGAAACCCTCGATGAAATGGCCAAGGAGGACGAACCCCTGGACCTGCTCATCGAAGACAAGGAAATTACCGAAGGCGACCAGGAAGCAAGCGTCATCAAGTTCGTCAACCAGATCATCTGGGAAGCTTTTAAAGATCGCGCAACGGACATCCATTTCGAACCGGCGGAAGACGAACTCCGTATTCGTTACCGTATTGACGGCATTCTGCATCAAACGCCGATGCCTCCGCAGTTGAAACGGTTTCAGGCTTCCCTCATTTCCCGTATCAAAGTCATGTCGGGAATGAACATCGCGGAAAAGCGATTGCCCCAGGATGGTCGTATCAACGTCCGGATTCGCGGGGAAGAAATTGATATTCGTGTTTCCACGGTGCCGACGGTCTACGGCGAAAGCGTGTCGTTACGTTTGCTGACTCGCGGTAAAATCTTCCTGGGACTTGAAAAACTGGGCTTTTCCCCAGCTGAAGAATCGGCGTTGCGCGAAATTATCGTCAAGCCGCACGGAATTTTGCTCGTCACCGGTCCCACGGGTTCCGGTAAATCCACCTCACTTTACGCTTTCTTAAGCACAATCAACTCGATCACGAAGCGTATCATTACGATTGAGGAACCGGTCGAATACGAATTGAAGGGGATCAACCAGATCGCCGTTCGTTCCGATATTGGTCTCACCTTCGCGATGGGTCTGCGCCATATTCTGCGCCAGGATCCGAACGTGATCATGGTCGGCGAAATTCGCGACCTTGAAACAGCCGAAATCGCAATTCGCGCTGCCTTGACGGGTCACTTGGTCTTTTCGACGCTTCACACCAACGACGCCCCCAGCGCTTTCACCCGTTTGATTGACATGGGGATTGAACCGTTCCTTGTCGCTTCCTCAGTTGAGGCCGTGCTGGCGCAACGTCTGGTTCGTACCATTTGCAAACATTGCAAAACAGAAGTCAAAGTGGAGAAGAGTTACTTGCGCAAGATTGGCTTCCCGGAGAACGAAATTGATACGGCCAAATTCTACAAAGGAGCCGGCTGTGAAGAATGCCGTCAACTCGGTTATCAAGGCCGCATGGGCATTTATGAATTGCTGATTTTGAATGAAGCGTTGCGCCCGCTGATTTTAAGTCGCGCCGCAGCCTCGACTATCGCCCAAAAAGCCATGGAACAAGGGATGCGTACCCTGCGAACAGACGGCTGGAACAAAGTGAAAGCCGGCATGACGACAATTGAAGAAGTGTTGCGCGTGACCCAGACCGAAGAGCATCTGAAAGCTTTGGTCGACGACAGCCGCACGGAGGTCTGGATCAAAGGCTAAACCATGGCGAACTGGCAATACGCAAACGTCCTCCGAGTCGATGCCGATCGGCGTCAAGTCTGGCAATTCACCGCCAATAACGGGCGCTTCGTTTTAGCAAGCGAACTGGCAACTCCCACGACAGACCGGGTTCCCGGTGAAATCGGTGGCAAAGGCTGGCGCAGCATGGTGCGCAAGAAGCTGAACATTGCCTGGTTGCCTGCAGATAAAGTTTTTCTCCGCGCCATTCAGGTCCCGGCAGCCGATTTCAATGAAGTCGTCTCGATGGTGGAGCTTCAGCTGGAAAAACTTTCTCCACTGCCGGTCGCACAAATTGTCTGGACCCTCGAAGTGCTTCCACTAAAACCGGAAAGCACCTTGCAGACAGTCATTGTCGTCGTCGTTCCCAGGAGTTTGGTCGAAGAATATCTGGGCCAATTGGAAGCTCAGGGTTTTCTCGCTGATCGCATTGAATTACCCGTCCTCGATCAGTTGCTCGCAACGCCAGCACATGAAGATGGCGTTTGGATTTATCCGGGCAACAAGCCGGAAGACCCTTGCCTCGCGGCCTGGTGGTATGGGGGCATCCTGCAGAACGCAACGTTATTATCCGGCATTAGTTCACCGGAACAAACGGAACGGTTCAAAGAACAGCTTTCTCAAATTGCGTGGGCCGGCGAGCTGGAAGGGTGGCTGACGGCAACCCCTAAATGGCATCTGGTGGCAAATGCAGATGTGGCTCCGCAATGGGAAGCGCTTTTAGCCGATCTCGCTGACGAGCCTGTCCAAACGGTTCCTCCCGTTCAACCTGCTCAACTGGCGGCGTTGAGTGCGGCACGCGCAGCACATTCAAAAGCGACGAGCCTTTTACCGACCGAATATGTGATGCGCTATCAACAGCAAAATGTTGATCGCCTCTGGATGCGGGGTCTTTTTGGCCTCGTCATTCTGTATATCATCGGACTGGTCATTTACGGCAGCGCAGTGATGGTGTTGAATTTTCAGTTCGGGAAGGTTCAGAGCAAGCTCTCTTCCATTAGCGGTGCCTACACAAATGTGGTTCAGATGAAAGAACGTGTCGGCTTGCTGCAGGAACAGGCTGCCTTGAAATATGCGGCGTTGGACTGCTGGAAGGCAGCTTCTGATTTGATGCCTGAAGGTATCACTCTGACCTCGTTCACGTTCTCGCGAGGACAAACGATGCAGCTGTTCGGCACGGTGCAGCAAGATCAGCAGCGTAAGCTGACGGATTACAACGAGGCCCTTCAAAGTGTCATCATTAACGGTAAACCATTGGAAGTGGATCCCCCGAACACTCGAGTTCCCCGTCCTGATCGCAATGGACAGATGGTTATTGATTGGAGTTTTAATTGCCGTGTAGCCGGAGGAGGCGATCGAAAATGAAGCGTCTTTTCCTACAACTTCGCCCATTGGAACAGCGCATTGTGATCGCTGTCGCGGTAATCGTCTTTATCCTGGCAAATTGGGTCTGGGTTTGGCCGCATTTCACTGATTGGACACGGATCAAGAATCAGATGGAAGAAACCCGAAAGAAGATTGTCAGTTTTCAACAACAGATTGATGAAACCCCTAAATGGGAAGGGGAAAAGCGAAAGCTCGAGGGCGAAGGATCTATTCTGCCTTCCGAAGAAATGGCGTTGCAATTGCGACGCTTCGTCGATGAACAGGCAGCGTTGAGCGGATTGATCGAACAGAGTGTTACGTTGAGTGGCAGTGGAGCAGGACGCGGCGCCGATAAATCAACCGGGGCCTTTGAAGAACGCACGTTGACCATGGGATATATCGCCGGAGATAATGAGCTGGTTGATTTTCTCTATAATCTCGGAGCCGGCAAATCGACGATTCGTGTTCGCGACTTATCTATAAAGCCCGATCCCGGCCTTGCGAAGTTGTCAGGCAACATGACTCTCGTTGCCAGCTATCAGAAGAAAGCGGCTGGACCAAAATCACCTCCCGCCAAATCTACCAATGCACCGGCTGCGAGACCCACTGCACCCAAGCCAGTTAATCCAGGCCCTGCAAGTGGCGGAGTTACCAATCGCGTCCCGCCGAGAGAATTTAAATCGAAAATGTAATCAGGAGACATTGTGAAAAACATTCAATTACTTTTGTCCCTTTTGCTCATGACAGGCGTCATGGCAAATGCCGCGCAAACACGGACCAATGCTCCTGCCGGGGGATCGCTCGCGCTGCCCACGAGCACCACCACTGTTCCTTCACGAACAATTCCAGCCGCCCCTCCGACACCGCAATTGCGACCACAGTCATCGGGCCGCACTACACCGCCGCCACCTCCGTCTTTTCCAACGGCACCGACTGCCAGCACTCCTGCGTCTGTAAGCATCCCAAAGAGCACAAATGCCGTAACGGTTTTGACGAATGCTGTGGCAACGACAAACGAAGATGGCACTGTCACCGAAGCAGCCGATATTTTTTACAACTTCGAAAACACTCCGCTCGTCCAGATTCTTGAAGAATATTCCGCTTTGGTAAATCGCACCGTATTGCGGTCGTCACAGCTGCCGGTAACGACTTCCATTACGTTGAAAACGCAAAGTTACCTGACCAAATCAGAAGCAATCTCCGCCTTGGAAACAGTCATGGCAATGAGCGGGATTACCATCATTCCGATTGGAGAAAAATTCATGAAGGTGCTGACGCTGGCGGAAGCACCTGGCTCAGGCTCCCAACTTTCAGAAGATTCAGCTCAGTTGCCTGATTCGGGTAAATTTGTAACCCAGGTCGTACAGTTAAAATATATTCCCGCACAGGATGCTTCAACGGCGATCTCTCCCTTTGCCAGCGGCAAGATCAATCCGAGCATTGTTCCCATTCCAAACAGCCAGACGATCGTGCTGCGTGACTTCTCTGAAAACATCAAGCGCATGCTTGAGATCTTGAACAAGATCGATGTGATCAGCCCGATTAATATCAAGCCAGAGGTCATTCCCATTAAATACGCGTTGGCCAGCGATATCCAACAAGTCCTTGGCAGCCTCACGGCCAGTGGCCCGGGCCTGAGCGTGGGTCGATCAAACAACCGAAGTCTGGGTGGCAACACTACTCTTTCCAATGGTGGCATCAGCACCGGTGGATATGTTCCTCCTGGCACGACAGGCGCAAATCCGACAACCGGCCTAGGACAATCCGGAACATCCGGCCGCAGTTCATTTCAATCGCGTCTCGCCAGCATCGTTAATCGAGTTTCGGGTGCCGGTGGAGGCGGCGGTGACTTCCAGATTCTTGGGCAGGCAAAAATTATTTCTGACGAACGCACAAACTCGCTGTTGATCTTCGCGAACGACGAAGACATGCAAATGATCAAGGACATCATCGCACGATTGGACGTCGTGCTGGCGCAGGTTTTGATTGAAGCAATGATCGTCGAAGTCTCGTTGACAGATTTGACAAAAGTCGGTGTCAGTTACCTGCAACAGCCAAAGAGCTTCGGCAATGGCGTTCAGGGTGCGGGTGGTGTTGGAGCCCTCCCAAGCGGCGCGGTTCTGCCGGCCCTGGGCAGCACTGGCACGAACGGACTCTCCTCCTTCGGCCTCACCAATCTTGGCAGTGGGTTCAATTATTTTGGAAAAATCGGAAATAGCTTCGACGTGGCCGCGGCGTTGATCGCCTCGGATGGCCGAGCAAACGTTCTTTCTCGTCCACGCATTCAAACATCTCACGCGGTGCCTGCTCAATTGTTCATCGGTGAAACGGTGCCTTATGTTACCGGCACTTATTTCGGCGGTGTGAATGGTCAGGCCAGTTCCCAATACCAACAGAAGGAAGTCGGTATCACCCTGGAAGTACTTCCGTTGATTAATCCGGATGGTCTGGTGGTCATGGACATCCAACAAAATATCGAAGCATTGGGTGAAACCATCACCATCGATAACAATCAGGTTCCCAGAACCACCAAACGCCAGGCCAACGCGAAAATTGCCGTGCGTGATCGTGAGACTATTGTTTTAGGTGGTTTTATCAGCACTCAGAAGAACGTCTCCAAGTCCGGTGTTCCTTACCTCAAGGATGTTCCGCTCCTCGGAGCACTCTTCCGCAGCAAGCAAGACGAAACTCGTCGCGTGGAACTCATGGTGTTCATGCGCCCAACGGTATTACCAACCCCTGAAGCGGCGGCGATCGCTGCGTCCGATGAACGAGACAATCTCCCGGGGGTCAAACGCGCTGAATGGGAAATCCGTGAAGAAGAGCGTCGGCGCAAGAACGACGTCGACCACGAATTACGGCAGAAGATGGGTGTGAAAGATCCAAAGAAGAAGAAAGGAACCTGATCGTTCCGATGACGGGCAAGATTCTCGTCATTCGCGGCGGAGCGATTGGAGATTTCATACTGACGTTGCCCGCCATTGCGGCGCTTCGGGAAAAATTCCCAAATCATCGGTTGGAAATCCTGGGTTATCCACGTATCGCGCAACTTGCTATCCTAGGAGGACTGGCAGACTCCGTTAGCCCAATAGAAGCTCCGACGCTCAGTCCTTTCTTCGTTAAAAACTTAAGTCTTCCTCGTGAGTGGGCAGACTTCTTTGCCGACTTCAATCTGATTTTGTCCTACGTCTCTGACTCGGAAAGGATTTTTCAAACGAACATCCGGCGGTGCAGTTCGGCTCAATTTCTTGCGGGGCCCCATCGACCTGATGAAACACAATCGATCCACGCCAGCGAATTTTTTCTTCGTCCTTTAGAGAGTTTTGGAATTTTTAAACCGGATCCAATACCTCGTCTAAAACTTTCAACTCCCACATTCAAAACAGAGTTCCCGTTATTGGCCTTGCATCCCGGTAGTGGCAGTCCTCAAAAAAATTGGCCTGAAGAAAGTTGGTCCAATTTAATAAATGAGGTTCTGAAGAAGAAAACCTGGCGTTGTCTCATCGTTGGAGGCGAAGCCGAAGGAGATCGATTGCAACGATTAAAAGCAACGATTCCTTCCGATCGTATAGAACTGGCGGATCAATTACCCCTGACAGAGCTAGCTCAGCGTCTTCAATCCTGCTCCGCTTTTGTTGGCCACGACTCAGGCATTACTCATCTTGCAGCATCCCTGGGACTGCCGGTCTGTGTCCTCTGGGGTCCAACCAATGAAAACATTTGGCGCCCACGCGGCGAAAAGATACGCCTTTTGCGAGGAGGGGAAAACCTTTTTCAGCTTTCGGCCTCCGCCGTATTCGCTGAGATAGTGCAAATGGTGATTAGCCGACGATTAAGTACTCATGCGGAAATTCCACCTTGACCCTCTCGCAAAATTTTTCGTGTTGTTCCGCGGCCAATTCTATCATTTCTGAACGAGAGCTGATTGCAGGCTCCAAAGTTACTTCTGGTTTGATCCATGGCTGGTCAGGAATGTCACCGCCGTGCCGTAAATAACAATGTTGTTCAATCTTCAATAGCCCACGGTTGCCATTCACCGTCGCGATACTATGAACATATATCGTGGACAGTTGACCATCCCGCTCCGGCTCATAATTACACCGCCCAACTTCCGTCTCTTGTTCAAAAATTGTCATCATCATAACCGAGCTCCTTACGGGATGCGATTGTCAGCCACAGACATCCTGCTTCGTTTCTGCAGCATCCCCGCATCGTGCTGCCGACTTATCATCAGATGAACCTCAGCTTCATGCCACTTGCTGCGAGCGAGTTGCGGATCTTCGCGGGCGATAATTGAAAAGGCACAGCAGGCGATTTCATCATCAGAAGGCGGGACATATTTTTTCATGGTGGTTTTTTGACTTCAGGGTTTAACGGTAAGCTATACAGACAACAAATTGCGGATACGAACAATCGGGGCACTACGTTTTAGAGTAGGAGCAAATGTCCTTTTCAAGCTTGCGACAAACCCTGACGCCGAGAAGTTCGGCGATGTTCGCGACGGTAAACCGTGTAGCCGAACCAGAAGCTATAAAATGCGACCAGCATTAACGATGCGATTGTTGCTGACAAAACAACATTTTCGGTGACTTTCCAAAGGACGACAAAAAAGTCGCCACAAACGCTCCACGCCAAGGGAACCATTGCGGCCAACAGAAACCTGCTCGCGAATTGATGAAAATATTCAGTTTCTTCCCCTCCTTCGACCACTCGATGATAGGCGGCCGGAGTCATCAGAAGAATAATACTGAGGGTCGTGGACACGAGACAGCCAAGGTGGATGTACTTCGCCGTTTCAGGAAGCGCATCGAAATTTTCCATCAACATTGTAATGAACTGGAAACCGAGCAAAGCCTGCGCGCCGGGCAAAACCATACGCGCTTCGGTCAGAACGTGGCGAATTTTGTGATCAATATCTGTAGGCTTCTCCTCAGAGGAAAGGGTTTTATTTTTCATAACCTCACGACGATCTTTCCCAATTTTTTTGTGCATCCATTCCAATCCCTGCCACAAAAACAAAGCAACAGTGGTCGCCGCCATCCCCAACGATATTGCTAAAGCCAGACCCATTTGGGAAACGACGACGTACATGTCCATTCCAAATCCCAATGCGAAAGGAAGTAGCGCCACGCCCATCACTGTGGTCGTAAACCGATGCAACTCTTCGGTGTCGTTCCCGTCCTCCACGATGCGATGGTAGGTTGCCGGCCACAAAAGCAGCCCTAGGCCAAGGAGAAGAAGGCCAAGTGTAGCAACACCAAGCTGTTGCGAGATAAATGGTAATTGATCGAACTTGGTTTCGAACACAGCACGCAGCTGAAAGCCTATCAACACCTGAATGCCGAGAATCAGAATTCGACTTTCATCTAATGCGTTCTGTACCTTGTTTTTAAGTTGAGCCATTGCTGCGTCCACAATGTTCGATGGAAACGAGGCATTCTCAATGAGGCTGATTTCCAGCGCGCTCCTAGGAAAGATGCCGATGAACAGATGGAATTCCCATTGAAGATACGTCGAACTGATTTAAATTTTTCTACCAGGCTGGAAAGGGAGTATTTTTTCAAAAATATAGTTGCCGGGAATTTTCCAAAAACCTATTGTCGCCAACGAAAAATCCTGTTCCCCCCGCCCGGCACCCATGAGGATCAGGAGAAATATCGAATCAACTTTTCCGTCGGCGTCACCACAGCCCTCACGAAAAAACGCCAACGATCGACGGATCGGAAAACCTAAAGCGGATGTCGCGCGTCTTCAGGCGGAAAACCAATCGTTACACAAGCTGCAGCAGCAGGTCGAATCCGCGCGCAATAGATTAGCTTTATTTCACCGCCATTCTCCGGTAGCACACATCATCTTCGACAGCAAAGGCCAGATTATCGACCTGAACGCCGCCGCGGCCAAACTCGTTGGCAAACGATCCGAGGGACTTTTACGAACGTCATTTCAATCTCTTTTGGCAGAAAGCGACGGAGAAATTTTCCACAATCATTTGCGACGTTGCCGTTTTGCGAAAACGAAGCGGGTGGTGAGCGAACTCCACCTTCACAACAGAAACCGCAAGCCCATCAACGTCCAAATCTTGAGCGTTCGATTTTGTCACGAGGGACAAACCTTATTCCTTAGCGCCCTGATTGACCTGACCGAGCGAATAAAAAACGAAAGTTCCCTTGAGCAATCGAAGGAATTCGCCGAAAGCATCATTGAAACGGTTCAGGAACCGCTCATCGTTTTGGATTCGGACCTGAAAGTCGTTTCTGTAAATCAAGCCTTCTCCGAGGTTTTTAGAAAGCCTGCCAACCAGGCCAAAGGACGATCCTTTGATGTCTTGCTGGATCTTTGGTGGGCAGGGAATAAAGTGCGGGAAGCGCTACAAAGAATCCTTCTGGAACGGGTTTCCCTGAATAATTTTGAATTGATCGTTCAACCTGAGGGAATTGGTGAGCGCATTTTTCTTTTGAATGCTCGACCGCTGGAACGACGGAACACGCCCATGCAAATTTTAGTCGCCCTGCAAGACATCACCGGGGAACGAAAAATCAATGAGCGCCTCAAGATAAGTGAATCCATGCTCAGCGAGGCCCAACGCATTGCGCATCTCGGGAGTTGGGAATGGTCTGTTCAAGAAGATAAAGTTGTTTGGAGTGATGAACTTTATCGCATCTTTGGGATCGAGCCGAAGAAGTTCAAAGCCACGTATGCCGCTTTTCTCGAGTGCGTCCACCGCGCCGATCGCCAGACAGTTAATAACATTGTCCAGACCGCTTATCGAAACAAAAGCTCATTCGATTTCTATCATCGCACCTCCGCCGTGGACTCTCCTCGTGTGCTGCACTGCCAGGGTTACGCCGTCTCTGACGTCAATGGACAAGCCTTAAAAATTGTTGGCACGGCTCAGGATGTGACGGACATCAAAGAAGCCGAGGAAAGATTGAACCGACTGAATGAAGAACTGGAGCAACGTGTACGCAACCGGACCAATGCCCTCCAGCAAAGCAATCGGCAAATGGAAGCTTTCTGCTATTCGATCGCGCATGATCTACGCTCACCGTTACGTGCCATGAAAGGCTTCGGACACGCGTTGATGGAAGATTATCGCGAAACAGTCGATACGCAGGGCAAGGAGTACATCGACCGTATCGTCAATGCCGCCGATCGAATGGACCTC
Organism: uncultured bacterium; assembly: GCA_966095605.1. Classification (GTDB taxonomy): domain Bacteria; phylum Verrucomicrobiota; class Verrucomicrobiia; order Limisphaerales; family JACDHS01; genus CBHWET01. Next base: position 15,944 of record CBHTTJ010000051.1, on the reverse strand, counting down.
TTGATTCAAGACCTGTTGGACTACGGCCGATTAAACACCATTGACCTTCCTATTGGCGAAGTCGATGCCGAAACAATTCTGCGAGATGTTATCTCGCAGCTTGAATCTGAAATCAAAGCCTCCGGTGGCATTATCGTCCATCGTGAACGACTTCCGAAAATCATCGCCCACGATCTGGTGCTTCAGGTTGGCTTTACGAACGTGTTGAGCAACGCCTTAAAATTTGTCGGGCCGGGGGTGAAGCCGAAAATCGAAATCTGGCCTGAAGCACGGCACGAAAATGTCCGCATATGGATTCAGGACAACGGCATTGGCATTGACGAACAATACCAGAAAAAAATTTTTGAAGTGTTCCAACGCTTGCACACAACCGAAAAATACCCCGGTACCGGCATTGGCCTGGCCATCGTCGCCAAAGGAGTAGAACGAATTGGCGGTCACGTGGGCGTTGAATCCACACCGGGAAAGGGAAGCCGGTTTTGGATCGAACTACCAAAAGCTTAGGGTCGCAGAGGTGTTCGAACCGCCTGATGTGACGATAAAACAGACAAAACCGTTGCTGCTCAAAATTCGCCTCTTTAGGCTCTTCTGATGCCGAACGCCTCTCAAACACATCCGGATTATTCATGGGCAGAGTATCTGCATTGCATGGAAGGCGGCTCGGACGTACTCACGCTCCCGCAGGCGAAAACGTCGCCGAAGAAAGAGAGTCCCGTCTCAGGTTTCCTGGTTGCCATCGCCATTACGATCGGCGCTATTTATCTAAGCGAAATGCCGGTATGGCCGTTCACCCTTGCAGGCGGCAGGCATCCGATTGAGCCGGTCATGCTCGCAATAATTCTCGGCATGGTCCTGAGTAACTTTGTTTCTCTGCCAAAAATCCTGAACGCAGGGATCAAATTTTCCGTAAAAAAGATTTTGCCCATCGGCATTGTTCTCCTTGGCGCGCGATTGAACTTTCAGGAAATCGGGAAAGTAGGCCTTGCCGGCGTCTTGCTGAGCGTTCTCGAAATTATTGTCGCCCTGACCTTGCTGCTTTATCTGGCTAAAAAATTTCGACTCCCTCAAAAACTTGGTTTGCTCCTGGCCATTGGCACCGCGATTTGTGGCGGCACTGCCATCGTTGCCACCGCGCCGGTGATTGAAGCCGAGGAAAAAGACGTCGTGTTCAGTGTCGCGACCGTAACTTTGCTTGGGTTGATCGCGATGTTTCTGCTGCCAGTCATCGGCAACGCCATGCATTTGCGTCAAACTGAATTTGGTGTCTGGGCCGGCTTATCCATTCACCAGACACCGCAAGTCATTGCGGCAGGTTTTGCTTACGGACCGGAAGCCGGGGCGACAGCTACGATCGCAAAACTGGCACGTGTTTGTCTGCTGGCGCCGATTGTCTTTCTGGCAGGCGTTCTTCACGCCCGCAGTTCGGCTCGCGATGGAGAAAAGAAACAGATCAATTACTGGTCGCTGTTTCCGATGTTTGTTCTCGGGTTTCTGGGCATGGCGTTGCTGCGCAGCCTCGGATGGCTTCCAGACATGACGTTTAATAAACCTACATTCTTTGCCGGAAGCACAGCTCCCGTGAGCCTCGCGGGCGTCTGCGATAACTTTTCCAAATACTGCATCATCATCAGCATGGCAGGCGTGGGTCTTGAAACCAAATTTGCCGCGATGCGTCAGACCGGCTGGAAACCTTTTCTGGCCAGCCTGATTGCTGTCCTCGTTATCGCTTCAGGCATCCTCGCCTTGATTAAACTGATTGGATTTTAAGAGCGCCCCCTACAAAAGATCCTGCTGAGTCATCCTTTCTCTTCGTAAGAAAAGTTTTCGAAGGAAGCATTTTGCGGTCACCGCCGCGAAAAATTCAGAGTTTTGCCTACGCAACATGGGGTTGCCTCAGCGCAATGCGGGCTTATTGTGGAATATGAAAAGGAGAGACGAAAATGCAGGCAAGATTTCGGATCACTTCAGAGGCGTCGGAACTGTAACCCGCGACATGGTGCTGCAGCGCGCCTTGGAAATTGCCCGTATCAACGGGCATGAACATCACACCCAGGACGATTGGGAAGAAGCGAAGCGCGAACTCATTGGAGATTTTGGAATCTCTGCGGGCAGCGCGGAGGAAAATTCCATCAATGCGCTGACGAACTGGGACGAAGTTCCTGGAACAAGCGGCCATCACGTTGAAAACCAGGCCGCACCAGACGAACAAACTTTTGCCGAACAACTCGTCGAGGAAGGCGTTAGCGAAGCGGAACACGAGCAAATGTTCGAAGGCAGCCGGCGATCGGAAGAATCCTAAAGGACGGTGCAAACAATGAGCGTTCGCTTTGCCAATCGAAGTGAAGCGGGAAAGGCTTTGGCAAAGAAGCTGAGGCATTTTGCCTTTCATACGGAAGCGATCGTTTTGGCCCTTCCGCGAGGCGGAGTTCCTGTCGGCTATGAAATCGCGCTGGCCCTGCGAATTCCGCTGGAGGTTTTTGTAGTACGCAAACTCGGTGTGCCAAGACATGAAGAATATGCGATGGGCGCTATTGCGTCGGGCGGAAGTTACTTCATTAACGAATCCGTCGTTAGCCAACTTTCGATTCCTTCGGAAGACGTCCAAAGAGTCATTCAGCAGGAATCGAAGGAAATTGTCCGCCGGGAACGTGAGTATGGGGTTCGTGGCCACTGGGAACTATCAGATGAAACGGTCATTCTTGTGGACGACGGATTGGCAACCGGATCGACCATGCGCGCCGCGGTCCACGCTCTTCGAGAGCAACGCCCTCACGCTATCGTCATCGCCGTTCCCGTCGCTCCGTTAGACGCCTTTCGAGAGTTTCAAAATGAAGTAGACCAGATCATCGCCCTGGAAACGCCTGAAACATTTTACGCCGTTGGCGAATGGTACGAGAATTTTGAACAAACGTCTGATGATGAAGTGCGCGCCCTCCTCCGCAACGTGGCGGAAGATCTTCACGAACATCAGACGAAGCCCGTTGTTTTGTAATTATGCCTGTTGTCATCGAATCGTTAACGGATCTGATTAAGAAATTTGCGGTGCCGTTGTCCGGAACCAGGGCCGACTATGATTCCGTGCTTGAAATGATCGGAGAAGCGCGATTCGTGCTTCTGGGAGAAGCCACTCACGGAACCCATGAATTTTATCGCGAACGCGCTCAGATCACCAAACGCCTGATCAAAGAAAAAGGCTTCACCGCCGTGATCATCGAAGCCGACTGGCCCGATTCCTACCGGGTAAATCGTTTCGTGCGCTCCATGAATGGTGACATGGATGCCGAAGAGTCGCTGGACGGCTTCAAACGTTTTCCAACGTGGATGTGGCGCAATGCAGATGTTCTCGACTTCGTGGGATGGTTGCGCGAGTTCAACGACCATCATCCCGAGGAACGTGAAAAGGTCGGATTCTACGGTATGGATCTGTATAGTTTGAATGCCTCGATCGAAGAAGTCCTCACCTATTTGAAAAAGATCGATCCGGAAGAGGCCCGCCGCGCGCGTGCGCGTTATTCGTGTTTTGAAAACTTTGGCGAAAACCCACAATCGTACGCTTCCGCCGCTGTCATCGGACAGACCTGCGAGGAAGAAGTCATTCGCCAACTCATCGAGCTGCGACGCCGCTCTTCGCAATACTCGACCACTGATGGAAAAACTGCAGCCGATGAATATTTCTTCGCGGAACAAAATGCCCGTCTGGTCAAAAATGCAGAGCAATATTATCGGTCCATGTTCCACGGACGCGCTTCGTCATGGAACCTCCGGGACCAACACATGGTCGAGACCCTGGATGCGCTCGTAAAGCATCTCAATAAAACCAACCCAAATACCAAAGTGGTGGTCTGGGCCCACAATTCTCATCTGGGCGATGCGCGCGCCACCCAAATGGCAGAACTCGGTGAGATGAACGTTGGCCAGTTGGTCCGTGAGAAGTATGGCAAGGACGCCGTGCTGATTGGCTTTACCACCTTCTCCGGCAGTGTCACCGCCGCGTCCGAATGGGAAGAGCCGGCGGAACGGAAACGCGTCCGCGAAGCGTTGCCGGAAAGTTACGAATATTTATTTCACGATACGGGACTCGAACGTTTTTTCCTGAACCTGCGGGATATTCCCGAACTAAAGCAAGCGCTGTCCGAACCTCGCCTTGAGCGCGCCATCGGCGTGATCTATCTCCCGGAGACAGAACGCATGAGCCATTACTTTGAATCTTATTTGTCCCGGCAATTCGACGCCGTGCTTCATTTCGATGAGACCCGTGCGGTTGAACCGCTCGAAAGAACCGCTCTTTGGAAAGCCGGTGAAGTGCCGGAAACCTTTCCGTTTAGTGTCTAAACCAGCTCGAGGCATCGTTCATGCTATTCTCAGCAGGCGTCGCTTCGACCAATCAAAAAGGAGATGTATGCAAGCGCAAGAAATAGAACCAGGTCAGTGGCACGAATTTTGCGAGAAATTCAGCACTCTCAATCGTGGATCGATGATGACGATAGAACAAGTGAGGTTTGATGGGCGCACAGATGAAATTGCTCGCGAGATTCCTCTGGAGAAGATGACTTTCGATCGGACTGACGCCTGTAACGATATTGTTTCTATTACCCTTGGATCCTCCGGACAGCGAGGCGTCCTGCATGAGGTGATTGAGCCGATTCATTTTCGGGTAAAACTTAATGGCAACGGGCAAAAGTTGCTTCAATTCGAGGCTGAGAACGGCATGACCCTCGTCCACTTTCATTCAGGACGGGTGCCAGAGCTTGTTCCCAATCTCAAAGAATATAAAGGCAATCGGATTGCGATGGATCGAGACGATCGTCGCTATGCGATTCCTTCATAAACATTCGCCGTGAAACATTCCATTGCAGACTGGGAACGAGAGGCGGTTGAAATCACCGCTGGAGACGTTGAACTAGAAGGTTTTCTCACCATTCCATACCAGGCCAGAGGTCTGGTCATTTTCGCCCATGGCAGCGGGAGCAGCCGCAACAGCCCGCGCAATCGTTTCGTATCCGACTACCTGAACAGCAGTTCGTTAGGCACGCTTTTGTTCGATCTGTTGTCTGCTGAAGAAGAAGAAAGAGACGCACAAACCGGGGAGCTGCGATTCAACATGCCGTTCCTTTCGAAGCGATTGATGCAGGTACTCGATTGGGCCCGAGAGGATGAGCGAACAGAAGGACTGAATCTCGGAATATTTGGTTCGAGCACCGGGGCGGCGGCAGCGATTATCGCAGCAGCAACTCGACGCGATATCCGTGCCATCGTTTCCCGCGGCGGCCGTCCGGATCTTGCCGGTCTCACCTTGCGAGAAATGCATTCTCCCACCCTTTTAATTGTCGGCGGTAACGACGATGTGGTTTTGGAGCTAAACGAATTCGCCGCTAAAGAGTTGCAGTCGGTGGTGGATTTGAAAATCGTTCCCGGCGCGACCCATCTTTTTGAAGAACCGGGAGCTTTAGAAGAAGTTTCCCGCCTGGCTGTCGGTTGGTTTCATCGTTATCTCACGCCAAGCGAAATTTGACCGACGTATTCCTCCAAAAATGAAAGGTCTATCTCTCGCTTGGGCGAGTTGGCCGGACAATCTCGGCCCTTTTTCCGCAAAGGGTCGAAATGCAAACATGGACCAAACCGCGATCGTAAGTTACATCCGCGAAACTTTTCCCGGCGTGGAAATTGTTGTTGCCGCCAAAGAAAACGGCGCTCCTGAAATCAGTTGGGGCGATACGTTTTTTTTACGATCCGCAAAAGAATACTACGGCCGATCGCGATTTCCCTTCGCGACCATTGTCACAAAGGATTACGGCGAGTTCGACAACGCCTCCAATTTGAATCGTCCCGGCGTCTTTCGGCTGAATATCGGCACGGGTAAAGCAACGTTTCAAACGATGTTCAATATGCTGACATCCCACGATTTCACGGCCCTGGATCGTCTGATGCCGCATCCGGTTTACGGCTCCATGTTTTGGACCTGCATTCTGAACCCCAGCGAAACAACGTTTCAGAAAGTGAAACCACTTCTGGACGAGGCTTATAACATTGCCGTTCGAAGCTACTCAAAAAAGGTGGGCTGAAAGGTTTCAAAAAGGCCAGACATCAACTTTCCGCAGAAAGTATTTCGTCGCCGCCCGTTTTGCGTTAAAACGCTGGCGTGAAAAAACTCACGCACATTGATGCGCAGGGCGAGGCCAGCATGGTGGATGTGTCGGCGAAACCGGTGATGCTCCGCGAAGCGATCGCCCAGGGAGAGATTCGACTGCAAAAGTCGACTATCGCGTTGATCCGCAGCAATAAGGTCGCGAAAGGGAATGTTTTAGCGACCGCGCGCATCGCAGGAATTTCTGCCGCAAAAAAAACAGGGGAATTAATTCCGCTTTGTCACCCCCTACCGATCACCCATTGCGAAGTGACGTTTGATATCCCAAAGACTTTGGATCGAATCATTATAAAAAGTTCCGCGAAGATTTCCGCCCAAACCGGTGTTGAAATGGAAGCGCTCACCGCCGTGTCCGTGGCTGCGTTGACGATTTACGATATGTGCAAAGCGGTGGATAAAAAGATGCGGATCACCAATGTAGAGTTACTTTCAAAAACGAAGAAAGATCTGCCTGCTGTTCACAAATAAATTCTATGCAATTACAAGTTGGTATCATCACCGTTTCCGATCGAGCTTCCAAAGGTCTTTACGATGATCTCGGCGGCCCTGCTTTGCAGAAAGCAGTCGAAGGTTATGGATGGAAAGTTCTGACGGACGCTCTTGTTCCAGACGAAAAGAAAGACATTCAACGAGCGATCCGCGAACAAATCACCAAGGGATGTAATTTAATCTTGACCACTGGTGGAACTGGCGTGGCTTTACGCGACGTCACACCGGAAGCTGTTCGAGAAATTGCGATCCGCGAGCTGCCGGGCTTCGGCGAAGTGATGCGCATGGAGTCGATGAAGATTACGAAAAACGCGATCCTTTCGCGCAATCTCGCGGTCGTCGTAGAAAAAGCTTTGGTCATTTGTCTCCCTGGAAAACCAAGCGGCGCGGTGGAATGCCTGAGCTTTGTCGTCGGTGCGATTCCGCATTGTGTGGAAGTTTTGCAGGAAGTGCCTACCAGTTGCTGATGAAGATTTTAATTGTTCTCGGAGTCGCGACGCTGCTTGGCGCGGCGGGTTGCACGACTAAAAGCAAAGCCCGACTCCAGGCCCGCGAAGCCTTTGTGGCCGGACAAGAACAAGCCCTCACCCAGATGCGACAGCCACAAATGATCATGGTTGTCGGCGATGTGCAGAACCGAACCTTACCGTGGAACGAAGAACTCACGCTGGCTTCAGCCATCGTCGCCGCAGATTTTCGCGGGCGCCGTGATCCCAAGGGGTTTCTGTTACGACGCAACGGTGAGACGTTTTCCATTTCCGCGAAGCAGTTGCTTCAGGGAGAAGATTTTCCTTTGCAACCCGGGGATACGATTGAGATTGTCCCGTAGTTATGGCCGAACCGCAGCCACTCCAACAAGTCGACCGCACTTACGTCCGTTTCGGCAAACGGAAGCTCAGCTATTTTGCCGGCTGCGATTACTTCCGGCTCGCCAGTCATCCCACGGTTTTGAAAGCCGTGAAATCCGGCCTCAAAAAATTTGGACTAAATGTCGCAGCGTCACGACTGACTACCGGTCACCACGCCATTTACGAGGAATTGGAAAAAGCTATTGCGAAATTTTTTCGTGCGGAAACGGCGGTCCTGATTTCCAGCGGCTACATGACGAATATCGCCGCCGCGCAGGCGCTCAAGGGAACATTTTCACATGTGTTGATGGATGAAAAAGCGCACCCCTCTCTCGCCGACGCCGCGACGTTTTTCGATTGTCCGATCTTACGTTTCAAACATAAAGACCCGGAAAGTCTGAGTGCTGTACTCGCCCGCCTCGGCAAAGAGATCCGTCCCATTTTATTGACTGATGGGATGTTTTCGCACGACGGTGGCATTGCGCCATTGCGTGAATATCGCAAACGGTTGCCGAAAAGCGCGTGGATGATGATCGACGATGCGCATGCCGCGGGAACGCTCGGCAAGAGCGGAAAAGGAAGCATTGAGCTCGAGAATGTCGGCCGAGCGCAACTGATCCAGAATATTACATTGAGCAAAGCGTTTGGAGTTTACGGCGGAGCGATCGTTTGCGATGCCACAGTGCGGGAAAAGATTTTTGCCGCGAGCCGAATGTTCGTGGGCAATACCCCGCTGCCATTGCCTTTGGCCAACGGAGCCGTCAGCTCAATTAAGATTTTGGCAAAGGACAAATCATTACGTCGTCGACTGAATCAGAACGTCGCTTACTTCAAAAAGAATGTGGCGGAAATCGGCATTAGCGTCAGCCAAACGCCCAGCCCAATTGTTTCGATCATTCCGCGCGACGCGGAACACGCGGCTGCCTTGAAGAAGAATTGCCTGGCATCGGGGGTGTTCCCTTCCTTTATCAAATATCCCGGCGGACCAGAAAACGGCTATTTCCGCTTCGTTATTTCCAGCGAACACCAACGATCGCAACTCGATGTTTTGCTGAGGGCTCTGCGCGCCAGTTCCGTGCAATAAACTGAAGTCCTGCGTGCGGCATGCGTTGACTTGTCGTTTCGGGGAAAATATAGTCTGTGTCATGCCGTTAGCGGAGAAAACCGCCGCCAAAGATAAATTCATTGCTTTTCTCGAGGAGAAAAGCCTTCGCATCACGGCGCAACGACGCGCCATCATCGAGACGGTTTTCAACACGGAAGAACATTTCACCGCCGAACAGCTCCTCGAATGGTCTCGCAAAAAAGACAAGTCCGTTTCTCGCGCGACCGTTTATCGCACCCTGCCCTTGCTGACCGAAAGCGGCCTCGTTCGCGAAATGGATTTCGGGAAGGATTATAAATTTTACGATCCGAATTACGCCGAGCATCCGAATCACAATCACATTATCTGCCAGGACTGTGATAAGATTGTGGAATTTGAAGACGAGAAGATTTCTCGGCTGGAAGATGAAATCAGTCAAAAGCTTGGCTTCTCCATCAAGAGCCAGCGCCTGCAAATCACCGGAAGCTGCGAGGAATTAAAGAAACGGGGCGCCTGCAAGAAAAAGGGGCACTGCTAAGAAACCTATTTCTTTCCCGAAACCGCAGAAGATCGAAGCGTCGCGGTGTAACTCTTCAAAGATTCGTATTGCTGATCCTTCAGCTTCGACTTCTTTTTCATCTTTAACATCCACGTGTCCCATTCGGCGTCCGTGTATGACTTGGGATCGTAGAGTTCGTGACACTTCGCACACTTCGTCAGGTAAAGCTTGCGAGCATCTGCGGTCTGCTGAGGGGAAAGCTCAGCGGCGTTGCCGGACAAAACCGCCAGCAACGCCGCCGTGGAAACAACAACAACAACTCGCAACCGCATTAGAAAGTAACGCCGAAAATCAGGCGGACATTCAACTTTTCATGTCCTTCCAATTCGAAGTGGTGGTTCATATCTGGGTCGCCTGAGAAATTGGCGCCGTAAATCTGCGGCATAACCGTGAGCGCAGCCCACCACTTTTCATTGTGATAGCTTACCACAGGTCCGAAATAAAACGCGGTATTTTCCCATTCACTATAATCCGGGATTTCGTTGTGGTTGCGGAATTCAGCACCGACGGCCCAGCGTTTATTGATATGGTAAGCAAGGCCGAAGGAACCTTCGAATTCGCCTTCGACGTCGTGCAGATCATTTTCCCATTCGGTGGCGTGGGTCAGGTTGAACGCCCACTTCCAGGCGCCGTGACGTTGGCCGATGATAATTTTTTCTTCGACTTCCGCTTCGTCACCGGCATAGCGCGGTTCGAGATAAAGGGTGAGGCCGACCGGTTTTTCCGCCGGGTTCAGCACCATGTAACGGTTCTCGATGGAGACACCATCGAAATGGAACCCGGAAGAATCCGTTCCCGCGACCGGGTCATGAAAACTCTCGTGCGAATAATTCACGTAAGCTTCCACGGTATAATTGTCCGTGACGCCGTATTCCAGGGATTCGCGCATTTCCCATTTGTTATAATCGTGTTGGGCCACCGCTTTGTTGCGCTGGGTGCGGAGGGTAAGCCACTGTTCAAATTCAAACAGACCCTGGGGCATCGTTTCCGGCTCGTAGCTGTAGGTAAAGAGTCGTTCATGAGCCACGGCTGGCAGAGACAATAGACAGCCCATAAGTCCGGTGAGGAGGGTTTTTTTCATCATGTTCTTGTTCTCGATTCTTTTTCTTTAAATCTGACGCGGAGAGTTTTATTGAGAATGAATCTCACCGTCAACGCCCTAACTTGGCCTTTGCGCACCTTTTCTTGTCCTCGCACAGAGCAAACACAGGCCATGCTGAGGGGCTCTTCCCCGGCAAAACCAGTGCCTTTCATGGTCACTCCGCCATTTTTTTACCTCTTATTTTATTCCATTGTGTGACTAGGCCATCTTTGCCAGCATCCGGCCCTGAAGAATGGCGTGGGGACGACCTGCTTGAGGAAAGAGCGGTGTTTCCGTTTGCCATTAAAATTCACTTGGGCGTTTCAAGGCACAGGGCTAACGCTCATTGCAAAAACTGATTTGTAGCACATAGTTGGAAGACCAGCCAAAGACATGAATAACCTGACGAAAACCATTGTATACGTGGTGCTCGTGATCGCTGCCATTTGGTTCGGCACGCAGTTCTATTCCAACTATAAAGCGGGCAAAGCACGCGGCGAAACCGAGCTCACCACGGACGATTCGCGAGACTCAGCTGCAAAACCAGCCGCGCCCGAAGCACCTCCTGCCACCAATGCCGTTGCCCAGGACACGAATGCGGTGGCTCCCGCACCTGAAGGAACTCCTGCGACAAATGTTGTCGCGGAAACAAACGCAGCTCCGGCTACCAACGCCGTCACCACCGCACCTGCTCCGGAAACACCAGAACCCAAGGAAGCCAAATCTAAAGGCCAAGGCAGCATGATCGGGTATCTGGGAGCGTTTTTGGTTACCATTTTCGCCCTCGGATTTTTTGTCGCCAAGGACGTCTCTAACATGCTTGGCCAGGGAACAATCGATTTCCTTTTCAATGATGATCTCAAAGGCGTTTACGATCCGAAATACGAAGAAGCTCTCAATGCCGTGCACAAGGGACAGTTTCTCGAAGCTATCCAGATTTTGCGTGAATTTTTGCAGGAGAATCCCCATGCACAATACGCGGCCCTGGAGATCGCCGAAATTTACGAAAAGAAATTAAACAATCATCTCGCGGCCGCTCTCGAATACGAAGAAGTGCTAAAGAAAAAACTTCAACCCGAACGCTGGGGCTGGGCGGCGATTCACCTTTGCAATCTTTATTCCAAGATGGGCAAGTCGGAGAAGACTCTCGAATTGCTGCGCCGCATCGTGAAGGAATACGGCCAAACCGCGGCCGCCAAAAAGGCCGCCAAGCGACTGGCGATGTACGAATCCGGTGGGGACGACACATCTCTTTCCACCGATGTCCCTGAAGGAATGGAACCTTTACCGACCGTGCCGAAAGTTTCGCCCGCTGCTCCCGCTGCCGCTCCAGAAAAACCCGGCCTGGTTGTAAAAGTCCGCGGCAAAGCACCAGGCGCTGCCGCCGCGAAAGAAGAACCTGCTTCCAACCTCCCTCCAGGCTTTCGTCCTAAGAAATGAAAACGGTTGCCGTCATCGGAGCGTCCAATGATCGGACGAAGTTTGGAAACAAAGCCGTCCGCGCTTTTGCCCAAACCGGTCACCGTGTCTATCCGGTTCATCCTGCGCAAACCGAAGTCGAAGGTCTTCCCTGCTACAAAACGATTTTGGATGTCCCGTCCCGTCCCAACATCGTGAGCGTCTACCTTGGTCCGCAGCGACTCGTGCAGGTTCTCCCGGAAATTGCGACGAAAGGCTGTGATGAACTCTGGTTGAATCCGGGAACCGAATCCGACGAGGTCTTTGCGAAATGCAAGGAACTGGGACTCAAAACGGTTCAAACCTGCAGTATTCTTGCCGTGGGCATTTCACCGTCCGCCCTCTAGTTTACGAGCAACAAGAATCAAAACTTGTGCGGCTGAAGTGTTTCGTGAACACTTTGCGCAATCAGCCGATGCGCAAGCCCTTTTATCATCACCTCTATTTTCAGGTTTTGATTGCCATCGTTATTGGGATTTTCTTTGGTCATTACTTTCCCGAACAGGCCAAGCAGGTTAAACCCCTTGGGGATGCGTTCATCAAAATGATTCGTATGGTGATCGCCCCGATTATTTTCACCACGGTCGTCGTGGGAATGGCCGGGATGGAAAGTTTTAAGCGTGTAGGTCGTGTCGGATTCAAATCGCTGCTCTATTTCGAAGGAATGACCACCTTGGCTCTGATTATCGGCTGGCTGGTTGTAAAATGGATCAAGCCGGGGGTCGGGGTGAATGCCGATCCCAAAACTCTCGATACGACCGCCATCCAAAACTATCTCTCCACTGCGAAAACTCACGGGTTCATAGAGTTTTTCATGAACATCATTCCGACGAGTGTCGTGGATGCGTTCGCCAAGGGTGATATCATTCAGGTCTTGTTCTTCTCCATCTTTTTTGGTTTCGCGTTGTCGTCGATGGGAGAAATGAGCCGACCGATCGTTTTATTTCTCGAGCACCTGGCCGAAGCTCTCATGAAAATGATGGGCTTCATCGTTAAGCTCGCGCCCATTGCGGCATTCGGCGCAATCGCTTTTACAACCGGCAGCCTCGGATTCGACTCAGTGAAAGCACAATTCCACCTGATGTTGTGCGTCTATATCACGAGTCTGGTCTTTATTTTTGTCGTCCTCGGCCTGCTTTTGAAATTGCACGGAGTCTCCATCTTCAAGTTTCTAAAGTTTATTCGCGAAGAATTGTTCATTGTTCTCGGCACCGCGTCGTCGGAGTCCGTCTTGCCGCGAATGATGGTGCGCCTGAAGGAAGTAGGATGTGCTCCGTCGATGGTCCGTTTGGTTCTGCCAGCAGGTTATTCGTTTAACATGGATGGATCGTGCATTTACCTGACAATGGCCGCGGTTTTCATCGCGCAGGCGACCAACACACATCTTTCTTTCTGGGAAGAGCTCAAGATCATCATCGTTTGTCTGGTCACTTCCAAGGGAGCAGCAGGAGTCGTCGGCAGCGCTTTTATCGTTCTGGCGGCAACGTTGTCCTCTCTGCACACGATTCCGATCGAAGGCATGGTATTGATCCTTGGGGTCGACCGCCTGATGTCGGAAGCCCGTTCCATCACCAATCTGATTGGCAACGGTGTGGCAACCATTCTTGTCTCCAAATGGGAGAACCAGTTCGACGAGGAAGCAGCGGAAAGAGCCTGGGCAGGGAATCCAATCGAAGTTGCTACTGAGCCTATCGATAAGGCTGCAAAAGCTCCTGATACATTACCGGTTTAAAGTTGCCAAAAGTAATTTCCGGAAGAACCTCTATTCGGCTGATTACAGCGCTTCGGCTCTTGCATAAGACTGGATACAATCTTTCGCAAATTGCTGGCTATCGCTTTCGCATTGCCTAATCACTTCATCTTCTCTTAAGATTCGATCCAGTAACCTCTCCTGCATATGTTAAAACCATTACCGAATTCGAAGATGGCGAAGAACGTGGAAAAGACCCAAAAAATCAAACTGGGCCAAACCTTCTACAAGCTCGAAAAAGGCGAGGAATCCGTGGCTGCGGTTGCCGCTCGCAAAAAAGCTGAAAAAGAAGCGAAGAAAGCCGAAATCATTCGCAAAGGCGGCATCCCGGACAAAACCGATCCGTTTGCCAGCAATTGGAATAAATAATTTATCTGGGCGCCAACTCTCCTTTGGCGCCCACGTTCGTTTTAGCGAAAGAGGTTCTTTGCTTTGTCGAAGAAACTCTTGCTGATCGGGTTGACGTTTTCGTCACAGAGGGCCGCAAATTCCTGGAGCTTCTGTTTTTGGGCGCTGTTCAGTTTCGTGGGCACTTCCACCGTCACGCGCACGTGCAAATCGCCGTGTCCGTAGCCCTGAACATTCTTGATCCCCTTCCCTTTTAAGCGAAACACCGTGCCTGATTGCGTTCCGGCCGGCACCTTGATCTGAAGCTTGCCATCCAATGACGGCACTTCAATTTCCGCACCGAGGGTTGCCTGCACAAAACTGATCGGCACTTCACAAATCAGGTCGTCGCCTTCGCGCTCGAAAATTTCGTGCGGCTTGACGTGCAGGATCACATACAAGTCACCTGTCGCACCGCCACGCGCTCCAGCCTCGCCGTTTCCAGACGAACGCAAACGCGTCCCGGTATCGACACCTGGCGGAATCTTGATCTTAATTTTCGTCTGACGTTCCGAGCGACCGGTCCCGCGGCAATTCTTACACGGTTTTTCGATAACTTTGCCGGCGCCTTCGCAACGAGGACATGTCTGGGCGATGCTGAAAATCCCACGGGACATCAATACCTGTCCGCGGCCACCGCAAGTGGTGCAGGTCTTGACGGTCGAACCCTTTTCCGCGCCCGATCCATCGCAAACTTCGCAACGCTCAGGTTTCGTGACCGTAATTTCCTTCTCCGTCCCGTGTGCCGCTTCGAGGAAAGAAATCTCCATGTCGTAACGCAAATCCGCACCGCGTTGACCGCCGCTGGGATCGCGCTGTTGGCCACCACCGAAAAGATCTTCAAAGATGCTGCCGCCGCCACCGCCACCGGCAAAGACTTCGCGGAAAATATCGAATGGATCATGGAAGCCACCGCCGTGACCGAATCCACGACGACGCGGATCAAACGCAGCGTGGCCGTGTTGATCATAGGCCGCGCGGGTTTGCGGATCGCTCAACGCCTCGTACGCCTCGCCCAATTCCTTAAATTTTTCTTCGGCTTCTTTATCGCCCGGATTTTTGTCGGGGTGATACTTTACCGCGAGTTTGCGGTAAGATTTTTTAATTTCTTCGGCCGAGGCAGTACGCTCCACACCGAGGACTTCGTAATAATCGCGTTTGGAAGACATGGATAATCCAAATTAAGTAATGCAATACCTCAGCAGTGCCATTGTTACCTGAGGACGCAAGGTCTGTTCACCATCAATCGCTGCACTTCTTCTTATTAACTTCCCGGTTTCTTGGCGACAACCACCGTGGCCGGGCGCACCAGGCGCTCGCGGAATTTATAGCCTTTGCGCAGTTGCTGCACAACATTCCCTTCAGGCACGTCCGTGGTTTCTTTTTGGGAGACAGCTTCGTGAAGGTTGGGATCAAATTTTTCGCCGGCGGCATCGATGGCTTCCAGCCCGGCGTCGCTCAGCACGGATTTCAACTGGGAATGAATCATCTTCACTCCAGTCTTCAACGAATCATTCGACTGCGAAGCCTGGGCAGATTCCGTCGCGGCGAGCGCCATCTCGAAATTGTCGATCACCGGGATGAGTTTCTCGAGCAGACCTTCGTTCGCGAACTTGATCGCATCCTGCTTTTCTCGCGCGGCGCGCTTTTTGAAATTCTCGAAGTCCGACGTCGTCCGGAGCAGGCGGTCCCAATGTTCGTCCGCCTTAAGGGCTTTCTCTTTCAACTCAGCGATTTCTTCCGCCGAAAGGACTTTGTTTGCGGGAATCTCCGCATTGCCGTTTTCCACGGCGACATCCGTTTTATCAGTGTCTTCGTTCATAACCGATTTAAAGAGGGAGGAACTTAGCGATTCGTTCAAACGTGAGCAACAGGTTAAAGTCCCTATTTGTCCGGCCAATATAATTCAAAATCCGGGCGAAGAAAGGGGGTTGCCGCGAGGAAACTGGCTGAAATGGGTCTTTAACGTTAAAAAGATCTTCCTCAAGGTTGGATATGGGCGATTTCTGGACAAAAAACGCCGTTCCAGCGTCAAAAAGGGCGTTTCACTCCCTCGAAATGGAAAAATCGCGCTCAGAATGGTTTTTGGACTCCTGGAAACGCAATAATTCCGCTCGGGACGGTTTTCTGACTCTTGGAAAGT